>JAFQQU010000253.1 GCA_017410445.1 Clostridia bacterium | reverse complement strand
TAAGCTACGCATTGACGTTTCCAAAGGAGGGTTTTGAATGAAAAAACTGAGCTGCATCCTGATGGCGCTGTGTATCGCATTCCTTACGGTTGGCGCTGCCGGAGCCGAGAGTCTGCCGGAGATTGTTGGCACCTACGCCGCAGGAGATATCACACTGGAGGTAAATGCTCAGGTATATGATTACGGCGTCACAGAGGCCAGCTCATATATAGCTACGCCTGCGGCATTCAACGCCGATGAGCTTATTGCGTTCTTCTGGCCGGACGCCGACGCGGAGGAAGTTGCCAGAACAAAGAGACTAGTCAATGAATATATGGTCAAGGACGGTCTGTCCTGTCCTAGCGAAATATATGAGTATGATGGCGGCAGCCTTCATGTTGGATATAATACCGGAATGGCATTGTTCATAGCCAGAGAACTCACGGAGTGGTATACCGAAGGAAAGCCGGATACATGGATCGACACAAAAATAGAAGAAACGGAATGCACCGCGCCGATCGACCCTTCGATCCTTGACAGTTTGGTTTCCATTCTGGGTGTGAGCTACGAATTGGCGCCTGTTCACAGCTACGGCGTTTGCGAATACAAGGAGAGCGGCGAAACATTCACCTACAATGTATACAACTACGCGATCATGATCGACGGCCTGTACTGCGGGAATCAGGGCTATTGGACTGCCCTGAGCAAAGAAGATCTTTTTGTTCCAGCGCAATATCTGGAAGTGATAACCAATGAAAACGGCCTGCTGCAGTTTCATATCTGCCTGTACGACGTCACCGGCGGCGAGGAGTTTCAGACAATCATGCCCTGCGAGGAAGCGATTGAATATCTGCGCGAGGAATTGAGCTGGTATATTGCCAATGACACAGTGAGCATTCGCTCCATCCTGCTGGAATATGTAATGATCCCCATTCCTGGAAGCACATTGAAATTCCAGTATGTTCCGGCATGGAAATTCCAGACGGCAGAAACAGCGTGGAGACCTTATCTTCATCTGGAAGGAAGGGTCTTCCGGTTCAATGCCGTTACGGGCGATCTGATTGAATAAAGATTGATTCAAGGGGGTGGGCAGCTATGCGAAAGGTTCTGCTTGACGTATTCTACAGCGTGCAAACCCGCGGGTTTTGGGTGGCTGTATTCCTAAGCGCTGCAGCGTTTATGGAAGCTGTGCTTGCTGAAGGAGAGGGAGATTTACTCTATTTATACACTATGTCCATGTCATTTGGTATTTTCACGGTCGCGGCCTCGTGCATCGCCGTCCTTCCTACGGTGAGGGAGCTGAGCAGTTACAAGGGCAGCATCATGAAATACAATCTGCTGAGGAGCGGTACCAGCCGATACATTGTGGGCAAGGCAATATCCATCTCGATCATTGGCGGCCTTGCTCTGATGCTGGGCCCGGCGATATCGCTCATTGTCCTTTCCTTCAAAAATCCACTGGTCAGCGAGGCTTTTCTTGATATCTATGCGTTAGAACCGGAGCTGAATGCGAGCTTCAGCAATCTGGTGCGCGCGCAGCAATATCAGCTCTTTCTGGCGATTAAGCTATTGATGGTGTTTATGTATGGCTTCAGCATAAACATGATCGCTTTTGCGGTAAGTACCTGCGCGAAGGAATCGTTTGTTATTGCCCTTGCCCCGTTTCTCATCCTGCAAAGCGCAACAAATCTGCTCAACAGCGCTGGCACGGCATACGTCAAACCCGCGACATATCTGCACGGATACCTTTTGCGTGTGCCCTTCGACAATACTCTCGGATTTTTTGGCGTCATCCTGCTGACGCACGTAGTCATCTTTGGCATATGCCTGACAGCGTCAATATATATCATCGGAAGGAGGCTAAAATATGCGTGACGTAAAAATCGGCGTCATGGAAGCGTGGACACAGCTTAAACTGATGCTGTTCAGAAGCAAAACACTGGTTGCGCTGCTCGCGCTGACCTCGCTGCTGATTTCCTATTTGCAGCCGCTTGCCGATGTTGCCGCCGAAATCAACCAAGAGATCAATCCGGTTGAACCATTTTTATTGCTGATCAATTCAGGCGGATCATTTCCCAGTCCCTTCTTCTATATCTACATCTTCTTTGTGGCGCTGCTCGGCGATCTGCCGATGTTTGAGCATGGGTTTCGCTATCGCCTGATTAGAATGTCAAAGCGGTCATGGTATATCGGGCAGGTTGTTCTGACTTTGCTCTTCACGCTGGTATTTACCGCGTTTATCTGGACGGTCAGTTTACTTCCCTTCATCGGTCGGTTTGGATCATCAGGAGAGTGGAGCAGGTGCATTATATCACTGGCGAAGACAAACATGACTTCTGCCAGAGGAATCGACTTGATGCTTGATATGAGCATCATCAGAATCTACTCGCCCATGCAAGCCCTCGGATATACCGTCCTGTACTTTGCAGCATATCTATTCTTTTCAGCGTTGTTTGTCGTAGCTGTACACACTGAATGGCCCAGCATCAGACCGGCGGGCATTTGTGGCCTGCTGGCAATCTACCTGTTTGATTATATCAGAATCAACTACTTGGCATATAAGTATGTGAGATATTCTATTACGGCCATGGCGCGTTTGGCCACGCTCGATAACGGATACACTCAATATGCGCCAACCATGCAGTATGTCAATTTGGTATGGGCTGTGCTGATCATACTCTTACTCATTATTCTGTATCTCACAGCCAGACGATTGCAGACAGATGAAAAAACTGCCGAGGAGGTATAACTATGACGGCCATACAAATTCAAAATGTAAGTAAGTCTTATAAGGGACATTCCATTCTATCCGATGTGAGCTTTGAGGTGGCCGCTGGCAGCTCGGTCGGCCTGATCGGTTCGAATGGCTGCGGCAAGTCGGTTCTGATGCAGATTATCGCAGGACTTATCAAGGCAGATCAGGGCGCAGTACACGTTCAGGGCAAGCAGATCGGAAAGGATCTGGATTACCCGGCCAATACGGGCATTCTGATCAACGGCCCAGCTTTCATTCCCTATTATTCTGCCCGGAAGAATCTCAGTCTATTAGCGGCATATAAAAAGCAGCTGTCCAAAGCCGACATTGACGCAATCATCATGAAGGTCGGACTTGACCCCAAGGCGCGAAAAGGCGTGGGCAAGTATTCTACTGGCATGAAAGCCAGACTGGGTATCGCCCAGGCGATCATGGAGGATCCGGAAATCCTCCTGCTCGATGAGCCTTTCAACGGTCTGGATCGGGCAGGGGTAGAAGATATGTACCGGATTCTGCTGGAACTGAAGCGCAGTGGAAAGACGATCATTCTCACCAGCCATGTGAAGGAAAACATTGACACGCTATGCGATACTGTATTTGAACTTGAGGGAGGGAAAGCTAAGCTTATGCAGCAGCAATCAAGATGATGTTTTGATGAGTTGGATTCCAGTGTAGAGGCGGATTTGGATATTCGTAAACGAATCAAGCAAGCAGGAAGCTGATGGATAAGAATGGTGTTTGAGAAGAAGGACAATGGGAGGGCAGTGGTGTATGGGCGAGAATACAAAGAAATCAACCCTACAAATTAGAATTCAAAGCTCATAGGAATATCGCCCGTTGGCGCGCGGCAACTGCTCCAGCAGGTACTTCAGATATTTGTACGGCTCCACTCCGTTGACCTTTGCTGTTTCTACAATGCTGTAGATCGCGGCGCTGGCCTGCGCTCCACCCGGTGTATTGCAGAACAGCCAGTTCTTTCTTCCCATCACGAAGGGACGGATGGCATTTTCGTCCAGGTTGTTCGAGATGGGGATTCGTCCATCCTTCAAAAAGCTGTTCAGGCTGCTCTTCTGTCCGGTGGCATAGCCAACAGCTTCGCTCAGTGGCGAATTCTTCAGTGCGTCTATCCTGCTGCACCATGCCCAGAATTCTTCCACCACTGGCCGGCTCTGCTTTTCGCGTGCTTCGTAGCGCTCCTGCACCGTCAGTTCTGCAAATTCCCGCTCCAGCATGAATAGCCTTTCGCAGAATTCAAATCCCTCCTTCGCCCTGCTTCCCTGCGCCTGGTCTGCTTCGGGCTTCCCGCCGGGGATCGCTTCCAGAAACTTCCTCCTCACATGCGCCCAGCACCCGCAGCGTGTTCCGTTCTTTACCTTGTTGTACCCGCCATACCCGTCCGTTACGAAGTACCCCTGATATCCCTCCAGAAACTTCTTTGGATATTCTCCCGAACGTCCCGGCTGGTACTCAAACAGCACGATCTGCTTCTCTTCGCTTTCGCCGGCTCTGTATGCCCACATATACGAATCGCTCGTGGCTGCTTTTCCAGGTTCCCTCAATACCTGCACCACCGTTTCGTCGCAGTGGATGACCTCGCTCTTCATAAGCTCTGCTTTCATGTACTTCCACAGCGGCGCATAGTAATCCCGGTGTACGGCCAGCACCCAGTTTGCCAGCGTGGCCCGGTTCATTTTCAATCCGGCTCGTTCCCAGTCCTGCACCTGCCGGTACAGCGGCACGGCCATGACGTACTTGTCATACAGCACCTGCGCGACCGTACTGGCGCTGGCTATGCTGTGCTTCAGCACCGGATATCTGTGCTCCTCCGGGATTTCTGCTTTCTTCAGCATCATTACCGGCCGATTTTCGCAGCCCGCGCATGTCGGTACATCTGCACGCTCACAGCTTTCGCACTCTGGCATCCCAGCCTCACACTTCCGGCAGATATAGGTCGCCCGGTAATATGCATGTACCTTTACCTGCGCCGGAATGTATTCTACTTCCTTCCGGATATACTCCCGCCCGATCTTCTCAAGCTTGTATCCGCAGCGCTGACATTTCTGCTCTTCCTCCGCAAGCTCATATTCATGCTCCTCTACAGGCAACCCTTCCAGCAGCTCCTCCCGGCTGCGCTTCTTCGCACGCTTATGAGACTTCACTTCAACCGTACTCTCCGCAGTGTTTTCCGCCGCCGTTGGATCCTTCGCACTGGTGTC
>JAFQQU010000252.1 GCA_017410445.1 Clostridia bacterium | reverse complement strand
GAAGGGAGGCTCTGCCGCCCAGGCGTAACCGATATAGTCCTCGCTTCCGGTGCCGAATGTGGAAGGGAACTTTTCTCCGTCAACGAAGAATTTCTCGTCGCCTTCTCCCCACCACCAGTCGATGTTCTTCCGGTCCCATTTGCCGTACCACCAGCTTTCGGCGGGCACGTCAGGTGTTTTCCAAGTGTTGCGGATGTGCATATGCACGCCGACAAAGCGCCCGGCTGCGCCGTGAATCAGCAGCAGCGGCCAGTCCGGCCATCGGTCTGCGCCCGGCAGGAAACGTGTGCGATCCAGTTCTGCGCTGTATCCCCGGTGCCACTTGGCGTGGAAGCGGAGCGTATCCTTTGCGCATTCGGGCGAATGGACGACGGAGAACCCCATCCGGACATGTGCGGCGTCTGCGCCGAGGTTAGCGATCTCGATGCGGCATCCCTTTTCAAAGGGCATGTAGAACCGGCAGGTATACCTGTCCCGCTCCATACTCATGGGCAGACAGCGGTAATGCCCGTATCCGGGCCCGCCGAAGAAATCGCCGATTGGCGCTTCTACGGCCGGCTTTTTTTCTCCGTCCCACCAGGTTTTCAGAATCAGGGAACGGGCGCGTTCGGCCGTAAGCGGGCAGTCGATAAAGAGGGCCATTTCGCGGATTGCGCCGGACGCAGGGTCTTCATACAGGGCGGCGCTTTCGCCGGGGCGTACGCTGGCTTCATGGACGATCATATCACGATCCATGCATTCGCCGCGCTCATAGAGCTTTCGGTCTGCTTCGGCCAGCGCGATCATGCCGTCGAGGGAGAAGCGCTCGCTGTATTCGGGAAGCGCCGTCCCCTCCGGGAAGCGCGTATAGGTGAAGTGATAGTATGTGCCCCAGCCTTCAGCCAGCTCGATGCGGCAGGATTTGTTGAAGGGAATCGGAATGAAGCTGTTTCTTCCGCGAGACAGGCGCAGGGACAGTTCGGACAGATTGAGCGGCGGGATCTCATCCGGCTGCGATTCAAACCAGTCGATGAAGGGCATGTCGACCTGAGGCTGCGCCGCACCGTCAAAATAGATGCGGATATGTCCCTGCTTGGGCAGCGCGCTCCACGTGCGCCAGATGACGCCGGGACCGTCGCATTCAAAGGCGACGATGCTTCCGTCGTCGAGCTTTCGGATACAGCCGCTGCCGTCGTCGTTGGCGTCCCAGTGGGCATATGTGTCCGTTTCGGGATCGTAGGCGGAAGCGCGATCAAAGCTGGACATACAGCCGCTCCATTCGCCGCGAACCGGAGCGGCAGAAAGGCGCTCTAAATCAACCAGCTTTGCAAGAAGCTCCCGATAGGTCATTCAATCATCTCCTTTATGGAGTTATCATAGATATGATAACTCGTGATGTCAAGGATGATATGGCAAAGGCGGCAGACGTGTTTCAGCCTGCCGCTGTGTGTTATTCGCTGAACATTTTGACGCTGCTGAAGCGTGCGCGGCCCTCGGAGACAAACAGGCCGAAGCAGCCGCCCTGACGGTCAAACATGCGCGTGCCCAGAGCAACGCGGTTATCAATGTACACGACGAGAATGCTGCCGTCGACAAGCACATCCATGTGGAAGGTATTCCCGGTGAAGGGGGAAAGCGGACGCTCCATCTCCACCTCGTAAGGGAACTTCTGGCCGCCGCGCTCGGTCATGCGCACGGAGGTCTTGTATTCAAGACGGCGGCGGAATGGATCGACGATGGCATAGTAGCCCTCGGAGAAGCGCTCGTCCACATGCAGCGCAACGCCCAGCTGCGCGGTGTCGTCAAGAATCTCCACATCCATGGACAGGCGGCAGGTTTCCGGCATCTTGTCAAGCAGCAGGCTCGCATAGCTGTAGGGGACATTGGCCTCGCAGCTGTCGGCGGATACCGTCCAGCTGCCGCAGAGCGGCTCCATGGTCACGGGCTGCTCGGGGCCGAAGGCGTCCAATACCTCCTTGACGGGCATGACGCGCAGCGTGCCGTCGGCCTCCTGCCTGAGCTCGTGAACGATCAGGTTGCCGCCCCAGTCCCACTCGTTGCAGTCAAGGCCGTCGGGCTGCTGGGGGTTGAAATGATGGTTGTTCAGTTCGCGCGTCGGGTTCCAGCCGTATACAAAGCGGCGGTTTCCGTCCGTGCCGGTCTTGGCGGCGTAGAAGGCGCGGGTGTCGAATGTATCCACCTCGGGCGTGATCCACGGGCCGTTCAGGGATTTGCTCATGCGGTAGAGGGTCTGGAAGCGGTCTGCATAGGAGGAGAAGGCCAGATAGTACCAATCGCCCCACTTGAACAGATCCGGGCATTCAAAGGCGCACTGCGCATCCGCGGGCGCATAGAGCGGCTCGCAGATATCCCAGTGATGAAGATCCTTCGACTTGCACAGGCCGACGCAGCCGCGGCGGGTGGTCGGGCCCTTCTTCTGCGCGGCAAAGATCATCCACCAGCACTGCTCTTCCTCATTCCAGAAGACGAAGGGGTCGCGCCAGTGTACGGGCGCATAGATGTCGTCGTCGGACATGAAGGCGTCCTCGGGGATCGGCGTCCATACATCCAGATCCTTGCTGACGGCGTGGGCGATATAGTTGCGTTCCGGCTCCATCTGGAAGGTGCAGTAGAACATGTGATACAGGCCGTCGACCTTGATGACGGAACCCGTGCCGCCGGTGATGCCGGTGTCATGCTCTGTGAAATGGACGTGATCGCTGGTGGTCAGCATCACCCACGTGTCGCGGTAGCCCTGATGGCGCAGACAGCGGTAATTGCGCAGGTAGAAGGGCTTAAACAGGCCGTCGCTTTCGTCGAAGAAAGGGATCATATCGCCCAGCACGGCGTTTTCGGGTCTGTGGAAAATACGCATTGTGTTTTCCTCCGTTCTTTCAGCGCGTATAGAGTGCGGTGTTGCTGAAGGCGGCGCTGCCGTCAGAGACGATCAGGCCGAACTTTCTGGCGCGCAGGTCGTATGCGCGGGTGCTCAGCGCGACGTCGTCGTTGACATACAGGATGACAACGGTATCATCGACAAAAATCCGCACCTTGTAGGTTTCGCCTGCGGTCAGTTTGAGGGGGCGCTCCAGCTCGACAGCGTGGGGGAACGTCCAGCCGCCCTGCTCGTGCATGCGCAGAGGGCCTTTCCATTCGATGCGCTGACGCTTGGGCTCAAAGTAGAAGTAGTAGCCGCGGGCGAATTCGTCGTCCACCTGCAGGGCGATGCCGATGCGCTCCGTACCCTCTTCATAGGCGAATTCCGTTTCAAAGCGGCACGCCTGAGGCACTTCATTGACGCTGATGGCGCTGGCATAGGCGCCGGGGCTGTCGACGCGCAGGGTCTTGTTTTCTTCCTGCCATGCGCCGTTCAGCGGACGCCACTTGAGGTAGTTTTCGGTCTTTACCGCATCGAGTACGGCGGGAACGGGCTTGACGCCGAGGGTACCGTCCTCGTGCTGCACGAGCTCGTGAACGACGAGGCTTCCGCCCCAGTCCCACGTGTTGTAGTCATAGCCGTCGTAATGATCCGGATCGTACTTCCAGGTGTTCTGCGTCCGGGTTGGGTTCCAGCCATAGATGTAGCGGTGCTCGCCGTCCGAGCCCGTCTTGGCGGCGTAGAAGGGGCGCGCGTCGAAGGAATCGACCTTCGGGCGGATCCACGGACCGTTCAGGGAGCGGCTCATACGGTAGATAGTCTGGAACCTATCGGTAAACTGAGAGAAGACCAGATAGTACCAGCCGTTCATATAGAACAGGTCGGGGCACTCGTAGGCGGACATGCAGGCGTCCGGCGCATACAGCGGCGGGCAGCAGGTCCAGTGGTGCAGGTCGTCGGACTTGCACAGGCCGACACAGCCGCGGCGGGCGGTTTTGCCGACGGTCTGCGTGCACAGCAGCATCCACCAGCACTGCTCCTCCTCGTTATAGAAGACGAAGGGGTCGCGCCAGTCCGTGACCATATAGATCTCCGGGTCAGGGCCGAAGGTCTCTTCCGGCAGCTCGGTCCATGTGTTCAGATCTGCGCTGGTGGCATGCCAGACATACTGGCGCTCCGGATTGTGCGTGAACTTGCAGTAGAACATGTGGTACAGGCCGTCGTGCTTGATGACGCAGCCTGTGCCGCCGTGGATGCCCGTGGGCTGCTCGGTGTAATGGAGGTGATCCGTGGTGGTGAGCATGTGCCAGCCATCGGTACGATCCTCACCCCAATACGGATTCCAGTTTTTGAGATAAAAGGGCTTGAATTCACCTTTTTCATAGAAGGGAATGACGTCTCCTACGCGCGCATGGCGCGGTGTGTAAAACAGTTCCATTCTTACCTCCGCCTGTTTTTTCTTTTATTATATCCGCACAAATTATACCGTGTATATGCAACAAATGCGACATTTATATGAAGATTTTAACCTGAACGCCATGGGGCGGCCCGCCGGATGGAATTGGTTTTTCTCGGGCGGGGCGATGCAGGGATCGCAGAAGGATTCGCTTGTACAATATGATCCAAAAGTGGGTTAGAAAAATTGTATAGATGTCAGATTCTTTTGATTTACCAAGTCCTGATGCATTGTTATTCTATAAAAAGAAAGTGTCGACAAATACCAATGCAATAGGGAGGGAGAGAAAATGACACGTTCTCCGAAGAAGGCGAAGCAGTCTTTGGCTGTCCGGTTCAAGTCTGAACTGCCGTTCCATCTGATGCTTCTGCCGGGATTCCTCATGGTGCTGATCTTCAAATACATTCCGATGGTCGGCTTGAGTATTGCCTTCCAGGACTATATGCCCGTATTCGGCATGTTTGATCAGGAATGGGTTGGCTTTGAAAACTTTGCTTATGTGTTTTCCATGCCTACGTTCCCCAGAGTCATCTACAATACGCTGTTCATTGCGATTATGAAGATCATCGCGGGCATCGTAGTTCCGGTTGTATTTGCGCTGATGCTCAACGAAATGAACAACATGATCTACAAACGCTCTCTGCAGACGATTGTGTATCTTCCGCACTTCATTTCCTGGGTTGCGCTGGCAGGTATCTTCCTGGATGTTCTGAGCATGGACGGTATTGTCAACACCATGCTGGGCAATCTGGGCATCAGCCCCATCTACTTCCTCGGCGATGAAAAGGTGTTCCCGTACACCATGGTCGTGACCGACGTGTGGAAGACCTTCGGCTGGAACACCATCGTGTATCTGGCAGCGATCACAGGCGTTGATCCCTCGCTGTATGAGGCGGCGTATCTGGACGGCGCCGGCCGCTACCGCCAGACGATCCATGTCACGATTCCCACCATCATGCCGATCGTCATGCTGATGACCATTCTCTCCATCGGCAACGTGCTGCGCGCTGGCTTTGACCAGATCTTCAACCTGTATTCTCCGCTGGTCTACTCCACCGGCGATATCATCGATACGTTCGTCTACCGTCTGGGCATTCTCGGCGCTCAGTTTGGTCCTGCCACGGCGGTTGGTCTGTTCCAGTCCCTGGTCAGCTTCGTGCTGATTACGGTGGGTTACTGGGCGGCGGATAAGTTCGCCGGCTACCGCGTGTTCTGAGGAGGGAAAGCAAATGAAACCGACCCGTGGACAAAAGATTTTCGGCGTATTCAACTATATCATTCTGACGGCGCTGGCGCTTCTGTGCCTGATGCCCATGATCAATATCATTGCGCTTTCCTTCTCTTCCCGCAACATGGTTAACGCAGGCTTCGTCACCTTCTGGCCCAGAGAGTTCACGCTGAGCTCCTACGAGTACATGCTCGAGAAGAGCGGCCTGTTCCCGGCCGGCATTGTGACGATCAAGCGCGTGATTTTCGGCCTGCTGATCAATCTGGCCATGACCGTTCTGGTGGCGTATCCGCTTTCCAAGGACGATCTGCAGTTCAAGAGCAGAAAGTACTATGTCGGCTTCTTCCTCTTCTCCATGATCTTCAACGGCGGCCTGATTCCGACGTATACGGTCATCAAGGAGATGAAGATGCTGGACACCATCTGGGCGCTGATCCTGCCCAATGCGGTGACCATGTACTACGTGCTGCTGATGCTCAACTTCTTCCGCGGCATCCCCAAGAGCATTGAAGAGGCGGCGGTCGTCGACGGCGCGAACTGGATGCAGATTCTGCTCAAGATCTATATGCCGCTGTCCCTGCCTTCTCTGGCGACGATTACGCTGTTCATCATCGTCGGCCACTGGAACGAGTGGTTTGACGGCATGATCTACAACAACCGCGCACAGAACTACCCGCTGATGACGTTCCTTCAGTATCACGTCATCAACTTCAAGACCTCGGATCTGAGACCGGAACAGATTGCCGCCAATCCGGCGCTGGCCGATCTGGATGGCCGTGCGATCAAGTCTGCGGGCATCGTGCTGTGTACGCTGCCGATCCTGTGCCTGTATCCGTTCCTGCAGCGCTACTTCGTGACGGGCATCGTCATGGGCAGCGTGAAGGAGTAACGCAGGATACCTGTTTCCATTGGTGAATACGTTCTGAGTGAGAACGTATACATAGAAATTATTTGGAGGTTGAGAACATGAAAATGACCCGCCTGTTCCTGCTGGCCGTGCTCGTTCTCGCCATGCTGTGCTCCAGCATCGGCGTGGCCGAGGAGAACCTGACCCAGTGGGCGATGGAAGAGCCTGTGAAGGTGTCCATCATGCATCGTCAGAACCCCGCCGTCATCAGCTATGCTGAGGGCGAGAACGACCAGAACAACGTCTACTTCAACGCCTACCGCGATCAGCTGGGCATTGAGCTGGACTACCGCATCCGCGCGGTCGACGATGAGTACAGCCAGAAGCTGACCATGGCGATCGCGTCCGACGATCTGCCGGACATGATGCTCCTCCCGCTGGAGCAGTACACCCAGCTGGCGAAGGCCGGCAAGCTGTGGGACATGGCTCCGATCCTGGAGCAGTATGCCTCCGAGCTGACCCTCAAGAACCTGAACTCTGACGGCGGCACGATGCTGGAGGCCGGCAAGGTTGACGGCGTGCTCTACGGCATCCCGACCGGCAACGCGCAGCGCATCCCGGCGCAGTACCTGTGGGTCCGTCAGGACTGGCTGACCAAGCTCGGTCTGAGCGTGCCGACCTCCTTTGAAGAGGTTGTCGAGCTGGCACGCGCGTTCAAGAACAACGACCCGGACGGCAACGGTGTTGACGACACCTGGGGCCTGGGCATCAGCAACGTGATGTCCAACATCTGCGGCTTCGGCACCATCGAAGGCGTGGCCAATGCGTTCGGCGGCTCCATTCTCCGTCAGATCTGGGTGGAGAATGAGGACGGCACCATGACCTACATGCCCACCAGCAAGGGCACCCGTGACGCGCTTGAGGCGCTCGCCGGCATGTTCGCCGAGGGCCTGATCAACGCTGAGTTTGGCGTTACCGATGAGAGCGGCGTGGGCGAGGCTGTTGCGGCTGGCACCTGCGGCCTGTTCTACGGCGGCGACGGCATCTCCTGGGGCTATGGCCGCGACGCGATCGCGAACAACCCGGAGTGCGGCTGGGTCTGCGTGAATGCTCCGGCTGTTGGCGGCGGCACTGCCAATGCGTACTCCTTCATCGAGTTTGAGTACATCTACGCGGTGAACAAGAACTTCGAGCATCCGGAAGCCCTGATCAAGCTGATCAACTTCAACAACGACCGCATCAACAGCCCGGACGCGACCGTCGAGTCCCTGGCCAAGTGGGGCGTCAACCCGGTCAGCGGCATCAACCAGTGCGACTACACCTTCGCTCTGCTGGATCCGTATCTGAACAAGGCCATCGGCTACAACACCACCATCGGTCAGGTGTTCAAGGGCGAACTGGCGGCTGAAGACCTCATGCCGGAAGCCTATCGCTACTACGAAGGCATCAAGCGCTACGTTGACGAGGGCTGGGACAAGACCGGCTCCGCCAATCCGGAAGACCTGACTGCGTTCCAGTATGCGATGTGCTGGGGCCCGGAATTCGGTTCCTGGACTCGTTATCAGGATCTGCGTGATGAGGACAAGATCATCATGAGCGCTTACTTCGGCGCGCCGACCAAGACCATGCTCAAGCGCTGGGGCACCCTGGAAGCCATGCAGGAAGAGACCTTCGCCAAGATCATCGCCGGCAGCGAGAAGATCGAAGCGTTCGACGCTTTCGTCGAGCAGTGGAAGGCTCTGGGCGGCGACACGATCGCTCAGGAAATGGCTGAAACCTTCGGCACCAAGTAATTGGTCAATTGCTTTGAATTCTCAAAAGTGATATAGTGTATAGCGCGTCTCATTGAGGCGCGCTATACCAATATTCGCAAATGACAGAAAAGGGGGGAATGTCCATGTCTGACAAGCTGAAGCAGGCGCAGCAGGCGTTTGACAGCCGGCAGAAAGATGTGAACGAGGAATACAGGCCGAAGTATCATCTGAGCGTGCCGGCAGGCTGGCTGAACGATCCGAATGGCTTTGGTTTTTTCAAGGGGAAATGCCAGCTGTTTTATCAGTATCACC
Source organism: Clostridia bacterium (assembly GCA_017410445.1). Lineage (GTDB taxonomy): Bacteria > Bacillota > Clostridia > Christensenellales > Aristaeellaceae > RGIG2066. The sequence goes on along the minus strand of JAFQQU010000252.1, from coordinate 1,880 downwards.
CGTATGACACGGTTTGGGGGCCCATGCATTGGGGACACTGGACGTCTGAGAATCTGATCGATTGGAAGCAGGAACCGGTGGCTATGGCGCCGGATTGTGCGTACGATGCAGCGGGCTGCTTCTCGGGTACGGCCATCGAGGAAGACGGCAGATACTGGATCATGTATACCGGCGTAATCGATGAACCATCCACCGGCAGAACGCCGCAGCATCAGTGTTTGGCGTGGACGGACGACGGTATCCATGTTGAAAAGGCGGCGGAAAACCCGGTAGTTGGTTTGGAACAGACGCCGGAAGGAATCTGCCCGTACGATTTCCGCGACCCCAAGCTCGAGAGAATCGGCGATCACTACAGGATTGTTGTGGCAGCCAAAATCAACAATGAGGGAAACGTACTGAGCTACTCTTCGCCGGACCTCAAGCATTGGACATACGACGGCGTTTATGCAGCGGGATTCGGCGAAATGGCCGAATGCCCGGATTGCTTTGAGATCGATGGCCGCCGCGTGCTGGTTTCCTCGATTATGGCCTGCAAGGACGAAAGCCTCGTGCTGCCTCAGCCGGTTGTCTACATGATCGGTTATGAGAAGGATGGGAAATTCTGCGCGCAGACGCCCATGCGCGATATCGACAGGGGCCTTGACTTCTATGCGCCGCAGACCTGCCTTGCGCCGGATGGACGCAGGCTGCTGATTGGATGGGCGCATGCGTGGGGCTGTGAAACGCCGATGCATAAGCTCGGCCACGGCTGGACGGGCACGATGACGCTCATGCGCGAATGCTGGATCAAGAACGACAGCCTGTATCAGCGTCCGATCAGGGAGATTGAAAGCAGACGCAGAAACGAGGCTGTTCGCGAAAACCTGCTGATTGAAAAAAAGATGCAGCTTGATGAATGCAGCGGCCCGTGTCGAGAGATGATTCTGGATATCGACGTGAGCGAGACGGATTCCTTTGGAATCTGCCTGATGGAAACCGGCGAAGAGTGCGTTGTGCTTTCCTATAACAGGCAAGCTGGAAAGCTGACGATCGACCGAAGTGCGTCGGGGTATTCTCTTACCAAGGAGGATGCAGGCTTATCCAAAACCCGGGCAACAGCGGATGTGTCTGTATACGGGGACATGCTGTCGCTGCGCGTGTTTGTCGACGTTTCGATCATTGAGGTGTATGTAAACCATGGTGAAAGGGTGTTGACCTGTCAGGCGTTCCCGAAAGGCAAGGCATATGGGGTTTCGGCGTCTGCATGCGGCAAGGCGATCATTAAGCGGCTTGTCAGCTATGAGATTGTTTAAGCGGCAGAACAATCGTTTATGAGGTTCTCTTTGACATAAAGCCACTTTCGAATTGATGGTTCAAGATACAATCAAGAAACAAAAATGTCCAGATTCTGCTGATTAGAATCTGGGCATTTTCTGTGCAGAAAGAGGGATTTGCCCCTCGCTGCGGCGAGGGATGGGTCGGTTCTCAGTCCCCGCTGGGGACTGATTCATTCCGGTCCGGGGAACTCGCATAGTCGCGGCAATAGCCGCTCCTTGCGATTCCCAACGCTCCGCCTGCCTTCATCCGCCCGGGAACCGTAATAGTCGCGCAAGCGCTCCTTTACAGTTCCGATCTCCGTCTCGCTGTTTCACCCACAGGGTGCGCTCAACTCCGATCCCACAGGCGGTGTCAGGCGTCGGTCCCCGTCAAATCCCACTTCGAAGTAAGATACCTGAAAAATAAACGAGCCTCTGAAATTTCAAAGTCTCTTTCTTGGCGCAGAAGGAGGGATTTGAAGAATAAGCCCTATGCCAAATAGGGGAAAATAGTGTTCGAGAATTCTATATATTATTAGGAATTGTGCTCGGCCAAAAGAACCGATGTCAATTGTAGTCATCTTG
>JAFQQU010000251.1 GCA_017410445.1 Clostridia bacterium | reverse complement strand
CTGATCAAGCGCGATCGAAAGCCACGCGCCAATCAGTCCCCAGCCCAGTACATTGACGAAAATCGGGGCGACAAACACACGGAAGGTCCAGATGCCGACTGCCGAAGCAACCAGCGGGAAAATCGTATCGCCCGCGCCGCGCAGCGCAGCCGCCAGCGGAATCTGCGTAAAGATAAACGGAAGGCCGATTGCCACCATGCGCAGCGCATTTGCCGCCTGCGCCGCCGGTTCGGTATCCGGCGTATACAGATTCGCCACCTGATTGGCGAAGCATAGGAAGAAAGCCATCAGTGCAGCCGAGAAACATAGGCCGATGCGATGAATCATTTTGGCCGAATCGCGCGCCTTGACCGGCTCGCCCGCGCCCAGCCGCTGACCGGTCAGCGTTGTCGCGGCGACGCCCAGCGCCTGCGCCGGCGTCCAGGTAAGGCCGTTGATGGACAGGGCGATCTGATGCGCTGCAAACATGGCCGTGCCCAGAGAGGAAACGGTCAGCGCGAAGCTCATGAAGCCCAGCTGCATCAGGAGCTGCTCCGCAGCTGTCGTGCTGCCTACCTTGAGAATCCGCTTGAGCCACTTGATTCTCAGGCGGAAATCGTCCTTCAGGCTCAGGCGGATCGGATGATTTCTGAAGAGCAGGACGCATACCGCCAGCACCAGCGCGATGAATCTTGAAATGGTCGTGGACAGTCCCGCGCCGGCGACGCCCATCTCAGGGCATCCGAACTTGCCGTAAATCAGGAGATAGTTGCCGATGACATTGATGAAATTCGCGAACAGATTGTAATACATCGGCAGCCGGGTCTCGCCCGCGCCGCGCAGCGCGCCCGTAATGCCGTAGCAGACGATCATCGGCAGCATGCCGACCGCGATGATCTTCAGATACGATACCGCATAATCATAGGCGTCCGCCTCGGCCTTCATGAACGTAATGATCCATTCGGCCTGCGTGTAAAGAAGCAGCGCGACCACAGAGCCGATGATCAGATTCATGACAATCGCAGTCCGCGTGATGGATTTGGCCGAATCGCGGTCCTTCGCGCCGATTGCCCACGCAACGCCCGCCGTCGTACCGACGTTGAGCGCGGTGATAACGCCGTTGAACAGATTGAACGGCGTGTTCGTCAGGCCGACCGCCGCAATGGCCGCAGTCGAAGCCGAGCTGTTGCCAAGCATAATGGTATCAACCATGCCGAACACCTGCGAAAGCACCATTTCAACCAGTGCAGGCAGCATGATAGCGAAAATCCGCTTGACGTCGTTTCTGTCGATAGCCAGTCCCCGGGTCAGAAACCGCATGTGGCTCACTTCCCTTTCTGCTCGCGTATATTCTGTTTTAGTTCATGCTCAGCTCGGCCATCAGCGGGCGGTGATCGGAACACTGCGTGTCCATCGAATACACGTCTGCCGTCTCAAATTCGCCGGAATGCATGATGTAGTCGATCTTTCCATTTGGTTCGTCCGACGGGAAGGTTTTGATTTCATCTTTACAGTTTGCCGTGTCATGCAGCGCCTTAAACAGCGGCTGAATGACCGGATGATCGGGCGTCATGTTGAGATCGCCCATCAGAATCACCGGATTGGTTTCCTTTTCGAGGAGCGCAAGAACAGTCTCGACGGCAGATTCCTGCTCCACGCGGGCAAGTCCGAAATGCGTTCCCAGAACAGTGATCTTCCTGCCCTTTGCTTCAACAACACACCGGAGCACGGTTCTGTGCTCGAAATAGGCGCGCTCATCGCTCGTCCGGTCCGGAATGTGAATCACTTCGCGCTCAAGGAGCGGGCAGCGGGTCAGAAACGCATTTCCGTATTCACCGCCGCTGATATCGATGGATTTCCCGAACACCGGATAATAGCCGGTCAGCCGGCCCAGCTCATCCGCCTGATGAAGCGACACGTCGCTCGTGTTGCACCTGACTTCGTTGACCGTCACAAAATCGGGCTGCACCTGATTGATGACCGATGCGGCGAACTTCAGATTTCTCACCCTTGCCAGGTTATTTCCGGAAGCGATATTGTAGGTCATTGCCAGAAGTTTCATCATCTGCGCCCCTTTCTGTATTTTCCCGTTATTCCTGAGTATATCATATTTTGATTGCGTTCGCAATGATTTATCTGCACAACACCAAAACATAGCAAGCCGCCCGGCAGGTTTTTCCCGCCCGGCGGCTCGCTGGTTGTTGTTTCGTTTGGATCAAGCGGCAAAAAAAGGAATCATATCCTTTTTCAGATTCTCGTCTTCGCCTTCGCAGATCAGTTCGACAGGCTGAGAGAGGTCCATGGAAAAGACTCCCAGAATCGACTTCGCATCCACGACATAACGTCCATTTGCAAGAGAAAGGGCTTCGCCATACCGTGACGTGATTTCGATAAACCGTTTAACATCATCCAGACTGTTCAGCTTCAGAGTAAGCTTCATCGTTTATCCCTCCAGTCACACCGTTTAACACCGCCGGATCAATTTCGCTCCGGCAGGCTCTTAGTATACGCGCGTTCTGTTTCGGAATAAACACGATTCTATTACCGCCAGCATGATGTTGGGTAAAATGATTGGGTCATATATTTTCTTCGTGTAAAGATGAAGGATTCATAGCGGTATACCGTCAGAATCAGCTCTTTTTAAGCACCAGCGCCCAATCCGCGCCGCGTCCTGCGGAGGGCGGATCAAACGACGCAATCCGTCCGGCAGTCACCGTCGTCTCCTCCGAGAATTCGCCGTTTCTCGGATCAAACCACTGCGCCTTCGCGCCGTCCCATTCTGCGCCGAGGTTCAGGTCGAACGAAAGGCCTTGCGCGGAATATGCGATCAGCCAGTTTTTCCCCTTCAGCACAGGAACAAAGTTGACCGCTTCCATGTTTCCGGATACCATCGACGCAGCCGGTGCGCCTTCCCCGAATTCAACCGATTCGATCAGCGTTTTCAGATGCTTCATCTGTCCGCTGCCCGGCTGGTCGAGCGCCGCCTGCCAGCTCATCGCAAAGTATCCCTTCTTCGTGTCCTTGTCCGGCAAGGTAACGAAATTCCAGATCGAATGATGACCGTAGGTATGTCCGCATGCGCCCGAAAGCACGGACCAGTACGCGCTCCGGCGGGCGTCCGCGTCGTCCATATAGCCGTTCAGGATATTGAAGCTTTCGGGATGTCCCTCGTAATTGGGTTCGCCGTCCAGCACCGGCTTATAGGGAAGCCTGCGGTAGTCCCGGCGGATCATCTCGTAATTATAGCGGCTTCTGGTATGTCCGCTCTGAATCATGTTGAAATCCAGCCAGTCTTCCTCATGCGCGCACTCGGACGAATGCTGCCCTCCGGCCGGATGCATGGTCATCAGATACCTTCCGCCGTCGCCCGCCTTGATGCCGCGCGCCATGGCGTCCAGCGTCTCCAGCTGATACCGGGTGGTAAAGGTCCGGTCGCCGCCCATCACCCATATGATGTTTCCGGCTTCCGCATACCGCCTGCCCAGCCATTCGCCGTAAGCATATGCGTTTTCCGGCGTGAACACATGCGGGCCTTCGCCGCGCGTACCCGGGAACTTGTCTCCCCAGGCAGGCAGCATCGCAATGTACAGGCCGAGCTCTCCGGCCTTCTTCACGATGGCGTCCACATGATCCCAATACGAATACCCGCCGTCCAGATCAGGCTGCGCGGGATCGAATTTTCCGTCGTCGCCGATTTTGACCGGGCATCTGCCATATGCATTTGACCGGCGCATGCCGTCCTTCTCCGCCAGCGCAACCGCCTGAATGACGGTAAATCCCTTCTCCGCGCGGTTCTGAAGGTAGAGAAACGCCTCTTCCCGGTTCAGCTTGTGAAAAAGCTCCCAAGCGGTATCGGCCAAGTAGAAAAACGGTCGGCCGTCATCATAGGCAAGGTGCCGTCCGTCATCGGCAACGCGCAGATTCATCATCTCTTTATTCATATATTCTCCTCGCAGTCTGTAAGTTTTTTCATCATTTACGGAATTTCTCCAGCCGGATCAGCCCTTCCTCATCCGGCTCGGCCACGCCGTTTTTATACGTGTATCCGAATTTCCGGTAGAACGGGCAGCCGGTGATTGACGCCGGAATCTCCACCCGCTTGGCGCGCAGGAAGAATTCGTCTGCCTCCAGCGTCTCCATGATGCGCCTGCCGACGCCCCTTCCGATGTATCCGGGCAGGACGAAGATCGTAAACAGGCTGTACTCATCCGCTATATCCCAATACGGCCCGATCGCTCCGCAGCCGACGATCTTCTCATCATCCAGAACCACATAGAAATGCGTCCAGCCCGCGCGCTTCACGATATCGCCGGGCGTCATGACCGATGCCGTGTCTTCAATGTATTCTCTGGAATAATCTCGGATATTGACCTCCCGCAGCGTGCGGATGATCAATCGGGATACCGTTTCGGCGTCCGCCTGCTCAAATCTGCGTATGCAAAGGTTCATCAGAATACACCTCCGGAAAAATATGCTCTCATTATACCCGGACAAACCGCTTATGTAAAGTATTCATTCCGGCGAATCTTTTCATATTCATGCAGCAGGGCTTTTTGAGCAGATTCACTTGACACCGCGCTTCAATCAGGGTACACTCAGAATACAGGAGGATATACCAATGAAAAAAAACAAACTCTTCGGGCGCAAAAGCCTTTTGATCGCGTGCGCCGCGCTGATAATCGTATCCGGCTGGGAGGCATGCATCCGACTGGACGCCATGTATAAGCCGGTTGCCATGTTCTTCCGCATGGCCTTCGGCGAAAACATTCCTCTTTCCACCGCCATGACCTATTTCGACTGGTCGATGTTCGAAGCCCCCGTCTGGCTGCTCGCGTGCGTGCTGACAGGCGCTTTCTCCCTCTTTCTCATCCGCACCAAGGCCGGAAAGATCCTTCTTCTTCCCCTCGGAATCGCCATGGCGCTGTACGGGCTGACCCGTCAGGGCACATTCATGACCGATCTCTGGCGTCTCATTCAGCCCGCCATGCTGCTCTTCATCTCCGCTCTGAGCGGCGTGAATCTGTTTGTCCATCCGGGATCAAAAAAGAGCAAAGATCGCCGATCACATACCCCGGACGATTCTCCCCGATTCAGGGACGCGCCTCGTCTTCGTCCGTCCGATTCAGCCGGGAAGGAAGACAGGCGCAGCGCCTGACCGCATCCACGCACAAAGCCGCCGCATCCATCTTCGGATACGGCGGCTGTCTTTTCATCTGATTCAGATTTCCGGAATGACGATTTCCACCTCGCGGCCTGCTTCGGCAGAGCGCATGATGCCGTCGATGATGGCCTGATTCTTGATGATCTGGCTGGACGGAACGGGCGATTCTCCTCCGTTTCTGATCGCTTCCAGGAAAGAACCGATCTTGCGGTCCCACAGAGTACCGTCCTCAGGATTGTCCTTCAGGATCGGAACCTGCATTTCAACCGGCTGTCCGGCGCACTGGCGGTAAATGGTCATCGGGCCGCCGACGGTGCCGTTCCAGCAATCGGTCGAGGGAATGCGCAGGCCGGCCTTGGTGCCGAGGATGATCGTGTCGCCGGGGGTATTGATGTTCATCGCCCAGGAAATGCGGAAGTCGAGGATGATACCGCCTTCGAGGCGAATCAGCGCGCCCGCGAAGTCGTCTACGCTGAACTTGGAGGCAATGCGCTCCGGATCGGTCACATTGTCCTTATAGCGGTAGGTCTCCGGGTCGGTTCCGAAGAAGGAGGTCTTGAAGCCCGATACGGTCAGCGGCTTCGGATAGCCGATGGCGTTGAGCACCATATCCAGCGAATAGCAGCCGATATCGCCCAGCGCGCCGATGCCCGCCGTTTCCTTTTCAATGAACGTGGTCTTCTCATCGCTGACCGGAATGCCTCTGCGCCGTCCGCCGCCGGTCTGGATGTAGTACACCTGACCCAGCTCGCCCGATTCGACAATCTTCTTGATCTGCTGCATGTTCTTGTCAAAGCGGGGCTGGAAGCCGATCGACAGGATCTTTCCGCTGCGCTTCTCCGCGCGCATGACCTCCGCCGCTTCCTCTGTCGTTACGGTGAACGGCTTCTCCAGCAGCACATTTACGCCCTTGTCCAGCGCATAGATGGTCGGCGCGGCATGCTGACAGTTGTAGGTGCATATGGAGACGGCGTCCAGCTCTTCCTTATCAAGCATTTCCTGATAGGAAATATAGCTTCTCGCGTCGTTCTGTTCGAATTTTTTGAGGAAGGCCTCGGCCTTTCCGGGAACGATATCGCAGCCCGCAACAATTTCAATATCCGTTCTGCGCAGATACGCCCTGATATGCGCATGCGCAATTCCGCCCGTTCCGATAATTCCGATTCTGAGTTTCTTATCCATTCTCATATCCCCTTTCGAAAATATCCGCCGAACTGTTCTTCGTGTATTGTCAAAAGTATTATAGCACCCGACATCAGCGGAGTCAATCCCGCCTCACCCCGTTCATGTTTTCCGCATACAATGCTCAGTATCTACATGAGAAAGGAGCAGTCGCATGCAGAGAGAACCCATCACCGTCACGCTCGCCTATCCGGACGGCGCTGCCGCCTCCTTCGAAGGGCACGGCGCAATCATCTATACCTCCGCACCGGATGACCGGCGCACATTCGCAGTATCGGGCATACTGACTCTGGGCGATCTAGCGCAATTGATGAACGAGCTGATCGAATCATTCGGCCTCACTGATCTCATGCTGGCGCTGAGCATCGCGCATCTTTCCGCACACATGAATCCGGAAGAAGGCGCAGACGGGGCTGATTGACGAATGCCGCAAGACCAAGTATAATGAGGATACATGAGGTGATATAATGAAAATCTGCGGCGTCATCGCCGAATACAATCCTTTCCATAACGGACATAAATATCAGCTGGCCGAGGCGCGCAGAATAACCGGCTGCGATTATCTGATCGTGGTCATGGGCGGCGCGTTTTCCCAGCGCGGCGAGACGATGTGCCTGGACAAATGGACCCGCGCCCGCATGGCCCTTGAAAACGGTGCGGACCTCGTGGTCGAGCTGCCGGCGCTGTTTGCGGTGCGGAGCGCAGACTGGTTTGCTCTGGGCGGCGTGCAGATTCTTGCAGGTCTCGGCGCAGATTCGCTGTGCTTCGGCTGCGAGACAGACGACCTTTCCCTGCTCCATCGCATGCTGACCCTCCTCTCCGAGGAAGACGACGAGCTGAAATCAGCCATCCGCATGCGGCTCGATCAGGGCCTTTCACATGTCCGCGCCCGCGGGGAAGCCGTATCCGAGCGGCTGAATCTTTCCCCGGATGCGATTTCGCTGCCGAACACCGTGCTTGCGCTCGAATACATGCGCGTCAACCGAACGCTTGCCCGGCCGATGGACGTCTGCGCTGTCCGCCGGACCGGCTCCTATCATGATCAGACGGTGTCCAGTCTCGCAAGCGCTTCCGCCATCCGGGCCGCGCTCCTTCGCGGGGAGACCGGATCCGTCCGCTCAGCCATGCCCGAATCAGCCTATTCTCTCCTTGCTTCCTCTATTTCCGGGCGCATCGCCGATATGTCCCGGCTCGATGCGCTGCTCATCGACCGGCTTCGGACGCTTCCTCTCAATCAGCTGCCGGATACAGGAGAGGGCCTTGACAACAGGGCATTGAAATGCGCCGGGGAATCGGGCAGCCGCGAAGCGTTCCTCGCCATGATGAAGTGCAAGCGGTATACCCACGCCCGGCTGAGCCGCCTGTGCGCACACGCCCTGCTGGGACTGACGCAGGAGATGACGCTCCGGCATCCTGTTCCGACCTATGCGCGCGCACTGGGGTTCCGGAAGGACGCCTCACCGCTCCTGACGCATCTGAAGTCTGCCCCCCTGCCGCTCGTCACCCGTCCGTCCGTGCTGAAGGACGATGAAATCTTCGCCCTCGAACGGCGCGCGACCGACCTTCAGTCCCTGTGCTTCGCAGACGAAGCGGCCCGCGCGATGAGCCGGGACCTGACTGAAAAGATGATTGTTCTCTGATCCAATCTCTACATAAAAAGCGTTCCCGGACTGCTTTCCGGAAACGCTTTTTCTTTTATTCCGAACGATTACGGCAGCTTATTGCCCGCCGCCTTATAGATTCCGTACCATTCCTCGCGCGTCAGGCGCACATTGGCTCCGGCCAGAATCTCCTTCATTCTGCCCGGGTTCATGCTGCCGACCACCGGCTGCATGTGGGCGGGATGCCTGAGAATCCACGCGATGACCACGCCCGTCGGCGTAATTCCGTACTTCTCCGCCGCTTCCTCAAGCTTTGCGTTCAGCTCAGGGAACGCAGGATTTCCCACATATACGCCCTCGCGCGCGCCGTGCCAGAAGGGCGACCACGGCTGAATGGTGATATTGTTCAGACGGCAGAAATCGAGCACGCCGCCGTCCCGGTCGAGTGCGGCGTCATTGCCCATGTTGACGTTAACGCCGGAGGTAATCATCGTGCTGTTGGTGATGCTGAACTGCAGCTGATCCGCTGACAGCGGCATGGGAAGCGATTTCTGAAGCAGCTGCATCTGCATGGGATTGTGATTCGATACGCCGAAATGACGCACCTTGCCCTCGCTCTTCAGCTTCACAAACGCCTCAGCCACCTCGTCCGGCTCCATCAGGATATCCGGCCGGTGCAGCAGCAATATATCCAGATACTCGGTCTTCAGGCGCTTCAAACTTCCCTCAACAGAGGCAAGAATATGTTCCTTCGAAAAGTCATACATGCCGTCGTGAATCGCGCATTTCGACTGAAGGATGAGCTTTTCCCGGACTGCCGGATTCATGCCGATGGCCTCTGCAAAAATTTCTTCGCTGCGTCCGCGACCGTAGATATCTGCATGATCGAAGAAATTGGCGCCTTCCTCGAGCGCCGATTCAATGAGCCTGCGGGCCTTATCCACCGTCTTTCCGGACATTCTCATGCATCCCACGGCAACAACCGGAACCTTAAGCCCTGATCTGCCCAGCTCCATCATCGGAATCATGTTCTTTCCCCCTTTTCGCATCTCTTTTCTCTATTCTACCATCCGGCCAATAAATTGTCTACACGGATGCTTTTCAAATCCTTCTGATTTGTTGTATAATAGGTCAAAGCATCATCCGGGAGGTCGGAAAAATGATCAACAGCACGCTCTGCTATCTGGAAAAAGACGGCTCGTATCTCATGCTGCACCGCGTCAAGAAGGAAAAGGACCTGAACAAGGATAAATGGATCGGCGTGGGCGGAAAATTCGAAGACAAGGAAAGCCCCGAAGACTGCCTCCGGCGCGAGGTATTCGAGGAAACCGGGCTTACCTTAACCCGCTGGCGCTTCCGCGGTCTGGTGACCTTTGTATCCAACGAAGCAGACACCGAATTCATGCATCTGTTCACTGCGGACGGCTTTGAGGGCGAAATGAAAGCCTGCGACGAAGGCACGCTCGAATGGGTGCCCATTTCCTCGGTTCCCTCCCTCAACCTCTGGCCGGGCGACAAGGTGTTCTTTAACCTGCTCGCTAAAGACACCCCGTTCTTCTCGCTGAAGCTGACCTACGAAGGGTCAAAGCTGGTCGGCGTCGCGCTGGAAGGAAAGCCCGTTCCGGAAGATCAGTGGTTCGCCTGACTTCATTCAAAGAAAGGATCAATCAGCATGCCGCATCCGTCTGTACCCGGTAAATCCATCTCCAAAGAGCGCTTTTTCGCCGCCATGCTCGGCCTTGCTGCAGGCGACGCGCTGGGCGTGCCGGTCGAATTCCGCAGCCGCGAAGAGCTCAAGCAGAATCCCGTCCGCGGAATGACCGGATACGGCGCGCACAATCAGCCGGAGGGAACCTGGTCGGACGACACATCTATGACCTTATGCTGCGCGGACAGCCTGAGCCGGGGTTTTGACCTTTCCGACATGATGAACCGCTTCTCCGATTGGATTCATCACCGGAAATACACCGCAGCCGGAGTGGTTTTTGACGTCGGCGTCAGCTGCCGCAAGGCGCTCAACCGGTATTCCATGGGATATGATCCCGAATTCTGCGGAAACACTGAGGAAGCGACCGGAAACGGCAACGGTTCCCTCATGCGCATGCTGCCCGTCTCGCTCTGGCTCATTCTGACAGAGCAACACAATCATCTCCCCGACGCCGCGCTGCTCGCGCCCATCCATGCCGCTTCCGCTCTCACGCACGCCCATCCGCGCAGTCAGGTCGCGTGCGGCATCTATACGCTGATGATCGACGAATGGCTCTTGAGCTCCGGAGCCGATTCGCTTCTGTCCGTTTTCGGGCGTGCCTATGACCGCGCGGAAGCATACTGCCGGGAGCTCGGCGGACCGTATGAAGCGGAGATCGCCGCAGGAAACCGCTTCATCCGTCCTGAAAGGCTCATCTCCATGCCCGAGGATATGATCTCCTCCACCGGCTACGTCGTGGACACGCTGAACGCCGCGCTCTGGTGCCTGCTGACCACCACCTCCTATGAAGAGTGCATGCTGAAGGCAGTCAATCTGGGCGAGGATACCGATACCACCGCCGCCGTCGCTGGCGGGCTGGCCGGGCTAATCTACGGCATGGAAGGCATTCCCTCTGCATGGCTAAAGACCCTAAAAAACCGTGAGCTGATCGAACAGATCACGGAGCGTCTGTATATTTCCCTGTTCGGAAAGGAAGAATCCGCCGAAATCTCCGAATTCACCGGCGGTCATGCCCATATGGCCATGAAATATCATACTCCCGTCTGTTTCGGCGGGATGACATACGAAAATGCCCAGTCTGCATGGCTCGCGCAAGGCGTACCGGAAGAATACCGGGATCAGTTCACTCCGCTGAACGCTCATCAGGCCCGGCGGCTCATGAAGCAGCTGCCCGTGACCGACAACTGGGATGCCCGCCGCATCGGTCTTTTGTATGAGGTGTGTCTCGCAAAATACGCCGGGAATCCCCCGCTTCGCGAACAGCTGACGGCAACCGGTACCCGCGAAATCATCTACGACACCACCGGCGCGCACGACAACGAGCTGGGCCGCTGCCTGTGCAGGCAATGCCTGTCTGTTCCCCATCAGAACCTGCTCGGAAAAATCCTCATGCGCGTGCGGGAAGAGCTTGCTGATTCCGAATAAACAAAAATCGCCCTGCCGAACGGTTATCCCTTCCGTTCTGCAGGGCGATTCATATTTTGGTCAATACAGCCGGAGTTCTTCTCCGTCCTCGCAGATTTTCTCGAATTTTCCGTCCGCCATGCGGTATCCTTCGCCGAACAGCGTCGCATGTCCGTCTTCTTCCAGAATGAAGCTGCCGTCCGGCATGGAGATGAACTCATGCCCCATGCTGTCCTCCGTCGTAATCTCGTCATACAGCCAGCGGCCGTCCAGCTTATAGTATCTGGCTTTCTGGTAATGCGGGAGAATATTGACCTGCGTCAGGCCCAGTCCGGGAACATAGCGCTCGTATTCCGGGTCCACCGATTCGCCCTCCAGCTCAGGCTGCGCATAGACCACATCCGCGCTGTTCATCGAGCCCGCGCTCACGCCCATGATCACCCCGTCGTATCCCTCAAGCAGTTCTCTGAGGCCGATGCGCTCAAAAAACGCATTCTGCGTCGGTACATGTCCGCCGCCGAGCAGAATCACGTCGCTGTGGTCTACGAATTCCCGCGCCCGGTATTCATTCCGCGCGTCGCATATACAGGCAGAAGAAATACTCATGCCGTGATACTCGAAGCAGTTGACGAAAGTATTCATCATTTCGTCGTTCAGGTCAAAGCTGTCCGGGTCGCCCGGAAACACGACAAACCGCGCATCCGGCCTCACCCGCTCGCGCAAAAGCTCTACAAAGCGATTCTTCTCAAAGAAAATGCACGGAAGATCAACGCCTTCGGGCACGTCGTCGTCGCACGGGCTGCTGGTAACGAAAACATGGGCTCCGCTTCCCTCATCATTCAGGTCCAGCGTCATCCGGATATGCGGAATTCCGTCCTCCAGAAACTCATCGGACGTCTGCACAAAGCCCTGCTTTTCATAGAATTCACGGGCATAGGTCTGCGCTTCGAGCGTGATTTTATCGGCGTCGTACACCTCAATTGCCGTCTCAATGCCGGCTCTCAGGATTTCCGTTCCTAGCCCGCAGCGGCGCTTCATCGAAACGACCCGGCCGATGGCCACCTCGTCAAACGAAACGCCCCGGTTCATCACCCGAAGATACGCCTGAATACCTTCCTCATCCTGAAGAAATACATGAAATGCATCGAGGTCCTTTCCGTCGATGTCCTGATACACGCACTCCTGTTCGACGACAAATACCTCCGAACGGATGCGCAGAATCTCATACAGCTCATCACTCGTCAGTTCCCGGAAATGCTTTACAACCAGTTCCATATTCTCAGCCACCCTTTACGCCTCATTGACAATTTTTCCGGTCATGAACTCGGGAACGAGTTCAAAACAGAGCAGTCCCCCGGCGTATTTCTGAATTTCGCTTTCAATGTATTCGCTGTCCTGCGTATATTTGTAGCTCAGCTTTCTGCAAAGTTCGACTGCGCGCTCATGCTCCTCAATGAATTTCACCCTGCCGAACACGATTACGCTCCTGATGTTCAGCGCCCATTCGCCTTCCCGGCGGAAGCCCTGATCATATACACAGAAGGAAACCTTATCGTTTTTCCGGAGCGCGTCGATTTTATGGCCCGTCTTGCCGCTGTGGAAGTAGATTTTTCCATCTTCCTCGCAGTACCAGTGGTCAATCGGCAGTCCGTACGGATACCCGTCCTCGCCCTGTACGGACAGAACGCCCCTCGGCTCGTTTTTAAGAATTTCAATGCATTCAGCCTGCGTCAGCTGCTGCTTTTTCCGCACCATTTCTCTGAACATATACTTCTCTCCTCGCACACATCAATAATCTCATATTTTACACGATACCGCTCCGAATTTCAACCCTTCCCGCGCCATCTTCCTTTTTCCGCCGCATAATGCACAAAAATCCCACAGCCTGTCAAAAAGCTGTGGGATTTTGTGTTGTTATCTGGTTGTATGCTGCTCGGCTACACTCTTTCTGACCAGCGCGCGCTTGAGCCTGGCTTCCGCCATGCGGAGTTCCAGCTCGCCCGCATCTTTTTTCGAAAGAATGTCCTTCGCCTTTTGGGCAGAGCGTTCCGCGCGGTCGGCGTCGATGGCGTCCGCCCATTCGAAGGTCGTCGGCACCAGCCGGACTTCTCCCTCTACCACGGACAGAATGCCGCCGATGCACGCGCCGTACATCCGCTTGCCTTCCGTTACGATCATCGCGCGGCCCATACCGAGCGGAGCGACACAGTTGATGTGCTTGGCCATAATGCCCAGATCGCCGCTGGTGGTCCGGACGACCAGCTCTTCGGCCTGTCCGTCAAAGATCAGCCCGTCGGGCGTAACGATTTTCAGCGGGAAGCTCGTCATGCTCCCTCACCGCCCCTGAACTTCTCAACGACCTCGTCGATGCTGCCCGCGAACAGGAAGTAAGACTCGGGAATCTCGTCATGCTTGCCGTCAATGATCTCGCGGAAGCCGCGGATGGTCTCCTTCAGCGGTACATAGCGGCCCTCGTAGCCGGTGAACTGCTCGGCAACGGAGAACGGCTGAGACAGGAAACGCTGCACCTTGCGGGCCCGGTTAACCGTCAGCTTGTCCTCTTCGCTCAGTTCATCCATACCCATGATCGCGATGATGTCCTGCAGTTCCTTATAGCGCTGCAGCATCTTCTGAACGTCGCGGGCTGTCTCGTAATGATCCTTGCCGACCACTTCGGGGCTCAGAATACGGGAAGTGGAGCTCAGCGGATCAACGGCCGGGTAGATACCCAGAGAAGCAATCGAGCGGTCCAGCGCGGTGGTCGCGTCCAGATGGGCGAAGGTGGTCGCCGGAGCCGGGTCGGTGTAGTCGTCCGCAGGGACGTAAACGGCCTGAATGGAGGTAATGGAGCCGTT
>JAFQQU010000250.1 GCA_017410445.1 Clostridia bacterium | reverse complement strand
GTGTCCATCCCCGGTTCCGTTACTTCTATCGGCGACGATGCCTTTTACGGATGCAAAAGCCTGACCGAGGTGTCCATCCCCGATTCCGTTACTTCTATCGGCGATTATGCGTTTTCCGACTGCTCCGGCCTGACCGAGGTGTCCATCCCCGGTTCCGTTACTTCTATCGGCGACAAAGCGTTTTCTAGATGCGAAAGCCTGACCGAGGTGTCCATCCCCGATTCCGTTACTTCTATCGGCGACAAAGCGTTTTCTAGATGCGAAAGCCTGACCCTCACCGTCGGCCGCGATTCCTATGCCAAGGAATATGCCATCGAAAATGGCATTAGCTATACCTATCCCGATTCTCTGGACTGGCTCAACGGCTGACCCGCCCCGCATCGGGGGACGATTCCGCGTCGTCCCCTGTTTTTTTCACCTTTCAGGGCTTTTCAAATCCGCGAAAAAGGAGTATACTTATCATATATAGGTGTGCCACACCAAGTAAATTTATATATGGAGGGACTTACTCATGGCTATCATCGATAAAATCAAGGCCAAGGCCCGCGCTGACGTGAAGCGCATTGTTCTGCCCGAGGGCGAAGAACCCCGCACCATCCGCGCCGCCGCCAAGATTCTGGAAGATGGTCTGGCGAACCTGACCCTGCTGGGCAATCCCGAGAAGATCAAGGCGATGGCGCATGAAGCCGGCGTCTGCGTTTGCGCCGCCGATATCATCGATCCCGCTGCCTCCGAAAAGGCCGGCGAATATGCCGCCGCTCTCTACGAAATCCGCAAGGCCAAGGGCATGACCGAGGAGCAGGCCGCCAAGCTGGTTGCCGATCCCATGTACTACGGCGTTATGATGGTCAAGCAGGGCGACGCCGACGGTCTGGTTTCCGGCGCCATCCACTCCACCGGCGATATGCTGCGCCCCGCGCTGCAGATCATCAAGGCCAAGAAGGGCATGAAGACCGTTTCTTCCTGCTTCCTGATGGAGTGCCCCAACAAGGCTTACGGCGACGACGGCATCATGATCTTCGCCGACTGCGCCGTTATCCCCGCTCCCACCGCCGAAGAGCTGGCCAACATCGCCGTTGCCGCCGCGGATTCTGCCCGCAGCCTGGCCGGCATCGAGCCCCGCGTAGCCATGCTTTCCTTCTCCACCAAGGGCAGCGCCAAGCATGACAACGTTACCAAGGTTCAGGAAGCCGTTGCTCTGGCCCATGAGCTGGCCCCCGAGCTGGCCCTGGACGGCGAGCTGCAGCTGGACGCCGCCATCGTTCCCGAGGTCGGCGAGCTGAAGGCCAAGGGCTCCGCGGTAGCGGGCAAGGCCAACACCTTGGTATTCCCGGACCTGCAGGCCGGCAACATCGGCTACAAGCTGGTTCAGCGTCTGGCCGGCGCCGAAGCCTATGGCCCGATCCTTCAGGGCATTGCCAAGCCCTGCAACGACCTGTCCCGCGGCTGCTCCGTAGACGACATCGTCGCCACCGTAGCCATCACCGCCTGCCAGGCTCAGGGCTAAACGGCACTCACGCGCCTTGTGGACGGGGAAGCAAGCTCCCCCGCCACTGCCACCCTCTCCGGATTTCACTTGATCCTGCCTGCGGCAGTATCTGGCCGTGAAATCCGCAGGGACACGATTTTTCTCCCGGCGGGCAAGCTCGC
This sequence comes from Clostridia bacterium, assembly GCA_017410445.1. GTDB lineage: Bacteria > Bacillota > Clostridia > Christensenellales > Aristaeellaceae > RGIG2066. The sequence goes on along the minus strand of JAFQQU010000250.1, from coordinate 17,692 downwards.
CTCCCGAAAAATCGCCCCGTCCCCGACGTACGTGCCGCCGGGTACGATTGAACATGAAGGGGTTCACGCCCCTCCAAACCACCCATGAGCTTCGGAGGACTGCGGCCCTCCGGACCACCAGGGGAGATTCAGTTTCCGCGCAGAATACGCAGGGGCGGTGCACCAACCAAGCGTTATCCGTGCCGGAAGGAGCCTTTCTTCTTCCGGCGCGCATCACAGTGTCCAAAATAACAAGCACTGGAGGAGATTCCCATGAAAATTCTGGTTATCAACGCCGGTTCTTCTTCCCTGAAGTACCAGCTGATCGACATGGTCGACGAGTCCGTCATCGCCAAGGGCCTGTGCGAGCGCATCGGCATCGAAGGCTCCCTGCTGACCCACAAGTACGGCGCGGACGGCAAGTTCGAGCTGAAGACCCCCATGAAGGATCACAAGGACGCCATGGCGGCTGTTCTGGACGCGCTGCAGGATGCTGATCACGGCGTGATCAAGTCCATCGACGAGATCGGCGCTGTCGGCCATCGCGTGCTGCACGGCGGCATGGAGTTCACCGCTTCCTGCATCATCGACGACAAGTGCATCGAAGCCATCAAGAAGTGCATCCCGCTGGGCCCGCTGCACAACCCCGCCAACCTGCAGGGCATTCAGGCCTGCCAGGCCGTCATGCCCACCACTCCCATGGTCGCCGTGTTCGACACCGCGTTCCATCAGACCATGCCCGCGAAGGCCTATATGTACGGCATCCCCACTGAGTACTACGACAAGTACCAGATCCGCCGCTACGGCTTCCACGGCACCAGCCATCGCTTCGTCTCCGGCCGCGCCGCCGAGCTGCTGGGCAAGGGCAAGAAGGTCATCGTATGCCATCTGGGCAACGGCTCCTCTCTGAGCGCCGTTGTGGACGGCAAGTGCGTCGACACCTCCATGGGCCTCACTCCCCTGGAAGGCGTTCTGATGGGCACCCGTTCCGGCGATCTGGATCCCGCTGTTGTCGAGTGCATCGCCAACAATGAGAACATGACCCCCTCTCAGGTTCTGAACATGCTGAACAAGAAGTCCGGCTTCCTGGGCGTATCCGGCGTTTCCAGCGACATGCGCGACGTATGGGCCGCTGCCAACGAGGGCAACGAGCATGCCAAGCTGGCTCTGGACATGTGGGCATACCGCATCAGCAAGTACATCGGTTCCTACGCTGCCGCGATGGGCGGCGTTGACGCCATCATCTTCACCGCCGGCATCGGCGAGAACGACTATGTCGCCCGCGCCATGGTCTGCGAGCCGCTGAAGTTCATGGGCGTCGAAATCGACGAGGCCAAGAACAAGGGCAAGCGCGACGAGGGCGTCATCTCCTCCGACGCTTCCAAGGTCACCGTCATGGTCATCCCCACCAACGAGGAGCTGGCCATCGCCCGCGACACTCTGGAGCTGTGCGCGAAGTAAGTTCATATTCCCGAAGGAGCTGCCGTATTCTGCGGCGGCTCTTTTTTCATTTCACCCGAAACATTTCTCCCTCTTCCCGCACTACCTTTATGCCGGCAAGCCAATGAGAAAGAGGGGATGCGAAGAGGTCGGCAGGTCTGACCATTGAAACCGGTTCCATGCAAGCGCCGTGGAATGATATTCTAAGGAAAGGAGGCGGCGCGTCTGTTCGGAATGGACGAAATCTACAGGCTGTACAGCGCCGAGCTGTTCGGATATCTCATGACGCTGACCCGGAGCAAAGCCGACGCAGAGGACCTGCTCAGCGAAACCTTTCTCCGCGCGCTCACTGCGCTTTCCTCCTTCCGGGGCGAAAGCAGCATCAGGACATGGCTGTATGCCATCGCCCGGAATGTCTGGCTGGAGCATCTGAGAAAATCGCGCAGGGTCAAAAGCATCGACGATCTGCTCGGCGTCTATGTCGAGGACAGCGTAGCCGAGCATGCCATCGCGAGCATGGCGGTACAGCGGGTCCGGGAATACCTGTCTCAGGCGGACGAGCGGACACGGAGCATCGTGCTCATGCGCAGCGAGGGCTTCAGTTATTCGGAGATTGCAGAGCGCACGGGCGTTTATCGAGCTATGCTATGCCGAAGAAGGAAAGCCGACCGGGAGAGCGGAGCCGTACGGGGATGCGATCATCAGGGATGCAGCGTTTGATCCGGCGATACTGTCTTCTATTCCCGCACGGTTCTCGGCGGTTGTTCAGTGGCCCGGCGAGCCGACGGAAGCGGACGCAAAGGATCTGCTGATCCGGATCAAATCTGTTCTGGAAGAGAACGGGCTGCCGATGAGCCATTACAGTCTGGTGCTGTCCGACGGCAGCGACAATCCCGGCGTCTCGACAGGGATCGTTTTGGCGAAGGATATCGGGTAAACCAAAAAACAGGCGCGGACGGGCGGAGCATGCCCGGCTGCGTCTGTTTCTGTATGAGAAAATTTGGTAGGGACTGTTGGGAGCGTCAGGACTTCTTTTCCGCGGCCAGCCGTTCGACGAGGCGGCGGATATGATCGCGCGCGGCGGTCTGCTGCATCCATGCTTCGTCCTGCGTAGGCGTTTTATCGCCCATGAGCGCAACGAACTGGCTGACCTTCAGGCCCAGCGCCTGCTGCATATCCTGATCGGAGCCCTTGGGGCTGACGAGGTAGTAGCAGAGCAGCGAGTCCTCCTGCCCGATGCGGTGCGCGCGGTCCTCCGCCTGCGAATGCACAGCAGGCGACCAGTCCAGCTCACCGAACACGACGCAGGTCGCGCGCTGCAGATTGAGGCCGCTGGCCGAGCGCAGCGAGATGATGCACAGATCGGTTTTCCCGCTCATGAACGCGGCGGCTGCGGCGTCCTTGGCCGAGTCCGTTTCCCGTCCGGTGATGAAAACCGGCCGGTATCCCTTGAATTCCTTCTTATAAATATCCATAACCTTATGATGATGGGCGAAGAGCAGCACCTTTTCCCCGCCGTCCAGAAGCGTCCGAACAAACGCCGCCACATACGGCGCTTTGGCGCATCCGGTGGCCTGCCGCTCCTCCTGACAGATCTGATCCTCCAGCAGCGTCCGCTCGGAGGCGGTCATGGTATCGGTGAACAGCGCGAGCTTATCCATCGCGGACATCATCATATCGCGGTAAAGGCTGTCGTCCCAGTCGATTTCCTGAACCAGCCGCCTCTTGGGCGGCAGCTCCTTCAGCACTTCCTGCTTGGTTCTCCGCAGCATGAGCCCTTCCCGCCGCAGATGTTCGCCCAAAAGATCGGGCTTTGCGACGATGTTGCTGTTATATCCGTAGCACACTCGCGCGAAAAGCTCTCCCAGTCGCCGAGGAAATGAAAATCGAGGATATTGACGACGTTCCAGATCTCGCCGCCGTTATTATAGATGGGCGTTCCGGACAGGCCGATCACCCGCTCCACGCCCGACGAAAGCAGGCTGGCGGCGGAATATTTCTCCGTTCCCGCGCGGCGCAGCTCCTGAATCTCATCGAAAATGACGGTTCGGAAGCCCAGATCGGGCAGCACCTGCTTCCAGCCGCGCAGCAGCAGATAATGAATGATATATACGTCCGCCTCGGGCAGGTCATAGGGCTTCAGCCCGCGGATCACATGAATCCGAACCCCGCCCTCCAGAAGAAGGAAGCGTTCCGCCTCCCTCTGCCAGTTTCTCACCAGATGCGGCGGCACGACCAGGAGAGCCGGGTATCCGGCGGTCGTCGCCAGATAGGAAAGCGCCTGAACCGTCTTGCCCAGGCCCATTTCATCAGCCAGCAGCGCGCGGTCGGTGCTCAGCAAAAACGCAAGCCCCTGCTGCTGAAAGGGCATGAGCTGTCCGCTGAACGCGCCCTCCGGCGGCGTCGCATGATCGGGCGCACGCCTCTGCCGGCGGCGCCGGATGGCGTAATCCCTCGCCTCCTCCAGCGCGGCCTCCCACCGGGCGCGGTCCGTCTCCTTGATGGTCAGCGGATAGCGCATCATCAGCCAGTTGAGCTCGCCCACCACGCGCCGGTGCGCCGTGAACCGCGCGACGCCCCGTCCGCGTCCGTCGCAGCCGGGGAACAGCCGCTTGGCCAGCTCGGTCACACAGGGCTCGCCCTTGATGGTCCATACCTTGCTGCGCCGGTTATAGCTCAGCGTTCCGTAGGTTTCGCCGCCTTCATCCGCATCCCTCAGATACGCCGGGCAGCGATCCAGATCAAAATCACGCCATTCGTCCATGCGGCGGCTCCTTTCTTCTCTCTTCTACGGCAGCGCGACGCCCCATAGCCTGTTCAGCCCGAAGGTAACAAGCGGCTTCCCGTTCAGCTCATTGGGCATGGATATGCTGGTATCCAGTACCAGAATCAGCGCTTCCACCTCATCCGATTCCAGATACCGGCTGCACTGCTTCATCAGCGCCGCCTTCTGCGGCTTGCCTCGCTTGACCTCAATGCCGACGCCCTCCACCAGAAAGTCGATGCGCCGCCTCGGCCCCAGCGCCGCTTCGTGCTGTACGACAAAACCGCCGCCGGTCAGGGCGGCGGCGATACAGTCATGCAGCTGATATTCGCTGTCCGTAAACGGAATCCGCAGCGCGGACAGCGCACGCGTCAGCCGATTCAGTTTTTCCTTCGTGGTCTGATCCATCTTCGTCAATATGCCTCCGGCGCATCACACTCGGCGCACTTGGTATATCCGGCTTCGACCGCCTTGTTGAGCTTTACATAGGGCGTGTCGTCGTTAACATACTTGCAGTCCTCGGTGTGATAATACCGTCCGCCGTTGTTGCAGTAAACGATGACCGGCTCGGGCGTCGCCGTCGGCTCGAGAATAACCGCCGTATACCGGGGCGCATAAATCTCGATGACCTCGCGGTCCGCGGGGGCCTCCGGGCCGTAAACGCCGATCTCCACTTCCTCGTCGACCAGATACACGCCGCCGATTTCGCGCTCCGGCGGATTGGTCATCGGAATCAGGATAGCCACCAGCACCAGCGCGGCGGCGGCTGAAACAGCTGTCTTGATCATGCGCGGCCATCTCATATCCGTCCACATGACATACAGCCCCATCGGAAAACATATAATCAGAGAAACTGCCTTCAGAATCCGGCAGATGATAACTCGTCCTGCATTTTTCTTTGCTCGTGCGCGCAAATGAGTCACGCCTTTCGTATTGTGGAAAACCTGTGTACAACTACATATTGTAGCCTACTTTCCCCAAAAGAACAATAGGGTAAGCGGACTTTTTACCCGTTATTTCTCTAACTTTTGTATTAAGATGTTGCAATCCTGTCACATGTTGAAAATTAACCAAACCCTGTTGAAAAATACTGCAATGAATAGTATACTATAAAATAGCATATATATCTGCGTTTATGCAATCTGTTGGTACGGGAGGTGAGAGGAACATGGCGAACGCATTCGAGGTTTTGGGCATTCCTGAGACCTCTGGCGAAGCCGACATTCGCAAGGCATACCGCGAACTGGCCCGCCGCTGGCATCCGGACCGCTTCATGGAAGGCCCGGAGCGCATGTGGGCGGAGCAGAAGATGACTTCGATCAACAATGCATACCATGATGCGCTCAAGCACGCATCCGGCGCCTCTTCCTCCGGCAACGGGCTGACGCCCGAGGGCGAACAGCTGGCCGACGCCAAGCGATTGATGGAGCTGGGACAGCTTTCGGCGGCCCGTCAGGCGCTTCTGCGCGTGGCGACCCGCAGCGCCGAATGGAATTACCTTTTCGGCGCGGTCCTTCTGAAGTTGGGCGAATATGAGAAGGCGGTTCTGTATTTCGGCATTGCCAGCCGGCAGCGCCCGCAGAATTCTCAGTACCGCACAGCCTATCAGAGCGCGGAAGCCATCCGCAATCAGCGCAAGATGAAGCCGATCATCGATCGTCTGATGCATCCGTTTGCTGGGAAGAGGAACTGACTGATCAGGGTATTTTTTTGAGCGTCGTTTCTTATAAGAAGCGGCGCGCTTTTTGTTTTTGGACACAGCAAAAGCCCCTGCCATTTCTTCGGCAAGGGCCTTATTGTTATTCCGTTTCCGGTCAGTTTCCGGAAACGTTCTTGATGCTGCGGTGAACGGCGTCCAGCGTGGACTGGATGTCGCGCTCCAGCTCGCGCAGCAGCTCTTCTGCGTAACGGCTGGCCTGCAGACGCTGCTCATTGGCTTCGGCGCGGGCGTCGTTGCACAGCTGAGCGGCTTCCTCATGGGCATGGCGCATGATCTCGGACTGCTCGATCATGGCGCGGGCACGCATCTGCGCTTCCTCGATGATCTGATTGGCACGGTTTTCGGCTTCGTTGACCATGCTCTGAGCACGGCGGGTCGCGTCCTCAATGGCGCTGTTGGCACGGGCGTCAGCCGCCTGGACCTTCGCACTGGCTTCGGCCTGGGCATTGTTGATCGTGCGCTTGCTCTCGATCTGCGCTTCGCGGATGAGCCGGTCGCGGTTATCGACAATCGTCTGGCTGTAGCGGACGGCGTCGGGCAGGCAGTTGCGGATATCCTCGATGATATCCAGGCACATGTCCACGTTCACCATGCGCTTACCGCTCAGCGGGACGGCGGGCGCCTGCGTCAGTGCCTTGGCCAGGAAGTCCAGCAGGCTGTCCAGCTCTGCGCCGATCTCAACCTCATCCTCTTCCTGCGGCTGTTCCTCGAATTCCTGCTCCTCGAACGGTCCCTCTTCGAACTGTTCTTCCTCAAACTGCTCCTCGGCGCCTTCCTGCTCGATATCCTCGTTCTCGTAATATCTGTTGTCGTTTCTGGGCATCGGTCCGTCTCTCCTTCCGGATTTATCTTCACTTATTCTCTCATTATATCATGCGCCGGCATGCGCTCAGGAATCCTTCCTTGCGTATACCTCCGCCAGAATCGCATCTGGCACCATGCCTTCGATGGGTGCGCTGTACTTAAGCGCTTCGCGGACGATGGACGAGCTGATGAAGCTGTACTTGGGATCGGTGAACATCACCAGCGTCTCGATGCCGCTGATCATGCGGTTGACCGCCGCCAGCTGATTCTCAACGCCTACGTCTCCCTCGCCTCTCACGCCGCGCAGCAGAACGCCCGCACCGACCCGCCGGGCCACGTCCACCGTCAGCCCGCCGTCGCACAGCACCGAAACATTTCCATACTGCTTCACGCACTTTTCCAGCAGCTCAACGCGCTCCTCGCGGGTGAACAGCCCCTTCTTGCCGGGATTCTGCATCACCGCGACGATCACTTTTTCAAACATCCGGCTCGCCCGGCCGATCAGGTCCAGATGACCCACGGTCGGCGGATCGAAGCTGCCCGCATACAGGCAGACGCGCGGACTGAGCACCCCGGTCTTCCGGCAGAAAATCGAGCTGGTCTCGCCCCAGGGGTGATAGCCCGTTCCGATCTTCTCGAAGCCGTATTTCTCATAGTATCCGACATGATCGGTACACAGGTAAATCTTATCGTAGCCCTTCGCCGCCGCATCGGACGCAGCGCGCTCCAGAAGCAGGGATCCGTATGCGTGTCCGCGGCAGTCTTCCTCGATATACAGCGCGCACAGCCACGGCGTCAGGTCCATCCGGCTGATGAAGTCGTTGGAAATCAGCCCGGCGCAGCCAATGATCCGCTCGCCGTCCAGCATCAGATACCATTCCGGCAGCGGAGACTCCGATTTCAGGCTCATCCGGATACAGTCCTCATAGACCATCCGGCTTTCCTCGCTCGCCCACTTCTCCTGAAAATAGGCGATCGCCGCATCGCACATCTCCGGCCTTTCCCGAACAGAAAGGATCCTCATTCCGCTTCCCCTCTCCTTCGAACCAGACTCAGGCAGGTGTCTCCGTATTTCCGCGTGTCGAACAGCTCCACTTCCTCAGGCAGCTCAGGCAGCACGGCGTCTTTCGCATGCTCCATGACGATCAGCGCGTCCTCCGAGAGCATGTCCTCGTCCAGCAGACGGCGGACGACGTCGTGATACGCGCTCGTCAGCTTATACGGCGGATCGAGAAACACCAGCGAAAACCGCTTGCCCCTAAGCGACGGAACGGCCGCCTGCCATTCGGAAACCAGCAGCTTCGTCTTTTCTCCCGCGCCGCACAGCTCGATATTCCGCTTGATCGCCGACGCTGCCTTGCGGGAAGCATCGGTCATCACGGCGAATTCGGCGCCCCGGCTGAGCGCCTCCAGCGACAGCGCTCCGGAACCGGCAAACGCATCGAATACAATCGCGTCAAACACATCGTTTCTTATGATATTGAACAGCGCCTCGCGCACCTTGTCAGACGTAGGCCGGGTCTCCATCCCCTCCGGGGCATACAGTCTGCGCCCGCGCCACTGACCTCCGATGATCCGCATAGCACCGCTCCTCACAATAGACGTCCTTTTTATTATATCATAGAATATCCGCATCATCAACCCCGCCAAAGCGGCGGGGCTTCGTTATCTCTTTGGCACTTTTCGGGAAAACGGCCTCTTTGGCTCGGTTTTCAGCCCATTTTTTCCAATCCGCGGTCAATGAGGGCGATGTATCCCAGCAGGCCGCCCCACGAATAGAACCGGTCGCTCCCGCCGTAGCTCACGCGCTTGCCGTCCACATATTTCACACGCACCTCGCCCGAGCCGGAGTCCCCGTCGTAATTCTCGCACACCCAGCCGTGCTCCCGCCATCCCTTCAGGAGGAGCGCGGCCGACTTGTCCGCGATGAGACTGCACGCCTCCTCGCATCCCGCATCCCGGAAGGCAAGATACGTCAGGTAATTGAGCGGCGCCCAGATTCTGCCGCGCCAGTAGTCCTGATCCTCATAGGCCGGGTCATTCCGGGCGATGGACGGCAGCATCCATTCCCCAAAGAATTCATCCTCATTCAGAAGATGTTCGTCGATCATCCTCCGGACCTGATCGGGCCGGACGCCGTCCGCAAAGAGCGCATAGAAGCAGGTGGGCGCAATGCGGCGGCTGAATTCGCCGGTATCGGTGCGCAGGTTGTAGAAAAATCCGTTCTCCTCGTCCCACATCTTCTGAATACCGCAGCAGATCAGCTGATACCGCTCCCGAAGCTCCATCTCTTCCTCCCGGCCCAGAATTCCCGCAATTTCCATCAGCGCGCGGCAGTCCATCGCGTACAGGCCGGTCAGGCCGACGTCCGCCTGAAAGAGAATGTGCTTTTCCCGGTCAAACGGCACGTCGTCATACATCGGCGAGTTGTCCAGCCCCGATTCCAGCGCCGCGCCGAAGGTATCGTCCACGCCGTTCAGCTCCCAGTAGTTGCCGGTTACCGGTTCAAACGGATCGGAGCCGTACGTCATCATGCCCTCGCCCGCATGGCGGTGCGCAAAGAACCACCGGTTCCACGTCAGCAGATCATCGAACAGTTCCTCAAGCAGCCACCGGTCCCCGAATTTCCGGTACAGCTCATAGATCATGCGGCTGCCCACCGGCGGCTGAGAGCGGTCAAACGATACGTTGCCCCGCGCCGAGTACATATTGGGAACAAATCCGATCTCCCTCACCTCGCGCGTCAGCTCAATCACATTGGAATAAGCCAGATCCCTGCTGTCCAGCGCGATCATCCGCGCGGCGAAATAAGTATCCCACTCAAACAGGACGTATCCGCCGGCGCCGACATTCCATGCCCGGCTGACGGTGGTGATCACACGGTCTCCCTGCGGCTCATAGATGGTGTCCCACGCAAGGCAGGTCTGCATGGCCGCGTGCAGCTCATGCCCTTCGCCGAACCTCGCCCGGCTGTCCTCCTCCAGCCGCGCCTTCGCCGCATTGAGGATTTCACAGATTTCCTCCACGCTTCGTTCACACCCGGTCGACAGGCCGACCGGTTCGACCAGCTTCATGGTAATGCGCGGCGTCATCGAGGCGACGCTCATCTCATCCGCATCCGACCGCGTCGCATGCAGAGTGAATTCCTGTCCTTCCGCCATGGCCGAAACGCCGGTTTTCGACCGGAACGCCATGCCCGGCCTGTTCCAGAGAAAGCCCACGTCCGCCATCAGCACCGCCGGGCGCTTTTGCATCTTAAGGGGCGTTACCAGAATCACCAGATCCCGCTCTCCGGCGTGCGCGCTCTGAATGCGCAGCTCGATATCCTGCCAGATCAGCGTCAGCTCGGTGTAGCTGCCGTCGTAGGCATGCGGGCCGGGCAGAATCTTTTCTTCATTTTTGCCCTGACGTCCGATCAGCGCCTCGCGCAGCCAGCCGCCGGAGCGGTATTCCTTCAGCGACAGATTGACCGCCAGCCCTTCCGGCAGCAGCACATGAGAAAGCACGCTCCATGTATTCCAGGTGTTCCACCCGCGCGCCAGCCTTTTCTGAACATCCGCACAGTTCATACATTTCCTCCCGTCCGGCTTTGTGCCCATTCAACCGAAATGCCGGCGCCCGAACCCGGGAACCGGCATAATCATGCATCATACCTCCGCCTTCTGCTGACGGGGCTTCTTATGTACTTTCAGATTGCGCATCTTGCGCTTCTTGCCGCGGGCAATGTCCTTCAGCTTCTTTTCGCGCAGCTTCGGGCCGAGCAGATAGCCGACCGCCTGCATAGCAGGTACCGGCAGCGAATACAGGAAGAACAGCCAGTTGAGCACCTTGCCCGGGACCAGCGTATACGTCGTCACATACGGCATGAAGGCCAGACGGGCAATGACATTGACCACGTTCACAGGCTGCTCGTCCGCGGCGTCCTGATTGCCGTCATAATCGAACGAGAAGCTGCCGGTCGTATCGGCCTCTTCCTCTTCCTCGATGACGACTTCGGGATACATCGGCGCGACAATCACATTCACCGTGCTCAGCAGCAGGAACGGCAGAACGCCGATGATCAGAATCCACAGGGCGGTCTTCTTTTTGAAGGTTTCATTCTTCAGCTTTTCATCCACTCTGCGGCCTTCCTTGACCTGCTTCTCGAGCGACGCAGCCAGCGTGCACGCCTTCTCGCCCAGATACGCGCCGTCGTTGAACGCCATCAGCACGATGCCGATGACCAGACCGGCGTTCAGAACAAGGGTATACCATGCGGTTCCCATGCCGCCGAGGAACATCAGGCCGACGACCAGCGCCAGCAGATAGTATCCCCATCCGTGCGTTGCATACTTAAGTCCCAGTTTCATTGCAAGATCACTTCCATTTTCATTTTTTCAGCCCATCCTCCGCGCAGCGATAGACCGCGTCCTCGGTTACGACGCAGTGCATATACACGTCATGCGGCTCCATGGGCACCTGATCCACCATCTGCATTTCCAGCGCAAGCCCGACGATCAATCCCCTGCAGCGGGGCAAGAACCGATCGAAGCAGCCCGCGCCGAAGCCGATGCGGCCGCCCGCCCGGTCAAAAGCCAGCCCGGGCGTCAGTATAAGATCCAGTCCGGCGGGATCGATTTCCTCATTCCCGTCCGGCTCCATCACGCCGAACGTACCCCGGTGCACCGCGTCGGCGTCCGTCAGCCGCACCGCCCTGAGCCGGTTTCCCTCGGTCACGGGCAGATACACTTCCTTGCCCTCGCGGAGCATTTCGCGGATCAGCCCGGCGGTCTGCACCTCCATGGGCAGCGCATGATAGCAGAACACTTTCTTTGCCGCCCGGTATTCGGGCATGGCGATGATTCTTTCGCTGATTCTCGCAGACGTCTCCAGCACCTGAAGCATGCTCGCTTCCTGCCGCCGCTGCTTCATCAGCGCTCTCAGCTCTTCACGGCCGGTCAATCGACCACCCTCCTCGTCACACGCGCGCCGAAACCCAGCATGATCTCATAAGGAATGGTTCCGGACAGCCTCGCCAGCTCGTCCGGCGTAATACGCTCCCCGCCCTGTGCGCCCATCAGAACGACCTCGCTCTTCAGGTTCGCATCGGGCACGTCCGTCACGTCCACCATCAGCTGATCCATGCAGATTCTGCCGATGATCGGCGCGCGGCGTCCGCATACCAGAACGTCCGCCTGATTGCTCAGAATTCTCGGATACCCGTCGCCATAGCCCACCGGAAGGGTCATGACCCGGGTGGGGCGGCTGCAGGTGAAGGTTCTGCCGTAGCCAACGGTTTCGCCCTCTTCCATCCATTCGAGGCGCACCGGAGCGGTCGAGAGGGTCTGCGCGGGCGTGAGCCCGATGACCCGGTCGGTCACTTCCGCGCCGTAGAGCATGATGCCCGGGCGGACCATGTCGTGCCAGTATTCCTCGCCCGCCAGCATGCCGGTGCTGGCCGACGCATGCGCCAGCGGATGATATCCGGCCTTGCGCACCGTGTCGAGCGCGGTCAGGAAGCGGCTGTTCTGAAGCGCCGTGTACTCCGGGTCGCCGTCCGCATTGGCAAAATGGGTGAAAATACCCTCCATCTTGACATGCTTCGTCTGCGCCCAGAAATCGAGCAGCTCGGAAAGCGCCTTTTCGCCCTTCACGCCGACCCGGCCCATGCCGGTATCGATCTTGAGATGAGCGTGGGCGATGGTATTCAGCCGCTGCGCAGCCTGATCCAGCCTGCGCAGCGTATCGATATCATAAACCGACAGCGCCAGATGGCACCTGACGGCCTCCGCCAATCCGTCCCGGTAAGTTCCGCCCATGATGAGCGTCGGCGCAAGGATTCCCTCGTCTCTCAGGGCGATGCCCTCGTCCACCGTAGCAACCGCCAGCGCGTCCGCGCCTTCCCGGATCAGCCTTTTGGCGACCGGAAGCATGCCGTGGCCGTATGCGTCGGCCTTAACCACGGCCATGCGCCGCGGAACGCCGTGAACCACCGTTTTGGCCAGCCGGAAATTCTCCGCAATGGCAGACAGCGAAACCGTCAGAACAGTCGGCCGGTACTGACTCACAGGGAACGCACCTCTTCCTGCGTAAGCAGCGTAATGTCGCCCTCCTGCAGAACGCGGGCGCCCTTCTGATTGTCGTTCAGGCGGAAGATAACCAGCGCGTTCGTGCCGGTGTTGCGGACGAAGGAATACAGATACTCAACCGATACGTCGGCGGCGTTGAGCAGAGTGAGCACATTGGCCAGTCCGCCGGGCTCATCCGGAACGCTGACAGCCAGAACATCGGTCGTTCTGGCAACATAGCCAGCCTCGCGCATGATCTGAACGCCCGCTTCGGTATCGCTGACGATGCAGCGCATGATGCCGTAATTCTCGGTATCCGCAACGGTCAGCGCGATCAGATCGACGCCGCCCTTGCTCAGCAGGCGGGTAAGACGGGACAGGCTGCCCTTCGTATTCTCGATGAACACCGAAATCTGCTTGACAAACATTCTACATCCTCCATTCTAATCGATATAATGGTTGACAATATGTCTTTGAAATCAAAATAATGTGGAGATTGAAACCTTATCGCTTCCAAATCATCTCTCCGGGGTAGTTTGAAGGGGCCACAGCCCCTTCATATCCAATCGTACCCGGCGGCATGTACGCCGGGTGCGGGGCGATTTTTCACGAGGTCGGCGCAGCCGACTAGCGAAGGTCATTGCAAGCAATGACCAAGCGTAGCCAGCGCCGGAGTTATCCGGTGATGGCCGAGGTCAGGCGAGCTTGCCCGCCGGGAGAAAAATCGTTTCCTTGCGCGATTTACGCCCGAAGGCTGCAAAGCAGACTTCAGTAAATCGCGGCAAGGGGTGGCAGTGGCGGGGGACGGCAGTCCCTCGTCCACAAGCAAGCTTACAGCTTGCGGTTATCGACGATTCTCTTCGCCTTGCCCTCGGACCTCGGAATGGTCTTGGGCGCAACCAGCTTGATCCGGGCGGACAGGCCGATAACGGACTTCAGCTTCTCCTGAATCTCGCGGGTGAGGCGTTCCATGCCGGAAACGGTATCGGAGAAGGCTTCCTCGGTAACCTCAACCTGAACCTCCAGCTGATCGGTGGCGTTGACACGGTCGACCACCAGCATGTAATGCGGCGCGACGCCCTTGACATTGACCAGAACGGATTCGATCTGGCTGGGGAATACGTTGACGCCGCGGATGATCAGCATATCGTCCGTGCGTCCGGTGATGCGGGCCATGCGGACGAAGGTACGGCCGCAGGCGCAGGGCGTGGCGTCCAGCTGGCAGATGTCATGCGTGCGGTAGCGCAGCATGGGCATGCCTTCCTTGGTGATGGTCGTGAAGACCAGCTCGCCCTTGCTTCCGTAGGGCAGCGGCTCTTCGGTAACGGGATCGATGATTTCGGGGATGACATGGTCCTCGTTGACATGCATGCCGTGCTTTTCAAGGCATTCGAACGCAACGCCGGGGCCCGCGATTTCGGTCAGGCCGTAGATATCCAGCGCGTCGATTTCGAACAGTTCCTCGATTCTCTGACGCATTTCCTCGGTCCACGGCTCAGCGCCGAAGATGCCGGCCTTCATCTGAAGCCGCTCCTTGGGGTTGACGCCGTTTTCGCGCAGCGTTTCGCCCAGGAACAATGCGTAAGAGGGCGTGCAGCACAGGATGTTCGTGCCCAGGTCCTCCATCATCATGAGCTGGCGGGCGGTGTTGCCGCTGGACATCGGAATCACCTGCGCGCCGACCTTGCTGGCGCCCTGATGCAGGCCCAAACCGCCGGTGAACAGGCCGTAGCCGTAGGTTACCTGAATAATCGATTCATTGGTGCCGCCGGCCGCGGTGACGGCGCGGGCAACCATTTCGGACCAGTTTTCAATGTCGCGCGCGGTGTAGCCCGCGACGATGGGCTTGCCGGTCGTGCCGGAGGAACCCTGAATCCGGACAATTTCCTGACGCGGCGCAGCGAACAGACCGTAGGGGTACTGATCGCGCAGGTCGGTCTTCTCGGTGAAGGGCAGATACCTAAGGTCGTCCACCGTGCGGATGTCGAACGGCGTCAGTCCCTTTGCCTGCATGCGCTCGCGGTACATCGGTACGTTCTCGTATTCCCTCTGTACTACCGCACGGAGCCGCTCGCTCTGAAGTTCCCTGAGCTGTTCGCGATCCATGCATTCGGCTGCCTTGTTCCAAATCCTTCTCTCAGTCTGTCGTGCCATGGTATTGTTCCGTCCCTTCCGTACTTCAGTTCTACTATACTACATATATTCATCGGGACTCGCGCCCGATGGAAACGGATTCCAAGCCTCCCCTGAACAAGGGGAGGTGGCTCGTGAGAGCCGGAGGGGTTGCAGCATTGCTCTTTGTCCTACGATTGCTATAGGAATCTCAGCGAAAAACGGCAGCTTTCAACCCCTCAGTCACCTTCGGTGACAGCTCCCCTTACACAGGGGAGCCTTTTTAATAGCTATACCCCATCTCAAACGCCTTCAGGTTCACCGCGAGGAGCTTCTCCTTCACGCAGGCGGCAATGGCCCTTTCCCATGCAGCCTTGTCGGAACCCATGTCCTTGCAGAGCGCGCCCAGCAGCACCAGATTGACCGCACGGGCCTCTCCGGCTTCCTCCGCCATGGCAAGCGCATCCATCTTGATCACGCGGGCAGACGCATCCAGCTTCTCGATCAGATCATCCGGATACTTTACCGTGCCCATGACGACGGGCATCGGGGAGATCTTCTGCGTATTGGTGATGACGGTGCCGCCTTCCTTCAGATAGGGCAGCGCGCGCATGGCTTCCATCTGCTCGAACGCGACCACATAATCGGCCTGCGCAGTCTCGACCAGCGGAGAGCACACGCCCTCGCCGATGCGGACGTAGGTCACGACGCTGCCGCCGCGCTGCGCCATGCCGTGAACCTCGCTCACCTTCACGTCGTAATTCATCTGCATGGCCAGCGCGCCCAGAATCTTGCTGGCGAGCAGGGTGCCCTGTCCGCCGACGCCGACCAGAACGATATCAACTTTCTTCATGCTCATTCACCGGCCTTTCTGATCGCGCCGAATTTGCACATCTGCGTGCACAGCTCACAGCCCACGCACAGCGCCGGGTTGATGCGGACGCCGTTTTCGGTCTTTTCGATGGCGGGGCAGCCGATCTTCGTGCAGGCCATGCACTTCTTGCAGGCGTCCTGCTCGATATGCAGCGCGGGCTTCTTGCTCTTCTTGTCCAGGAGAGCGCAGGGCTTGCGGGAGATGATGACGGAAACGCCCTTTCTCGCGGTCTCTTCCTTCAGCGCCGCCTCGAGGCCCTTCAGGTCATACGCGTCAACGACGCGGACGTTCGCGCCGGCCGCCTCGCACAGCTTCTCAAGAGAAATATGTCCGGCGGGATTTCCGTGAATGTCAAAGCCGGTGGCGGGGTTCGGCTGATGGCCGGTCATGCCGGTGGTGGTGTTGTCCAGAATCATGATGGTCGCGTCCGACTGGTTGTATACCGCGGACAGCAGGCTGTTGATGCCCGAATGCATGAAGGTGCTGTCGCCGATGACCGCAATGGTCTTCTTCGCCGCTTCCTCGCCGCGCATGCGGGTGAAGCCCTGCGTCAGGCCGATGGACGCGCCCATGCACAGACACGCGTCGATGGCGCTGGTGGGCGGCAGCGCGCCCAGCGTGTAGCAGCCGATGTCGCCCATGGCGGTCAGGCCCAGCTTGCGGATTACATAATAGGAAGCGCGGTGCGGGCAGCCGGGGCACATGACCGGAGGACGGTTCGGAATCTCGGCGGAAACCAGCGGCTCGGGCAGCGGATCGGCAAGAATCGCGGCCACCTTGCGCAGGCTCAGCTCTCCCTGACGGCCGGTCAGGTTCTTACCCTCGCACTCGATGCCCATGGCCCTGACCTGCTCCTCGACGATGGGCTCCAGCTCTTCCATGACATACAGCTTCTCAACGGAAGCCGCGAATTCGCGGATCAGCTTCTCGGGCAGCGGATTGACCAGGCCCAGCTTCAGCGTGGACGCCTCGGGCGCAGCCTCGCGCACATACTGATACGCCGTACCCGAGCAGATGACGCCGATCTTCGCATCGCGCATTTCCATGCGGTTTACGGAGAGGCTGTTGGCCTCCTCGGCCAGATCGTTCATGCGCTTCTCGACGATCACATGGCGGCCCTTGGCCATGGCGGGCATCATGACGTTCTTCTGAATGTTCTTCTGATATTCCTTCAGCTCGACCTCGGCGCGCTCGGCCGTCTCGGTGAGGGAGCGGGCGTGCGCGATGCGGGTGGTCGTGCGGATGAGGACGGGGGTGTCGTATTTTTCGCTCAGCTCGTAGGCGATCTTGATGAACTCGCGGCATTCCGCGCTGTCCGCCGGCTCCAGCATGGGGAGCAGCGCGCCTCTTGCATGATTGCGGCTGTCCTGCTCGTTCTGAGAGGAATGCATGCCGGGATCGTCCGCGACGACCACGACCAGCCCGCTGCCCACGCCGGTATAGGACGCGGTGTACAGCGGATCGGCGGCCACGTTCAGGCCGACGTGCTTCATGCAGCACAGCGCGCGGGCTCCGCCCAGGGACGCGCCCACGCCGACTTCGAGCGCGACCTTCTCGTTCGAGGCCCACTCAACATACATATCCGGATACTTGGAGCAGAATTCGGTGATTTCGGTACTCGGCGTGCCGGGATAGGAGGACACCAGACGGACGCCCGCCTCCCATGCGCCGCGGGCAATGGCTTCGTTGCCCAGCATCAGCTGTTTCATGATTTTTATCTCCGTTTCTTATAATGAATCCCCAAAGCCTCTCCTGTGCAAGGGAAGGCGTCATGCGCAGCATGATGGAGGGGTTGTAGCATTACAATGAGAATAAGGCTTCTATTGGAATCTTATTCAAATCCCATATATTTCAACCCCTCAGTCACCTCCGGTGACAGCTCCCCTTACACAGGGGAGCCTTCTCTCTGGCACAGCCGTTGGCGACAGCTTTCCCTCAAGGGGAAGCCTTTT
>JAFQQU010000249.1 GCA_017410445.1 Clostridia bacterium | reverse complement strand
GGCTCGGCGGTCGGCTCAGCGGTCGGCTCGGCGGTCGGCTCGGCGGTGGGTTCCGCAGTGGGCTCGGCGGTCGGCTCGGCGGTCGGCTCGGCGGTCGGCTCAGCGGTGGGTTCCGCAGTGGGCTCGGCGGTCGGCTCGGCGGTCGGCTCGGCGGTCGGCTCGGCGGTCGGCTCGGCGGTCGGCTCGGCGGTGGGTTCCGCGGTCGGCTCGGCGGTCGGCTCGGCGGTGGGAGCTTCAGTGGGAACCGCAGTGGGTGCGGCGGTGGGTGCAGGTGCGTTTGTGCCGGTGCATGCGCTCAGCATCAATACCATGATCAGCGCAAGAACGACGGCAAGAACCTTTTTCATGAGAACAGACTTCCTTTCCATATTACTTCTTGGGTTAACTACAATAGGATATACCCAATTCCGACATTCGTCAACCACCTTTCGGGGAAAGATTTCACTCAGCATATATAGAAAGATTTCCCGCTGCCGCAGGATTGAACGCCGCGCATGGATGTGCTATACTTCAGTAAAGCGCATACTGCGTGAAGAAAGCGAGGGTACATATGGATACGATCAGAATCGGAACCCGCCGCGAGGTCTGCTGGGACGAATACCTGATGGACAGGTGTGAGGGCGTCCGCGTACTCATGCATAAACCGGAATACCGCGGCGTCGCCATGACGCTCAACAAGCCGTGGGAGGGCTGCGTCAGCGGTTATTTCGACGTCATCCCGGACGGCATGGTGAACCGCCTCTATTACCGCGGCGGCGACCTGATGTGCGACGAATTCGGAAACACCACCTCTGAATATACCTGCTATTTCTGCTACGCCGAAAGCCGGGACGGAAAAACCTTCACCCGCGTTCCGGTCAACGAAATCCCCCACAACGGCCGGAAGGACAACAACATCATCACCGATAAATCCGACGACAATTTCGTCGTATTCAAGGATACCAACCCCGCCTGCCCGAAGGAGGAGAAGTTCAAGGCGCTGATGGACGGCCATCAGAAGCTGATTCTCTTCACCAGCGCGGACGGCGTACACTTCACCGAGCAGCGCGTGCTGGCGGACGACGGCGCGTACGATTCGATGAACCTGTGCTTCTGGGACCCGCACAAGGAGGAATATTACCTCTACTACCGCGGCCTGCACGGAAAAGACGGCAAGGGCAGCAAATGGGGCGATATCAAGGGCGACATCATCCGCGACGTGCGCGTGCGCACCTCAAAGGATTTTGTCCACTGGTCCGAACCAAGACGCCTCGATTACGGCCCGGACACCGAGGACTACGAGCTGTACACCAGCCAGATCAAGCCCTACTACCGCGCGGACCACGTATATCTGGGCATCCCCACCCGCTACATGGAGCGCAAGGAAGACAAGATCAACTTCAAGTATCTGCCCGACCGCAAAAACCGTGTCAATCAGGTGCGCAAATGGGGCCGCTCCGGCACCGCCATGACCGACTGTGTGCTGATGACCTCCCGCGACGGATACAATTTCCGCCGCACCGACGAGGCGTTCATGACCCCCGGCGCCGAGCGTGACTGCAACTGGTATTACGGCGACTGCTATGTCGGCTGGGGCATGGTGGAAACCGCGGGCGACATGCCCGGCTCGCCCAATGAGATTTCGCTCTACATGGGCCTCAATTACCGCGCCAGGGACCTGGAGCTCGGCCGCTACGCGCTGCGCCTGGACGGCTTCTTCTCCTGGCACTGCGATTTCAAGCCCGGTTCCGTTCTGACCAAGCCGATCGAATTCACCGGCGGCGAACTGGAGATCAACTTCTCCACCTCCGCGCTGGGCTATGTCCGCATCCGCCTGTGCGATGATGAGGGCACGCCCATCGAAGGCTTTGATTCCGGCCGCCTCTTCGGCGACAGCGTGGACCGGCCTGTCGATTTTGCAGGCAATCTGAACGACCTCTCCGGAAAACCCGTCCGGATGCTCATCGAGATGAAGGACGCGGAGCTGTATTCGTTCAAGTTCAGCGAAGACGCGCCGGTCTGACGGCAGTGAAGCGATAAAGCGGAAGGAGCATATCCATGAAGAAAATCGGACGCGAGGTCTGCATGATAAAAAGCGGAGAACACAATCTCCGCAATGGCGAGAGTTCCTTCATCCGGCTGAAGGACGGCGGCGTCATGCTTGCCTTCACTGAATATTACGGAGAAAGCGGGTCGGACGACGCCATTGCCCGTCTGGCGGCGATTGTATCATACGATGAAGGAGAAACATGGAGCGACCGGTTCCTGCTGCTTGCAAAGGACGAGGGCGCGCGCAACATCATGTCCGCGTCGCTGCTGCGCATGGGCAACGGCGATCTGGGTCTGTGCTATCTGCGAAAAGCGGAAGTGACCGAGGACGCGATCACCTGTATGCCGGTGTTCCGCAGATCGTCGGACGAAGGAAAAACATGGTCCGACTATATCCCCTGTACGGACGAGGAGGGCTACTACTGCCCTTTCAACGGAACGGCGGTCACGCTGAAGAGCGGACGCATTGTCTACCCGGTCTCGTACAACTGCGGGCGCTATAATATCAGAACATGGAAACCGGAAAACCTGCCCGAATGCGGAACATATATCGCCCTGCTGTATTCCGATGACGACGGAAAAACGTGGAGCCGCTTTGAGCATACCTTTTCTTCTCCCTACAAGGATACGATCGGCTTTGCCGAGCCCGGCCTGTATGAGCATGAAAACGGAGATCTGTGGGTATGGTTCCGCACTTGCTACGGCTTTCAGTATCATTCGCGCTCTGCAGACGGCGGTCAGACATGGACGCCGGCCATGCCGAACTTCTTTTTCTCCTCGCCGGATTCCCCCATGCAGGTGGCGCGCGCGTGCGGTGTGACAGCTGCGGTGTTCAATCCCATTCCGTATTATACCGGCACAGCGAGACGCGAGGAATGGGGCTCCGCCAAAAGGACGCCTCTGGTCTGCGCGGTCAGCAAATCGGACGGACTTGACTACGCCGGACTTGACCTGCGCAGCGCAAACGGCGCTCTGCGCGAGCTGGAAAAGCAGGTGTACTGCATCGAGGACGACCCGGACAACAGCTATTGTTATCCGGCGATTTTCGACGGCGGGGATTATATGCTTGCTGCATACTATCACAGCTTCAATACGCCGCGGTGCCTGAATTGTACCAAGGTAGTGAAGATTCGGCGCAGCGAGCTAACGAAAGAATAAACAGAACAAGGATGCGGCAGGGGCATGTGCTCTGACGCAGCCTCGGCGCGTTGACAAACTCAACGCTTGTGGACGGGGCACTGCGGTTCCCCGCCACTGCCACCCCTTGGGGAGGCATTTTCTGAAAATCTCACGATTTTCCGGGCGAAAATGCAGGGAAAGAAGCATTTTTCTCCGTTCCACTTCGCAAAATGCCGCAAAATTGACGCGCATGTCGTCAATTTTGATTGAACATAGAGAGGCTTCCTGCCTCTCCAAACCTCACCGGGGGCATCGATAATCAGGGGCGTGTGCTCTGACGCAGCCTTTGGGGAGAATCCCTCGACAGCACAACAAATCCTCCGGCATACGGCTTTTGCTGCATGCCGGAGGATTGCTTATGTAAACGAATATTCGCAGTCAGGCTGTCCTCTCTCGTAAACGCACTCGACGATCTCGCCGGGGCGCATTTTCTCAATATACTTAAGACAGCGGAAGGCCATTCCGTGCCCGACAAAAACCACCCGGTCATACCCGGCGTATTTGTCGGCGACCCTGCGCATCCTCTCCCGCATATGACTGAGCGTTTCCCAGCGCAACGCCGCCCCCGGCGGATACTCGCCGGCATGAGCGGTGAATTCCCGCGCTAATGCGAAGCTTTCTTCGGATGTTTCATACCTATTTTCAAGATCCGGCATCCATTCGTGCAGGTCAAGCTCCACTTCGACCAGCAGCCCGGTTTCGCGCGATATAATCTGAGCGGTCTGCAGCGCTCTTGTGTAAGGAGACGATACAATCAGGGCGGCGTCCTTCAGCCTGACGTCCCGGGCAGCCGCTTCGGCCTGCGCTTTCCCCTTTTCGGTCAGCGGGGCAAAATCCCTGCCGAATCCCCGGAATCCATGCTCAAGCATGCGGTCGTATACCGGTTCTCCATGCCTCACCAGATAAAACAAAGCCATATTTTTGGTTCACCTTTTCCTGATCATTCATCCTGATCCATAAAACAAAGGCTGCTGCACGAAGCAACAGCCTTTATCTTATAAGCTAATTAGCCCAGGATCTTGGTAACAACGCCGGAACCTACGGTACGGCCGCCTTCACGGATAGCGAAGCGCAGACCCTCTTCGCAAGCGATGGGGGTGATCAGAGTGATCTCCATGTCGATGTTGTCGCCCGGCATAACCATCTCAACGCCATCGGGCAGCTTGATGTTGCCGGTAACGTCGGTGGTACGGAAGTAGAACTGCGGACGATAGCCGTTGAAGAACGGGGTGTGACGGCCGCCTTCTTCCTTGGTCAGTACGTATACCTGGCCCATGAAGTGGGTCTCGGGATGGATGGAGCC
>JAFQQU010000020.1 GCA_017410445.1 Clostridia bacterium | reverse complement strand
TCCGACCCCGAAACCCATCCCTACATTTCCGGCGCCGAGCTGAACGGTCAGCCCCTCTCCCGCCTCTTCCTCACGTGGGACGAGCTCTCCGCAGGCGGCACGCTGCTCTTCCGCCTCAGCGAAAAGCCCTCCTCCTTCGGAAAATAACCATCCCAAAGCAAAGCCCCGGCCCGCCGCACATCTCAGTGCAGGCAGACCGGGGCCTTTTTCATCTCTCCCCCACAGGCTCCCTCCCCGAGGGAGCTGGCCGAGCAGCGGTCTGAGGAAGTCGTCCCTGTTCACTTCCCCCCGAACGCCACCTCGTAGCTTCCGTAGGCCGACAGCGCGACCATCACCGCATTGACCGCCGACAGCGCCGCCGTCTGAACGGTCAGCCCGCCGGAGAAGCCCTGCGCCGCCAGCAGCAGAATAAGCGCCACAAAATACACCACCATCCTCGTCGGCAGCTTCCACACCCTGTCCAGCGGGGCCTTGATCAGCTGAACGATCATCAGCGTGGCCGCAGTCGCCCCGGCCATCGTGCCCAGCGTCTCCCACGTGTATGCCTGCACCGCGCCCGCCTCCTCGGCCAGCGCCGCCGGCGTCAGAAAAAACATCATCAACAGAATATCCATCAGAATCTTCATCATTTGCATCTCTCCTCTCACTGAAGCCCCAGTCTGATCAGCACCATGCCCACGACCGCCGCCAGCACCAGCTCGAACGCGGTCCGCGCCGTGTCCTCCCACCGCTTGCCCGGCTTTCCCTTGATCTCCTCCAGATCGCGCGTCAGCGTATCCACCTTCTTCTCGGTCGATTTCTGCGCGCTCGCCAGCACCTCGAGGGCGGTCGCCATCCGGTGAACGCTCGAGGTCAGCGCGTGCAGCTCATCGATGCGGTTGAACGCGCTCTTGATCTGCTCGGTGTGGCGGATGGTGCGCTCGTCCAGCTCGACCACCTTATCCGTCAGCTGTTCGTTGGTCACGCGTCCATCACCTCGGTATATTTCGGCCCGATCCAGCCGCTCATGCCGCCCGACCGCACCGCGTGCCAGCCGTTGTCCGCCGTCGCCAGCCAGTCAAGCAGCATATCCCTTTGGACCACGGTCACGACATCGTATTCCCTGCCCGCGCCCGTGCGGACGAACACCGTGCCGCCCGTCACGCGCACCTTGCGCGCCGGCTGCGGCATGTCCTCCGGTTCGCCGTCCTCCTCCTGCTCCGCCAGCACGCCCATGAGCGCCGCGTGCGTCTTCGCGCCGTAGACGCCGTCGATCATCAGCCCGTTCATCACCTGAAACGCGCGCACCGCCGCCGCCGTCTCGGTTCCGTATTCGCCGTCCGCGCCGTATTCCGGCAGGTCATAGCCCAGCTGCATGAGGATCAGCTGAAGCGTCCTTACGTCCTCGCCCTTCCTGCCGCGCCTGAGCAGCCGAGCGCCGAGCGTACCGAGGGAAATCTCCTCCTTCTTCTCCGCCTCCTCTTCGTATTCGGTCCACGGCAGGCGGTACCAGTGCGTCCATTTCCGCCCGTCCAGCCGGGTGATCACGCAGCCGTGCGCAAATCCGCGCCACTCGACCACCTCGCCGTCTCCGACATACACGCCCACATGGCCCGACATTCTCACCGCGACGCCCATTTCGTCCGGCATGCTGTCCATCGCGCCCCAGTCCATTCCCTGCTCCCGGCAGAAGGTAAACATTCCGTCCGCGCTCCTGTCCGGGCAGCCGTGAGACTTATACACCGGCTCCCGTTCGTCCAGTTCGCCCCACACCGCGCCCTTGATCGCGCCGTTGACGCAGTCGCCCGCAATCTGCCCGGCTGCGATGTCCGCAAGGTACTCCGGCATGCGCTTATCCGTATAATGCGCCGGATACTGCCGCTTCTTCTTTTCCAGCAGCGCCTCCGTGCACGGCAGGTGATACACGCCGTACCAGTAGGGCCGCTTCAGCTCCGCCTGCCTGCGCAGCCACGCCGCATGCTCCCGGTTCGTAAATACCTTGTCCATCCTCATTCCTCCTCCGCGTCGGAAAAGCGCACCTGCTGAACGGTTTTCGGCTCCAGCGAAACATGCTCAAGCCCGTATTCCGCCAGCATCGTGATCACCGCGTTGGCCGAAAGATCGCACTCCCGGCACAGCCGCTCCACCTTCGCCGCCGTCTCCTTCGCCGGATGCCAGAGAAACGATCTCCTGTCCTCGCCCGGATTCTTCCTCGGCCTGCCCGCCGTTCTGGCCATACCATTCATATTGTTCATTGTCTTCCTCCGTTCCGCACCCCCTCGGGGCTTGCTTTTTTCGGTTTCATAATAGAACATGCGTTCTTTTTCCGTCTACTTACTTAACCTTATCTTTATCTGAATGTCACTCCCGCGCCCCAATCCGTGCATTCATTGACAATTCTTTTTCGTCATAATATAATCAGGACAAAACCAAAAAAACGGAGGAAAAAGCCATGAGTGAAGTTAAATATCTCTGGCGCGCCCGCAAGCGCACGCTGTTCGGGCTGCCGCTGTCCTTTACCGTGTACAAGCTGACCAATGAAAAGCTGATGATCGAATCGGGTTTCCTGAACAAGAAGGAAGAGGAAATCCGCCTGTACCGCATTCTGGACATCACGCTGCGCCGCTCTCTGGGCGAACGTCTGTTCGGCCTGGGCACGATTCACTGCTGCTCTGCGGACAAATCCACCCCGGAATTTGACATCAGCCGCATCAGAAACGCCGCTGCCGTCAAGGAGCAGCTGTCCGACCTCGTTGAAACCGAGCGCACTGCCCGCCGCGTCAGCAGCCGCGAGCTGATGGCAGGCGACGGCGACGAGCTGGGCGATTCCGATCACGACAGCTGATCCCTCATCCAAAAACACATAGAAAAATTCCCGGCCGCCGGTTATGTACCGGCAGTCGGGAATTTTTTATTCAGGTCAGTTCATCAGGCCGCTGCGGGCGCTTCGGTCGGCTGAGCAGAGGGCTCTGCCGTGCCTTCCGGAAGGATTCCTTCCTGCGCCATTTCAAGGGCCAGCGCTTCCATGTCCGCGAAGATCCAGGTTTCGGTTTCCTCGTCATAGCGGAAGCCGTAGCGCTCAATCTGAATCTCTTCACCGCGGGTGATGACCAGCTCAATGACAAAGTACTGATATACCTTGCCGTCCTCGGTCACTACCTCTTCGACCGGGAAGTTGTCCATCAGAACCGCTTCAAATTCCTTGCGCTCATCCTCGTCCATCTTCTCGACGCGCTCGGTGATGGCGGTCATGGTCTCCTGCGCTTCCTCTGAAATGACAGTCTCCGTATCGGAAGCGTTCAGTACGCTTTCAACCGCTTCGGCATGACCGATGGCGGACAGCAGCACCAGCATCTGCTCGGTGGCGGGCAGGGTGTCCAGAACGGCCTTTTCCTCCTCAGTAACAACCTTTTCGATATTGACGATCTCGACCGTCGTCTTCACGTCCTCGGACTCGGTCGCGGCCTCAATCTGCTCGATCACGGTGATCATGGTCTCGACCATGGGCTTCTCCTCGGTCACCATCTGCTCAATGACCACCTTGTCCACGACAGGCGCGGTCGGGCGGACGGACGGCTCGGGCGTCGGCTCGGC
>JAFQQU010000248.1 GCA_017410445.1 Clostridia bacterium | reverse complement strand
GTCGCACGCGCCGACGGCCAGACGCTTGCCGTCCGGGGAGATGGCGCAGGCGGAGAGGACGAAGTTCGCGGTCGCGCCGACTTCATCGTTCCACAGGTCGCACGCCATGTAGCCCAGATAGCGCAGGCCGCGCTTCTCGTCGTAGGTAAAGATGTTGCCGACGTCCTCGGGATCGCCGCCGACGCCGTAGGCGACGCCGCGGGTCAGGTCAGCGCTCAGGCAGCGGACCGGACCCTGACAGTCGGCCGGACCGATGGAGAAGACGGTGCCGTCCGCGTTCACACGGGCGAGGAAGCCGTCCTGCGTGCCGACGAGCTTTGTTCCGCCGAGCCATTCGCATTCGCAGGTCACATGCGCGCGCCATTTGCGGCCCGGATAGCCCGGAAGTCCTTCGACGTCATCGGGCGTCTTCGGGGCAAGCTCTGCGGCCGTCTTTTCGTCCGCCTTGGAGAAGGAGGCCAGCTTGCCGTCCCTGACGGTGAAGGCATAGCGCTCGTTCTTGCCGCTCAGACCGACGAGCGTCTCGTTGTCATCCCACCTGAGGGAAATGACGGCGGTTTCCGCGATCTTTTCCATCGGCAGCTCGCGCCACAGGCGGACGGGCTGAATCCTGTCCGCATGGACGGCGGAGGTATTCGCGCGGATAGCGGCCTTGGTATTGTGCCACATGTCGCCGAACTCGCGGAAGAACTCGACGCCCGGGGAGAAGCAAAGCAGGTCTTCCGTCACGGGGCCGAGTTCGTGGCGGACGGGACGGAATTTGGCCAGATCCACGGCGATGACGTCCGGGGAATGGAGGGAATGGTTGGTGGAGACGGAGTAGAGAATGTCGCGCTCCTTGTCGATGAAGAAGGAGTCGGTATGCGTCTGAACGCGGTCGACCGTGCCGAACAGGCCAAGGACTTCGGGCTTGCCGCCGCCCAGAACGTCCCAGCGCATGAGCATGGACGGAACCTTGTAGTATTCGTCCTCGTTGTCGCGGAAGGACATGACCACATACCACAGCACGCCGTACTTGTCAAAGGCCATGCCGGGCAGCATTGCATGCTGCTGGTCGTGATCGACGTACTCGTCAGCGGGGATCATCTTGCCCAGGCATTCCATCTTGCCGGTCTTGGGGTCATAGACGCTGAGCTTGTCGGTGAAGTTGCCGGTCATGTACATGCGGCCATCCGGGCCGATGGCGCACGGACCCATGTAGGTAAACGGCCACGGATGCACGCCCTTGTCGCAGAAGAGACGCGTGCCGGTGTCCTCGATGCACTGCTTGTCCACATTGTAGCGCATCAGGAAGCCGCTGCGGGTAGAAAAGTAGACGTTCTCGTCCGGACCGATGGTCAGACGGTAGCAATGGTATTCGCTGGCCTGACCGAGATCAGCGCACTTGCGGGTATTCAGGTCATAGCGGTACAGATGGCCGCGCATGTAGCCGAGCATATAGTAGGCGTTGTCCTTGGGGGAATAGACGGCGCCGTAAATGGACTCGCGCGGGGCGGGCATGCCCAGCAGCTCGACCTTGCCGGTCTTGGGATCGTAGATCATCAGCTCGCCGCCGGCGTAGCCTTCCCACGGATTGGAGACAAACGCATAGGGCAGCCACGCGGGATGCTGGGGCGCTTTATCGGTGGTGTGCGTGACCATGATCAGCCGTCCGTCGGGCAGGGACTGGATGCTCGTGTGGAATTTGCTGTCGCGGATGTAGCGGTCGCTCTTCAGGAGCAGATCGCGGGTATAGAAGCACTGCTTCGCTTCGTTCTTTTCGAAATCGTAGGTATAGAGCTTGGCGTATTCGCCGACGGTCAGCTCGGAGCAGACGCTGAAGTACAGCTTGCCTTCGGGCGTGAGATGGCCGTCCCAGCAGGCGTTGTGCTGCGGTTCGTCGATCAGGGCCTGAAAGACGCCTGTCTGATTCATGACGCGGTAATCCTCACGGTTCTCCTGATGGAGAAGATAGGTTTTTTCTTTCACGGCAATTCCTTCCTTTCTGTTTTTCAGTGCAGTATGCCGCAGTAGTCGTCCGGTTTGACGCGGGACGGCTTATGATGCTTACATGGTATCATAAGATGAGGTATTCAAAAATGCATTTTTCTCGGGTTTATCGGCATCTTTTCCGTTGAAATCAGAAAAAATCCGGCTGATTTACACAAAAAAGCGGGATTTGGCATGGAATTTGTTTAAAATGATGCATATGCAGGGGAAAGAAAAAACGCTATACTGATATCAGTAATTCCGGTCTGCGTATGCAGGCGTTCAGACCTGACGGAGGTATGAAAGATGAGCGTTGACAGGATCAGGGAGCGCGCAGGAGAACGCGCGCAGGACTTTCTTCTTCATGAACAGGAGTACATGCTGGGCTTTGTCGAGGCGGAGCAGTCCAACCCGCTCACGCGCGGCCTTGGCGAGGCGGCGCGGCGAGACGCTCGTGAGGCGGTGGAAATGATCTTCTGCGTGGACCGCGTGCTGGCGGATACGTTCGCGCGCTGCGTTCAGGGAGAAGAATACCGCGAGTTTGCCGCGCGCGTTGAAAAGACGCTGCGCGAAGGGGGGCGTCTTGTGCTCTCGGGCTGCGGCGCAACGGGTCGGCTTGCCCTGAATCTGGAAGCATCGTGGCGGCGTGCGGCGCAGCGCATGGCGGCGGAATATCCGCAGCAGGCGCAGCTGCTCAGGCGGCTTGAAGATCAGGTGGTCACCATCATGACCGGCGGCGATTACGCGCTGATCAAGTCTGTGGAGTGCTTTGAGGACTATGCCGAGCTGGGCGCGAGGCAGACGGCGGCGCTGAACGTGGGCGAAGGGGATCTGCTCATCGGCGTGACGGCGACGGCCGAAACGACCTCAATTCTCGGTACGGCGCTGGCGGCGGCTAAGGCCGGCGCGAAGGTGCAGATGGTCGTCTGCAGCAATCCTGAAGCGGTCAGCGCGCGGCTTACCCGCGCGAGGGAGGTCTTTGAGCGCGAGGGTGTTTACGCGCTGTATCTGCCCTGCGGCGCGATGGCTGTTACCGGTTCTACGCGCATGCAGTCCTCCTCCATTGAGCAGCTTTCTATCGCCAGCGCGATGGAGGAAGCGCTGGTGAGGATTGTGACCGGAAAGTCGTCCGGAACGGATTACGCGAAGGCGTTCACCGAGCTGATGCAGCAGCTTCTTTCCGATCAAGCGGTCGCCGCCGCGGGCGATTACGCAGCGTTTGAAGCGAAGGTATATGAAGAGGGCGGGCTGATCACGTATTTTGCCGACGAGTACCTGCTTGACGTGCTCAGCGATACGACGGAGCGTTCGCCTACGTTCGTTGTGCCGCCGTTTGTGCCGGAGGGAGGCTCCGGCGAGCCGTCCTGGGCGTTTGTCAAGGACCCGCAGCGCAGCACGGAGCAGGCGTGGCGCGCATGCCTGATGCATGAGATGCGCTGCATCAGCTGGACGAAGGAGGACTACGAGTCCTTCGGCGTGAAGGTCGATCCCGTGCCGAAGATTTCTGCGCAGGATCTGCTCGGATACCGCATCGGCTGCGAAGAGGCGCCCGCGCGCGAAGGCGGCACGGCGGTATGGATCGGAGAGGGGACGCCCTGTCCCTCATACGGCGCGCATGCCGGACGGTACGCCGGGCAAAAGAGCCTGACGCTTGAGGATCTGGGCGTGAAGACGGAAAAGACGTCGATGAAGCTCTTTGAACATCTGGCGATCAAGATCGTACTCAATACGATTTCGACTGTGAGTATGGGGCGTATGGGCAGGCTGACGAGCAACTTCATGACGTGGCTGAACATGTCCAATAAGAAGCTGATTGATCGCAGCACGCGCCTGATCATGCAGGAAAGCGGCCTGACCTATGAGGAGGCGCTTTATGAGCTGATGGTCTCCGACGAGGAAATCGCCGCCGGGCTTCCGGGCGTTACCTCGCCCGCTCAGCGCACGATCTCCCGTCTCCTGCATGCAAAGTGAGTTACATAATGGGTATAAAATTGTGCGGATTGCCCCGAATTACAGGAAAACGAGCAAATTCTGCACATAAATTACCGAAGTCGGGCAATGTTGAAATTGATGATTGTATTTTATAATGGATACAACACAGGGAGGGGTTGTCATACCCTGTCCCAAATCAATTCAAAGGAGTGGACTCAATGAAGAAATGGTTGTCTATCCTGCTGGCGATCGTTATGCTCGTGAGCCTGGCCGCGTGCGCATGGGCTGAGGGCAACGACAAGATCACCCTGACCGAAGAGCCGACCGGCGAGGTCGTGCGCGGCGGCGTGCTGGTGCTGGCGAAGTCCAAGGGCCTCGACGCGGGCCTGAACATCGCGAAGATCAGCGACTGCTCCTCCGACTTTACCGTCATGGGCCAGATTTATGAAGGCCTGCTGACCATCGACGAGACCGGCAACGTCGCCCCGGGCCTTGCGACCGAGTGGGCGTTTGCTGAGGATGGCCTGAGCATGACCCTCAAGCTGCGCGAGGACGTCTCCTTCAGCAACGGCGAAAAGTTCAACGCCGAAGCTGTTGCCAAGTGCCTCAACTACTACATCAGCGACGAGTGCGGCCACGTCTTCAAGGGCAGCGACCTGTCCATGATCACCGGCGTTGAAGTCGTCGACGAGTACACCGTGCGCATCAACCTCTCCGGCGTTGACGCTGCGCTGGGCCTTGAGCTGGCTGGTTCCTCCGGCTACATCGTGGCTCCGTCCGTCATCGATAACGGCGAGATGGCGACCAACCCCATCGGAACCGGCCCCTTCATG
>JAFQQU010000247.1 GCA_017410445.1 Clostridia bacterium | reverse complement strand
TACGGCCACAACCAGCACAAGGTTACCTGTGCCGCCGTGCAGAGCGCGGTGACCAAGGCGGGAGACGCAGCCATCAGCCCGGCGAGCGCGGAGGAATATGGCGTATGGACTCCGAAAAAGCTGTACATTCACCTCTACAAGGAGAACGCGCTGACGATGAATGTCTATGACGAGCCGGTGGAAGAACTGGCCGGCATGACGATGACGCAGGTTGCGACCATCGGCTACAGCAAGCATGTATCTCAGCTGACTATTTCACGATGGACAATCACGGCGTACGCTACGACAACAGAAAGTACGGCCTGGCCTTCACGACGGTCGGACAGGACGTTGAAAAGAACGATTTCTTTGAGAATATCGACTGAGACGAAGGAGAATGAGCGTGAGCAGGATACTGTGCTCGACCGGTGCGCTGATCGGTCGGCCGAACGGCAGGAATTTCCGGCTGCTGGAAGGATGCGCCGAACGGCTGAAGTGCGACGGGTTCGAATTCATGATGTATTCGACGTGGTACGATCAGGTTGACGAGTTGGTCGGATACCTGAAAGGGCTGCGGGCGGTATTTCCGGTCGTACATCTTGAAAAGGGCATCGGCGAATGTATCAGCCGGAACGAGCCGGGCGACACCGAAGAAGCAATCCGGCGGTTTCGGATCAACTGCGGAGTGGCTGAAGCAATCGGCGCGTCGAAGCTGGTTCTTCATCTGTGGAGCGGCATCCATTCGGATAAGGACATCGGGCACAATATGGAGCTGTACGGGCAGCTTCGACCGATTGCGGAGGAGCATGGGCTGAAGCTGACGGTTGAAAATGTGGTCTGCAATCACGAGGATCCGTTTGCGCATATGCAGCGGCTGATTGCGGCGTATCCGGATGTGCAGTTCACATTTGATACCAAGATGGCAGAGTTTCACGGACAGATGGACTGCCTTTACGGCGCGGCGGGCGGCGAAGTGTTTCAGCATATCACTCATATGCATATCAACGACTACAGGGGCGGCCGCATGGACTGGAACTGCCTGAGAACGCTTCACCCGGGCGACGGACAGATTGATTTCGACCGGCTGTTTGCCTTCCTGAAAGAGAAGCAATATCAGGGGGATTTCACCGTTGAGGCGACTTCCTTCGGAAGCGACGGCGTGATTGACCTCGATGCGCTGAACAGGGACTTTGCCGGAATCCGGTCGAGGCTGGCCTGACAGGAGGATGCATGGAAAAAGGAAGAATCATTTTTCTGAACGGCGTGACCAGTTCGGGGAAGACTTCAATTGTGGATGCACTGCAGGCGAGGGACGATGTGTTTTTTCATGTGCTGGCAAATGATCTGTTTCAGGAAACAGTGGGCGAGAAGTATCTCAGGGAGAACTACTGGAAATATCTCAGTGAAGCAATTCTTATGATGTACCACACGGCCAAGCTGTTTTCCGATATGGGCAAGAATATTCTGATCGACGGTATCTTGGTTGAGCGGCCGGAAATCAAGCCGCATTATGAAAAGATGATGGATATTCTGAAGGATAATCCGCTGGACATCGTTGAAGTATACTGTCCGCTGGAGATTTGCCGGCAGCGGAATATTGCGCGCGGCGATCGATACGAAACGCAGTCTGAAGAGCAGTATGCGCTCATGGCGCAGGGAATCCGATACAGCATGCGTGTGGAAACGGATATACACACCCCGGAGGAATGCGCCGACCTCATTGTAAAGAGGCTATTTTGACTGAAGGAGCGGGGCAGTCCCGCTCCTTTTGATATGGAGGATGATAAATAATGAATCTGATTTTCCGTAAGGTGAATCCGGACGACCCCAAAGATATGCAGCAGTTCAACGAACTCATGGACGACATCAGCGAGCGTGCGTTTGATCCGGAGAGACTGGATGCGCTGATCCGCGACATCAATGTGCGGGAAGATCAGTATTTACTGGTGGCGCAGGATGCGGACGCAGGCGTGATCTGCGGGTCTTTGATTGGCGTGGCATTCAGCGATTTCTGCGGCCTCTGCGCGCCGGTGATGGTGATTGAAAATGTCGTGACGCATCATGACTACCGCAGAATGGGCGTCGCGAGGGCGATGATGAATGAGATTGAGGAATGGGGCAGAAAGCGCGGCGTGCGCTATGCCACGCTGTGTTCCGCCATGAAGCGGACCGAAGCGCATCAGATGTATGAAAACCTCGGATATGAAAAGGTGATGGGCTTCAAGAAATACCTATAAAGATTTAGGAAGATACAGAAACACCCCGGCGCTTCATGATTCTGAGGCGTCGGGGTGTTCTATGTGCTTTAGTTTCCGCTCTGAGCTTTCTTAGACTCTTCGCGCAGCTTCTTTCTCTGAATCTTACCGGAGAAGGTTTTGGGCAGCTCGTCGACAAACTCGATGATTCTCGGATACTTATAAGGCGCAGTCGCACGCTTTACATGGTTCTGCAGCTCCTTCTTGAGCGCGTCGCTGGGTTCATAGCCCTTGGCCAGCATGATGGTCGCCTTGACGACCTGACCGCGATCCGGATCCGGTACGCCGGTGATGGCGCATTCGAGAACAGCCGGATGTTCAATCAGCGCGCTTTCTACTTCGAACGGGCCGATGCGATAGCCGGAGGACTTGATGACGTCGTCTGCGCGGCCGATGAACCAGTAGTAGCCGTCTTCATCGCGCCATGCCATGTCGCCGGTGTGGTATACGCCGCCGGCAAAGGCTTCGGCGGTGCGCTCCGGATCACGGTAGTAGCCGATGAACAGGCCCGCGGGATGTCCCTTGGAGAGATCGACGCAGATTTCGCCTTCGTCGCCGTCTTCAACGTCGTTTCCATCGTCGTCAAGCAGGCGAATGGCTTAATGCGG
>JAFQQU010000246.1 GCA_017410445.1 Clostridia bacterium | reverse complement strand
GTCTGCAGCGGTGGAGAAGATCTGGCTCTTGCTGGCCGGAATGGTGGTGTTGCGCTCGATCAGACGGGTGAATACGCCGCCCATGGTCTCAATGCCCAGGGACAGAGGAGTGACGTCCAGCAGAACAACGTCCTTGACCTCGCCGCCCAGAACGCCGCCCTGAATGGCCGCGCCCAGAGCTACGCACTCGTCGGGGTTGATGCCCTTGAAGGGCTCCTTGCCGGTGACGCGCTGTACGGCGGCCTGAACGGCAGGAATGCGGGTGGAGCCGCCGACCAGAATAACCTTGTCAACCTGGCTGGCAGTCATGCCGGCGTCGCGCAGAGCCTGATTCAGGGGCTGGATGGTCTTTTCAACCAGATCAGCAGTCAGTTCTTCGAACTTGGCGCGGGTAACGGTTACGTCCAGATGCTTGGGGCCGGTCGCATCGGCGGTGATGAAGGGCAGGTTTACGTTGGTGCTCATCAGGCCGGACAGCTCGATCTTCGCCTTCTCGGCAGCATCCTTCAGGCGCTGCATGGCCATACGATCCTGTCTCAGATCAATACCGTTTTCGCGCTTGAACTCACCGGCAATGTAATCGATCAGGCGATTGTCGAAGTCATCGCCGCCCAGACGGTTGTTGCCGGCAGTGGCCAGAACTTCGAAAACGCCGTCGCCGACTTCCATCAGAGAAACGTCGAAGGTGCCGCCGCCCAGGTCGTAAACCAGGATCTTGTGAGCGTCGCCCTTGTCCAGACCATAGGCCAGAGCAGCGGCAGTGGGCTCGTTGATGATGCGCAGAACCTCCAGACCCGCAATGCGGCCGGCGTCCTTAGTAGCCTGACGCTGCGCGTCGGAGAAGTAAGCGGGAACAGTGATAACAGCCTGAGATACAGTTTCGCCCAGATAGCTTTCAGCGTCGGCCTTCAGCTTCTGCAGGATCATGGAGCTGATCTGCTGGGGAGTATATTCCTTGCCGTCTACATTAACCTTGTAGTCAGTGCCCATTTCGCGCTTGATGGAGATGACGGTGCGCTCGGGATTGGCAACTGCCTGATTCTTCGCGGCTCTGCCAACCAGCTGCTCGCCGTTCTTGGCAAACGCTACGACAGAAGCAGTCGTGCGCGCGCCTTCAGCATTCGTAATAACAACCGGCTCGCCGCCTTCCATAACGGCTACACAGGAATTGGTAGTACCCAGATCGATACCGATAATCTTGCTCATTTTTATATCCTCCTCAAATATGACAGGTTCTGACTGATTTATTCCTCGACAGCGATTTTGACCATCGCATAGCGGATGATGCGTCCCTTGACGCGATAACCCTTTTGAAATACCTCGACGACCGTTCCCGGTTCGCCTTCGGTCGTCTTCATGACTGCATTGTGAACATCCGGATCGAACTGCGCGCCCAGTGCGGGAACCTCTTCAAGGCCCAGCCTGGTCAGTTCTTCAACCATCTGCCGGTGAACCATTTTAACGCCCGCCAGCAGCGCTTCGCTCTCGCCCTCCGCCGCAGCGATGGCGCGCTCCAGATTGTCCAGCACCGGCAGAAGCGCGGTTACGGTCTCCCGGGCGCCGTCGTCATAGGCTTCCGTTCTGACCTGCTGATTGCGGCGCTTGAAATTCTGGTAGTCCGCCTGCGCGCGCTGCGCAAGGGCCAGATACTCGTCGCGCTGCTTGACTGCAAGCTCCAGCGCCTCACGCCACTGATCAATCGTGGGCTCGGCCTGTTCTTCGGCAGCTTCCTGAGTTTCCTCAGGCTGCGCATCCTTCACTTCAACTTCAATTTCTTTTTCTTCGGTTTCAACCGTCGCTTCTTCACGCTTCTTTTCTTCGTTCAACGTTTGCACCTCTATTCCTTATCGCCGGACAGCAAATCACTGATCGTCCTGCCCATGTAGTTCAGCACCGATACCACCCGCGCATAATTCATGCGCGTCGGTCCGATGATGCCCATCGTGCCGGTCGTATTGTTGCCGACGCGGTAGGTCGCCGTAACTACGGAGCAGTCCGCAAATTCCGGCATGTTGATCTCCGGTCCGATTCTGACGGCAAACTCAACGCCGCCCGTCTGGCTCAGCAGCGGAGCCAGCTTTTCGCGGGATTCGAGCACCGCCAGGAAGTTCTTCGCCTTCTCAACGTCGCTGTATTCCGGATAGCTCAGAAGATTGCTCCGTCCGCCTACAACAAGCGAACCAACGCCCTCTTCCTGCGCCTGCTGATCAAGCGCCCTTATGACGCTTCCCATCAGCTGCTTGTGCTCAGTCAGCCCGGCAAATACGCCGATCAAAAGATCCCGCGCATTGCTCAGAGGATGTCCGGCCAGCTGCGCCGTCAGCATCTTCGAAATGGCGTACAGATGATCCGGTTCCACGCCGGCCGGCACCGGGATCACATGATCCTTTACCATGCCCGCGCTGGTCACCACGATCATCAGCGCGCTGGTCTCCGTTACCGGAACCAGCTGGATCCGCCGAACCGTCATTCCGTCCAGACGGGGCGCCGCGACAACCGCCGTGTAATGCGTCACATCGGACAGCGCCTGCGCCGCTTCCCGGATAACCTCCTCCACCTGCGCCGTGCGGCGGTACAGGTGATCGTGAATCCGCCCGGCCTCTTCCTCACTGACATCCACCGACTTCATCAGCCGGTCCACATACAGCCGGTATGCCTTGGCTGAAGGAACTCTGCCCGCAGAAGTATGCGGCTGATCAAGGTATCCGAGCTCCTCCAGGTCGCTCATCTCGTTTCGGATGGTCGCCGGAGAAAATCCTACGCCTGACTTTCTGGATATCGTTCGTGAACCCACCGGAACAGCGGTCATGATATAGTCATCAATGATCGCCTGAAGGATCAGGAATTTCCGATCATCCAACCTCATCACGTTCGCCTCCCTTGAGGTTGTTAGCACTCTCTTTGGTTGAGTGCTAACCGATGGTCATATCATAGCCCTATTGCGCTTATTTGTCAATAGGGCGGTATAAAAAACCATGTAAAAAGAATTTGACAATCCTTCCCCGCTCTTTCCGGCCTACGGATCAATCTCCCGGATGAACTGGACGAACGTCGCACCGTATCTGGCCAGCTTGCTCGCGCCCACGCCCTTGATTTTTGCGAATTCCTCCAGCGTCTTCGGCTTCATCATTGCAATCTCAACCAGCACAGAATCCTGAAAAATCAGATACACCGGAACATGCTGCTTATCCGCAAGCTTCCTTCTCAGCTCCCTCAGGCGCTCCAGAAGATACACGCTGGCCTGCCGCTCCGTCTTGAAGGTCGGCTTGATTTGCTCAGCCTTCTTTTTCCTTCCGCTCTTCTTCTCCTCGTCGACCGCCTTTTTCTCGCGCAGTTTCTTCATCATAAAGCGTTCCTCGCCCGCTTCCAGCGAAACCGCGCGCGGCGTCAGCTTAAGCACCGGATACACGCCGTCCAGCGTGATCAGAAAGCCGCTGCCGCTCATCAGTTCCAGCATCCGCTTGACGCCGGTTCTTCCGTACTGCTTAAGCCCGCCGTACTCTGCCAGCCCGGTCAGTCCGAGCGACTCGATCTTTTCATTCTTGTCGCCCACCGCCACTGAAGCGATCAGGTACGCGCCGTAGCGCTGCCCGGTTTTCCGGATGATCGACACCAGCGTCCTCGCCGCTTCCGATTCGTCGGCCAGCTCGTATTCGCCCACGCAGCAGCTGCAGTTCCCGCAGTATTCGGGCGCTTCATCCCCGAAGTATTTCAGAAGCTTCTGCCTCAGGCAGCCGTCCTTGATGCAGTAGTCCGCCATCTGCATGATCTGCCGGTTGCCGATTTCCAGCTGCCGCTCGAACTCATCCGGATCGACCGCACTGTCCTCCAGTCCCCTTTTTAGCAGCCATTTCGCGGTCATGATATCATTGGCAGAAAACAAGAGGATGCATTCCCCGGGCATGCCGTCGCGGCCCGCGCGTCCGGCCTCCTGATAATACCCTTCGATGTTCATGGGCATATTATTATGGATGATATACCGTACATTGCTCTTGTCTATGCCCATGCCGAACGCATTGGTCGCCACCATGACCTGCGCGCGGTCATACTGAAATTCCTCCTGCGCCTGCTTGCGCTCCTCATCGGAGAGTCCCGCATGATACCGCCGCGCGGGAATGCCTGCATCCAGCAGCGCTTCGGTAAGCTCTTCAACCGCCTTTCTGGAATTACAGTATACGATGCCGGCCTCATCGCTGTGCGCACGGACGTAATTGATGATATACAGTTCCTTCCGCTTCGGCTCAACGCGCTCGACCGCAAAATACAGATTGGGCCGGTCGAAGCCGGTGTTCAGCCAGACCGGATTTCTGAGCCCGACCTGCTGAACGATATCCTCCTTCACCCGGTCGGTCGCCGTCGCCGTGAGCGCAATCACCGGAGGCCGGACCGGCAGGGCTGCGATGAAATTCTGAATTTCCAGATAACTCGGCCTGAAATCATGGCCCCACTGAGAGACGCAGTGCGCCTCGTCCACCGCAACCAGCGATATCTTCACCGACGAGATCAGCTGCTCCATTCTGGGCGTTCCCAGGCGCTCGGGCGCGACATAGATCAGCTTATACACGCCCATGCAGGCGTTGTCCATGGCCTTCTCCATCTGACGCGGGGTCAGCGTGCTGTTGAGATAGGCCGCCCGGATGCCGATCTGATTGAGCGCGGCAACCTGATCCTGCATCAGCGAAATCAGAGGAGAAATGACAATCGTGATGCCCGGCAGCATGGCCGCAGGCAGCTGATAGCACACCGATTTGCCCGCGCCCGTCGGCATAACGCACAGCGCATCCTGACCGGACAGAATCGCATTGACTGCCTTCTCCTGACCCGGACGGAAGCTGTCGTATCCATAGTATTGCTTGAGGGCGGCGTAAATATCGGCGTTCATTAAAGGACTCCCCTACTTTTTTCGTCAGTATACACAGATAAAGCGGGCTCGTCGCCCGCGCTCTCATATTATACAGAAACATATGTTTTCTGTCAACTACGCCTCTTCCTTTCTTACAGAAGCGCGGCGCGCCCTGAAAAGACGCGCCGCCTTGGATATCCTGTTCAGTTTTGTGCTCTTTCCACGCCGCTTATCCGGAAGCAATCC
>JAFQQU010000245.1 GCA_017410445.1 Clostridia bacterium | reverse complement strand
TCCATGTCCTTGCGGAAACTACGGCTCCCGCACGCAGGCCTGCCGGTGCTCGGCGTCTGAAATCAGGCGGTATCTCAATAAGATTTCCGGGCCGCTGCTGGACCGGATCGATCTTCATATCGAGGTCGAGAGCCTGCCGCCGGACCGGCTGGCGGACGATCAGCAGGAGGAAAGCAGCGCCGCCGTCCGCGAGCGGGTGGAGAAGGCAAGAAATGTTCAGCGCCTGCGCTATGCGGGGCAGAACATCGCCTGCAACGCTCGCTTGGACGCAAGAACGCTCAACACATTCTGCGGCATGAAGCAGGACGCCCGCGCGCTTCTGATGCGCGCCTGCGAGAAGATGAACCTGAGCAACCGGGCCTATACGAGGATATTGAAGGTGGCAAGAACGATTGCCGACCTTGCCGGGGCCGATGTGATTGAGATCGGCCATGTGGCGGAGGCGGTTCAGTACCGCGCACTGGACAGCAAATACTGGGGCTAAACAGGCGTATGAGTCTCAGAAATGCAGAGATTTGAGCGATTCTGCGGCAGACACAGAGCGGTGCGTAACGAAAACGGTAAAACAGGATTATAGGAATACTGCGGCGTGTGGAGGCTCAGAGCGGTATGGTATATTCGGATAGCCAGCGATACTGGATCTGGCTGAGCAGCATTCAAGGGCTGGAGCAGAAGCCGTTCTGGCGGCTGATGGAGGAATACGGCGAGGCAAAATATGTATGGGAGCAGCTGATTCTGGCGAAGCGGCTGCTGACGCCGAAGGTATTTGAAAAGGTAAAGGCGGCGCGGACGGACGAATATATGGACGGGCTGTTTACTGCGATGGAAGAGGCGGGAATTACCGCGCTAACGCAGCTGGACGACGATTATCCGATGCGGCTTAGGAGCATTGACAAAGCGCCGCTTACGCTGTATGTCCGGGGAAGTCTGGAACTCAATGATCCGCAGATGTTCGCCATCGTCGGGTCGCGCAAGATCACGGCGGACGGAATGCATTTTACCGAGACCGTTGCGCATGATCTGGCGGAGCAGGGGGTTACGATCGTATCCGGGCTGGCGCTGGGCGCAGACCGGCGGGCCCACGAAGGATGTCTTTCGGCGGGCGGAAAGACGATCGGCGTACTGGCGTCCGGCCCCGAGTATATCTATCCTTCAGAGCACAGGGAACTGGCGGATCGGATTCTTCAGGAGGGCGGAAGCCTTCTGTCTGAATATCCGCCGGGCGTGAAGCCGGACGCGCGCTTCTTTCCTCAGAGGAACCGGATTATCAGCGGCCTGAGCGACGGCGTGCTTATGACGGAGGGAACTGCGAAATCCGGCGCGATGATCACAATGCGCTATGCGAGGGAGCAAGGACGACCCTGCTTTGCGGTGCCCGGCTCGGTGTATTCGATGGCCAGCGAGGGGCCTAACCGGATGCTGATGGAAGGCGCGGTCGTTACGCTGTCGGCCGAGCAGGTGCTTGATTATTTCAGCTGGAGCGAGGCGCGCGAACCGGCGCAGGAGCAGCAGGCTGAGCTGCCCGAACTGGATGAGGAGTCCAGGAAGCTGGTAGAAATATTAAGATTTGAAGAAAAATCCTTCGACGAATTGGCGATTGACATGAAAATGAACAGCTCAAGCCTAAATTCGCTCTTGACAATCCTTGAAATGCAAGGAATAATAAGACAGTCGGCAGGAAAACTGTATCGCGCTCTCGTATAATGAAGAAAGTACTGGAGTGCAGCGATTTATAATGATTATCCCGCAACGGAGGTTGTTTCATGGCGCATAAACTGGTTATTGTCGAGTCTCCCGCAAAGGCGAGAACCATCGGCAAGTTTCTTGGTAGAGGGTACAAGGTAGAGGCCTCCAACGGCCATGTCCGTGATCTGCCCAAGTCCCAGATCGGCGTTGACGAAGAGAACAATTTCGAGCCGAAATATATCACCATCCGCGGCCGCGGCGAGATTCTCGATAAGATCCGTAAAGAAGCGCGCGCTGCGACCAAAATCTATCTCGCGACAGACCCGGACCGCGAAGGCGAAGCGATCTCGTGGCATCTGGCGGGCGTACTCGGCATCGGCGAAAAGGAAGCCTGCCGCGTGGAATTCTTTGAAATCACCAATAAGGCGGTCAAGGCGGCGATCAAGTCTTCCCGCCCGATCAATATGGATCTGGTCAACGCGCAGCAGGCGCGCCGCGTGCTGGACAGACTGGTAGGTTACAAAATCAGCCCGCTGCTGTGGGCGAAGGTTAGGAAAGGCCTGAGCGCCGGCCGCGTTCAGTCGGTCGCTACGGCGATGATCTGCGACAGAGAGCATGAAATCGACGAGTTCGAGCCGCAGGAATACTGGAACGTATCCGCGCAGATGAAGACGGAAAACGGCGAGTTCGTCGCCCGCTTCCTGTCCTGCGACGGAAACGGCGAGCTGAATACCGCCGAGGAAACCGAAAAGGTTGTCGAGCGGATGAAGAAGGCGAGCTTTACGGTGGAGTCCGTCCGCCTGAGCGAACGCCGCAAGCATCCGGCAGCGCCGTTTACGACCTCCAATCTTCAGCAGGAAGCCTCGCGTAAGCTGGGCTTCACCACGCTCAAAACCATGCAGATCGCCCAGCAGCTCTACGAAGGCGTAGACATCGAGGGCGAGGGCACGCAGGGTCTGGTTTCCTACATCCGTACCGACTCGACCCGCGTATCCGACGAGGCGATCAGCGCCGTCCGCGAAATGATCTCCGAGAATTACGGCGCCGAATATCTGCCTGAGGAGCCCAATCAGTATAAGAGCCGCAAGATCGCGCAGGATGCGCATGAAGCCATCCGTCCGACCGACGTCAACCGCAAGCCCGAGGCCATCAAGGGCTCGCTCACGCGCGATCAGTACAAGCTGTATAAGCTGATCTATGCCCGCTTTGTGTCCAGCCAGATGACGCCCGCGGTGTATGATACGCTGTCCGCCGATATCACCGGCGACGGCGTCGTGCTGCGTGCGACCGGCCAGCATATGCGTTTCGCCGGCTTCACTGCCGTCTATGAGGAGAGCCAGGACGACGCGCAGGTCGAGCAGGAGACCGGCATGCCGCGCCTGAGCGAGGGCGAAAAGGCTGAGCTTAAGGACGTGGAGTCCGAGCAGAAGTTCACTCAGCCGCCGCCACGCTACACTGAAGCGTCGCTGGTCCGCGCGCTGGAGGAAAAGGGCATAGGCCGTCCTTCGACTTATGCGCCCACCATAACGACCATCATGACCCGCGGCTATATCACCCGCGAGAACAAGCGGCTGCATCCGACCGAGCTGGGTCTGGTTGTTACCGATATGATGAAGAAACACTTCCCGGACATCGTCGACATTCAGTTCACCGCCGGCATGGAAGAGAAGCTGGACGAGGTGGAAGAGGGCGGCGTCGACTGGCACAGCGTCATCTCCGAGTTCTACGGTCCCTTCAAGGAGACGCTCGAAAAGGCGGAGCAGTCTATTGAGAAGGTCGAAGTGGTGGACGAAGTGTCCGACGTCAAGTGCGAAAAGTGCGGCGCGATGATGGTTTACAAGATGGGCCGGTTCGGTAAATTCCTTGCCTGCCCGAATTTCCCCGAGTGCCATCATACCATGGCGCTTTTGAAGTATATCGACGTACCCTGCCCCGAGTGCGGCGGACGGCTGCTGGAGCGCATCAGCCGCAAGGGCAGAAAATTCTTTGGCTGCGAGCATTATCCCGAGTGCCAGTTTGTCAGCTGGGAGCAGCCGGTTGCGGACAAGTGCCCCGACTGCGGCGGCCGCATGGTCAAAAAGCGCGGACG
Source organism: Clostridia bacterium (assembly GCA_017410445.1). Lineage (GTDB taxonomy): Bacteria > Bacillota > Clostridia > Christensenellales > Aristaeellaceae > RGIG2066. The sequence goes on along the minus strand of JAFQQU010000245.1, from coordinate 7,563 downwards.
CAAGGGCGAGGTATGGCATGTCTGCATCAATGAACAGTGCCGCCGCCGCATAGAAGCGGAGGCAGGCGGAGATGGAGAGAACAATGAATAACACCCGTGTAACCGTGGTTGGAGCAGGACTCGCGGGCAGCGAGGCTGCATGGCAGCTGCTCCGGCGCGGCATCCCGGTTAAAATGATTGAGATGAAGCCGCTGAAGCATTCTCCGGCGCATCATGAAAACGGCTTTGCCGAGCTGGTGTGTTCGAATTCGCTGAAGGCGGAGCATCTGACCAGCGGTTCCGGCCTCCTGAAGGCCGAAATGCGCATGCTGGATTCGCTCGTCCTGAGGGCGGCGGAGGCCAGCCGTGTGCCTGCCGGAGGCGCGCTGGCGGTGGACCGGGATCAGTTTTCTGAGTATATCACCAGAACCCTGACCGAGCATCCGCTCTGTGAAGTGGAGCACGCCGTGGTCGATGAGATTCCGGAAGATCCGTGCATCATTGCGACCGGTCCTCTGACCGATGAAGGCCTGGCAAACGCCATTCAGCAGCTGCCCGGCATGCAGGCGCTCAATTTCTTCGATGCTGCTGCGCCCATCGTGACGCTGGAATCAATCAATATGGACCGCGCGTTCCGTGCATCCCGATACGGAAAGGGCGAGGGAGATGACTATATCAACTGTCCGATGACCGAGGAGGAGTACAACGCGTTTTACGATGCGCTCGTCTCCGCGGAGCTGGCCGATGTTCATGATTTTGAGAAGAAGCTGGTGTTCGAGGGCTGTCTGGCGGTCGAGATTCTGGCCTCCCGCGGCCGCATGACGCTGGCGTTCGGTCCGCTCAAGCCGGTAGGACTGGTTGATCCGCACACCGGAAAGATGCCGTTTGCGGTCGTTCAGCTGCGTCAGGACAACGCCGCAGGTACGCTGTTTAATCTGGTCGGATTCCAGACGCGGCTCAAATGGGGCGAGCAGAAGCGCGTGTTCTCGATGATTCCGGGCCTTGAAAAAGCGGATTTTGCGCGCTACGGCGTCATGCACAGGAATACATACCTGAAGAGTCCTGATGTGCTTCAGGAGAACTTTGCGCTGAAGGACCGCCCGCTGCTGCGGTTTGCCGGACAGATGACCGGCGTCGAAGGCTATATGGAATCCGCCGCCAGCGGACTGGTTGCGGGCATCGGCATGGCCTGCAGACTGCAGGGGACGGAGGAACCGGTATTCTCCGGCAAGACCATGATGGGCTCGCTGATGCGGCATACCATCGCGTCCACCGGCAATTTCCAGCCGATGAATTCGAATTTCGGCATTCTGGATCCGCTGGGCGAACGGGTCAAGGGCAAGAAAAACCGCTATGAGCGCTTGGCGGAACGGGCGCTGGCGGACATGGAACAGACGATTGAAAAGTATCAGCTGATGGCTGACGGAGGACACAAAGAATGACCATTAAAGGTACTACGATCTGCGCCGTCCGCCGCAACGGCATGACTGCGATTGCGGGCGACGGACAGGTTACGATGGGCGAAAGCGTTATTATGAAAAACGGCGCGGTAAAGGTGCGCAGGCTGTATAACGGTCAGGTTGTGATCGGCTTTGCAGGCAGCGTGGCGGACGCGTTTGCGCTGTGCGAGCGGCTGGAAAGCAAGCTGAATCAGTTTGCCGGCAACCTGCAGCGCGCGGCGGTCGAGCTGGCGCTGGACTGGCGCACGGACAAGACCATGCGCAAGCTGGAGGCGATGATGATCTGCGCCGATAAGGAGAATCTGTTCGTCATGGACGGCTCGGGCAACCTGATCGAGCCGGACGACGGCATCCTGACAATCGGTTCGGGCGGCAATTACGCGCTGGCGGCGGCCAAGGCGATGATGGAGAACACCGAGCTGCGCGCCGATGAAATCGCGAAAAAGGCGCTCCTGATCGCCTCCTCGATCTGCGTCTTTACCAACGATCACATTACGGTTGAGGTAGTTTGATATGAATAAATTGACGCCCAGAGAAATTGTCCGGGAACTGGACCGGTATATTGTCGGGCAGGACGAAGCCAAGCGCGCGGTCGCCGTTGCGCTGAGAAACCGCTATCGCCGCGCCCAGCTGTCTGAGGAAATGCAGGCAGAAGTAACGCCGAAGAATATCCTGATGGTAGGACCGACCGGCGTCGGTAAGACGGAGATCGCGAGAAGGCTGGCCAAGCTGGTCGACGCGCCCTTTGTCAAGGTCGAAGCGACCAAGTTCACCGAGGTTGGATACGTTGGCCGCGATGTGGACTCCATTATCCGCGATCTGGTAGAGGCGTCCATCCGCCTGACCAAGGAAATGCACGAGGAGAAGGTGCGCGAGAAGGCTGAGCGGTCTGCCGAGGAGCGGCTGGTCGATTTGATCGTAAAGCCCATCAAGAAGACCACGAACCCCATCGACATCCTGCTGGGCAACAAGCCCAAGCAGCCCGAACTGCCCGCCGAGGAGAAGGAAAAGGTCAGCGCGCGCCGCGAGGATGTTCTCAGGCAGCTGAAAAACGGCGAGCTGGAGCACACGATGGTTGAAATCGAGGTTGAGGAAGTTACTCCCCGAAACGAGATTCCCGGCACCGACATGAACATGAACGACGTGCTGGGGTCCATTCTGCCCAAGAAGACCAAGCTGCGCAAGGTCGAGGTACGCGAAGCCCGGAAGATCCTGACGGCCGAGGAAAAACAGAACATGGTCGATATGGATGCGGTATACACCGAGGCCATCGAGCGTGCCGAGCAGGACGGCATTGTTTTCATGGACGAGCTGGACAAGGTGGCCGGAAAAGCGGCCAGCCATGGCCCGGACGTTTCCCGTGAAGGCGTTCAGCGCGACATTCTGCCGATCGTTGAAGGCTGCACGGTATCCACGAAATACGGCCCGGTCAATACAGACCATATTCTGTTCATCGCTGCGGGCGCGTTCCACGTTTCCAGCGTGAGTGATCTGATTCCGGAGCTGCAGGGCCGTTTCCCGGTCCGCGTATCTCTGAAGCCTCTGACGGCGGACGATTATGAGCAGATTCTGACGCAGCCCGAAAACGCGCTGACCCGTCAGTATCAGGCGCTGCTGGCGGTGGACGGCGTGAAGCTGAACTTCGAGCCGAGCGCCATCCGGGCGATTGCCGAGCAGGCGTTTGAAGCGAATGAGCATCAGGAGAACATCGGCGCGCGCAGACTGCACACGGTGCTTGAGCTGCTGCTGAGCGACATCGCCTTCAATGCGGGCGGCGGAGACGCACCCGAGGTTGAAGTGAAAATCGATGCGGAGTATGTTTCCCGTCAGCTCCATGTCGAGGAAAAGAAAAAGGAACTGTCCAAGTATATCCTGTAATTCGGTCGGTTTTAGACGGCGACAGATTAACGGCCTCTCTGCAGAGCGCAGGGAGGCTGTTTTTTGTCATGGCATTATGGTATAATGGATGCAATCTTCTGAGGAAAGGAGAGCTGCCTATTGATTGTATCCTTTGATCTGGATGATACGCTCTTTGTGGCCGAAGGCAAGTTTGCCACTGAAAAGCAGCCGCGCTTTCCGTATAATCTGATCTATCGGGAGCGGCTTCGGATGGGGACGGTAGAGCTGATGCGCTGGATCCGCAGTCAGAATATAGAACTGTGGATTTATACGACCTCCTTCCGCTCACAGGGATATATCCGGGGACTGTTCAAGTGCTATGGAATTCGGCTTGATCAGATTGTCAACGGTGAACGGCATGCAAAAGAGGTGCAGGCCGGGCGCAGAGAGGCAATGCCATCGAAATATCCGGGGAAATACAAGATTGATTTACATATAGATGACGACGTTTCCGTTGCACAGAACGGAAGAACGCTCGGATTCCGTGTGGCGCTCGTCGGCGGACCGGAGGACGGATGGACCGAACGCATCAAAGAAGAAATTGAGAAGGTCAGATTACAGAAGGAGCGGATAGAACATGCACATCAGGCGCGCTGAAAAGAAAGACGCATCGCGCATTGCAGAAATCCTTGTGTTTGGCAACAGAGTCAGTTTCTATCCTATTTTCAAGGATGACGGATACTCCTTCGGGGAGCTTCAGGTGCTTCCGATGGCGCGCAGATATGAGGAAGACCGCGAACTGCTCGCGCGGACATATGTCTATGACGACGGCGTTGTGCGCGGCATGATTCAGGTGAATGGGACTGAGGTAGAGAAGCTGTATGTTGATCCGTGTTTTACCGGGCGCGGCATCGGCGGCGAGCTGATCGAATATGCAAAGGAAAGCCTTGGCATCTGCTGGCTGTGGGCGCTGGAGAAAAATTCCGGCGCCATCCGGTTTTATGAGCGGCACGGGTTCACCAAGACGGACGAGAAGGTGTTCGAAGAGGATACGACCGAGTATCTGGTAAAGATGGTGCTTGGATGAATTTATGACCGCACAAATCCCGCCCGGAAAATGTCAGACATTTCGAAGGAATCTTTGGTATTCTGTATGCGGGAGGTGAGGAAGATGAATATGCTCAGGCAGCTGAACGCGGCCATTGAGTACATCGAGGCGAACTTGTGCGCAGAGTTCGATCCCGATACCGCGGCCGGAATTGCTTGCATTTCAGCAGACAGCTTCGCGCGTTTTTTCAGTTATCTGACCGGCATGACGCTGACGGAGTATGTGCGGCGCAGGCGGCTTACGCTGGCGGCGCAGGAACTCAGGCACAGCCGGACGCCCGTGGTCGATATCGCGGTCAAATACGGCTACGACAGCGCCGCAGCTTTCTCGCGGGCGTTTGTCAGGCAGCATGGCATTTCGCCGTCAGCCTATCGAAAAAACGGCGGTTCAATCCGGGTGTATTCGCCTGCCTCCTTCCACATTATGATCAAGGGAGCCAGAGAGATGGATCTGAGAATGATTGAACTGGAGGAAACAAAGGTTTTCGGCGTATCGAAGCCGTACGACGGGCAGGGCTACAAGTCGCGGGAGGAACTCAGGCACATTATGTGGTCGGAGGACTGCGACGATATCCCCGGACAGCTCTGTGAAGGGCGATGGAACGAACCGGGCAACACGGCGTATGACGGCGTCTGGTACGGCGTGTGGCAGAACGGAAGATACATGATTGCGCGACGCAGAGCGGACGTCCGGGTCGAGCAGACGATGGAGACATACAGCCTTCCTGCAGGAACCTATGCTGCGTTCAAAACGGAATGCGGCGGACTGGCATGGGAGGAGTTCCCAAGGCTCTTTGAGCAGATTTTTGAGTCGTGGCTTCCGGCCTCAGAATACAGGCAGAAATACGGCCTTGCCGTCGAAGTGTTTCATCTCTGGACCGATCATGATCTCCGGAAGAAGAATCGGTATTTCGAAGTGTGGATTCCCGTTGAACTGAAGGGCGAATGACGGAGCAATCCGTATATATGCAAAAAGCAGCCTCCGGAAAGAGACTGCTTTTTGCATATATACGGTTTATTGTGCGGCGTTTTCCGCCGACTTCATCCGGTATAGGTAAAGGGCGTATCCTCCTGCGATGACCGTCAGGAGAAGCGCATGGACCGCCTGAACCGCGAGCGACGAGGGAACGGAGAAAATGCTTGTTGCATTCAGCAGGGAATGACAGATGATACAGGGGATCAGGTGTCCGGTTTTGCTGAAGAAGAGCGTGAAGCAGAAGCCTGCGGCGGAGGCATAGACAATCTGCATGAGCGTCGGGAGGAATTCCGCGCCGCTTAGAAGATTCATGATGTGTCCGATGCCGAAGGTCAGGCCGCAGATGATGATCGCCGCTGTGTATCCATCCTTTTCGATGGCCCGGAAGAGCAGGCCGCGGAAGATCACTTCTTCGATCAGGCCGACGCAGAGCATGGTGACGATATGCAGTGCGTCCTGCGCGGTCGGCGGATGAAGATTGACGCCTCCCCAGAAATTCGCGCTGGCGATCAGGATAAAGGGGAGAATGTGAAGCGGATGCAGACGGATCGTATTGAGCCGCCTGAGCCCGTAGAAACCGGCCTGCCCGCTGCGGAAGATCCTGATCAGCAGGACGGCGGTCATTGCGAGCGCGAGCGGGCAAGTGATCAGCATGGGCGTTCCGAGAGATTCCGAGAGCGCGTCGGCCGCACTGAAGGAAATGACATATGCGCCGATCCAGATCAGCGCGCGGGTCAGGGGAGACAGCTTCATGAAAGGATTCCTCCCGTTGACGGAAATGAGCTTTCCGGATGATTATCCGATGTAGTCGAACGCACGCTCGATGTGGTCGATCGTGCCGTCCGGCAGGATGAGAATGGCGTCAAACCGGGCATAGCGGCGGTCCAGAAGCCCGTTTTTCTGAAGGTATACCTTCGCTGCCCGGCAGATATGCCGCTGCTTGGCCGGTGTGATGGCCTCGTATGCGGAGCCGAAAGCGTCGCTTCTGCGCAGCTTGACCTCGACAAAGACGATGGTTTCGCCCAGTTCCGCGATCAAGTCGATCTCGCCGCCGCGGATGACATAGTTCCGGGCGAGAATCTTCGCGCCTTTGGAGAGCAGATACTTCTCGGCAATCGATTCGCCGACGTCGCCTACGCTGCGCATGAAAATCACGCTCCTGCAAGTATACCCTGAATGAAGGACTGCCTGTGTTCTGGACAGGGGCCGTACTGCTTCAGGGCGGCGATGTGCTCGGCGGTGCCGTATCCCTTGTTGCGGGCAAAGCCGTACTGGGGATACTTTTCGTCCAGCTCGATCATGTACCGGTCGCGGGTGACTTTGGCGATGATCGATGCGGCGGCGATCATGTAGCTGACTGCGTCGCCGTGAATGATGGGCGTACAGGGGCCGGGCAGATGAAGCCCTGTGACCGCGTCAACGAGGAAATGAGCGCCCTCAGCGCCCGCAGCAGCCTCTTCCATGGCGGCTTTGGTGGCATTGAGGATGTTGACGGCATCGATCTCGGCGGGCGTTTTCCAGCCCGTACGGACGTAGGATGCGGCGTCCATCAGCTGATCGTAAAGCCGTTCACGCTTTTTCTCTGCGACCTTTTTGGAATCGTTCACGCCGAGGATCAGCCTATCCTTAGGAATGATGATGCACGCAGTGACGACCGGACCGGCCAGAGGACCGCGGCCCACTTCGTCGATGCCCGCAGCCTGCATGCCTTCGGTCCAGAGCGGAGTTTCATATTTGGCGATCATGCGCTCAAGACGCGCCTGTTCGCTTTCTCGCGGCATGTTCAGGCCTCCTTATTCCTCGCTGTCTTCAGCTTCGGAAGCGCTTTCGGCGGCTTTGGGAGCGTCAGAAGCGGTCTGCTGCTGAGCGGTGCGGAAATCCTCGGGACGCATGGGCGGAACCGGCTTGTCCAGCGTAATGCGGCCGACTTTGCCTCCGCGGAATTCGTCCAGAATGAGCGCCGCGCCGCGATCGGTATCGAGGCGGCCTCCGGAGAGAATCCAGCCGCGGCCCTTGCAGGCGGCTTCCAGCCAGCACATGTCCTCGGGCAGCTCCTCGGGCAGCTTGAAGCGTGCGCGGGTGGCTTCGGGGGCGATTTCAAGGAGACGGGCGATCAGGTCGTTGGCGAGACCCTCGCCGTCCATGATCTCGTCCTTGATCGAGCCGAGGAAGGCCAGCGTGCGTGCATTGCCCTGATCGCCC
>JAFQQU010000244.1 GCA_017410445.1 Clostridia bacterium | reverse complement strand
GCGCCTCCGCTCAATCCCTCTGCTCAATCCCTCCGCCGAATCCGCCTTCCGATACGGTCTTTTATCCAGCTCATCGCCATATACACACAGTACCCGCCGCCCATGCCGCATATCGTATACCACCCCGCGACTGTGACAGCAGCTTTCCCGGGCCTGCGCACGGCAAGCTCCTGCGGATTGCGTTTCAGATAGATGACGCCGAAAGCCAAGCCGAGCGCTCCGCCCAGCCATAGGCATATCTCCATCCACCATTCATCCCGCGTCATTTTCGGAATGAGCCGAAATCCTCCGTCATGCTTTCCCTTTTTCATAACCCTCTCATTTCCTTCGTTTCTTCCATTTCTCACAGCCCATATACGCCAGCTCACCCAATGCGCCGCCCAGCAGCATGTAGTATATCGTCGCGCCGATATCCCCGCCGCCTGACGACCCGCCAAATCTGCCCCCCACCATCGCCTCCTGCGGATTTCGCCTGAAATACCAGATTCAAAACGCCAGTCCGCCCAATGCGCCGAGCGTGATACACAGATCGTTCAGCCCGAAATGCAGCGGTTTGTCCGGTTTCCTGCGGTTCTTTCTCATGGATATCTCCTTGTCATATGCTTGTCAGCGCCTTGATACCGGCCGCAATATTACAGCCCTTCCCTTACTTCCGGATCACGGCATGAATCCCATCGTGATACCCGGGGTACCTGTCCTCATAGAAAATATCGCCGAACGTCACGCCGCCCCGCGCGTCAATCGTATAGACCGAGCATCCCTGAATCAGCCGGTCGCCCAGCTTCTCGCTGATGACGTTATAGGACGAAATCCCGCTCATGCGGTTGTACGCGAGCTGAATTCCCCTGTAGAGAATCCGGAAATCATTGACGTGATCATGCCCCGCGACATAGGCAAGGGTTTTCCCCTCTTCGAGCATCGCGTCGAACATGCCGCTGTTGTAAATCGGCGAGCAGATGCTCTCGCGCTTCTTCCCGGCGAGCAGCCGCCCCTCCTCCGCCGCAGTCCGGAATTCCGGCAGCGGAATGTGGCAGAACACCATCGACGGGCAGTCGTCCCTGCGCATCTCCTCGCGGTACCACGCAATCTGCTCGTCCTTCAGATAATCATACGGATAGCGCGGCGGGTGCTCAAGCCCAAACCTCCGCCTGTCCGCCTCGCTCATCCCGTCGCCGCCGTCCAGAAAGATCAGCTTGTGGCAGACCCTGCCCTTGTCGTCGTACAGCGGCACCGCGTAATTCGTATCGCCGAAGAGCACGCGCCCGTCCGCCGTCCTTGTCCTTCCGGGCGGCGTCAGGCAGTAGGGCGAACGCCTGAATATCTCCGTCATTCCGGCGCGGTTTATACAGTCCGGGTCCTCGCCCTCATGGTTGCCCAGAACGGGACACCACGGCGTCTTCAGCGCAGTCATCATGTCCGCAAACCGCTCCGCGAGCGCCCCGCCCTTCCCGCCGGTCACATTGTCGCCGACAAACACCGCCAGATCGGGTTTTTCCGTCTCGATCGTCTCGCGGATCAGCCGGAGCGTCCATGTGTCGGTCGCCTCCGTGCCGTTGATGTGCGTATCGGTAAACCCGAGAATCCTGAGCGGCCTGTCCGGTGTGATCCTTCGAATCATGCGCGCCTCCTCCGTTCCGTCGGTATCAGTCCAGAAAAATGGGATTCGTATAGGCGGAGCGTCCGGCCGCGTCCATGCATTCGGCGCGGACCAGCTTCTCATTGCCCTTCAGCTTCGTGACAAACTCCGTCACATGGCGGCCGAGCTTGCGCTGATGCGAGCGATGCTGGCCGCATACATAAATCCGCTCACACGGAGAACAGACCACATGAACCTCGTCGTCCTCCACATAAAAATCGTAGATCTCCGGGCCGGTGGAGGTGTAGAAGCTGCCCGTCTTCAGCGCTTCCAGAATGGCCCGGGGCGAACGGTCGCGCGCTTTGACGACGGTGAAGCCGCCGAAGGAATCGCTGTACATGGAGTCAAGCTCGTTGTCATTGTGGTTGTCGTCGCCGCCGCCGCCCCACAGACGGCAGCCCCGATAGAGCATCTCCGTCCAGAAAACCGTTCCGTCGCCGGTGTTTTCCAGCCATTCGGTGCCGTAGTTGATGATTTCAACCGCATCATAGGGATTCTCGTCCTCAATCTCCGGGCTGGTGAGCATGGACCAGTGCGGATGATTCAGCATGACATACGCGCCCTTCTCGCGCATCCGGTAACAGAAGGCGATCGACGCCTTTCCGGTCCGCTCGGGCAGATGCAGCGTCTGACCGTGGGTAATCCCCTCCATGACGCCGTCCCACAGGAAATGCACGTGGATATCCTTGTCGTTGGACGCATTCGCCCACAGCTCAAACCCCTGAATCATGGTAAATCGGTCGTCCGAAAGGCTGCGGGTGTCTACATATACGTCGTGGTCGGTGACGGCCAGAAAGTCATATCCGTGATGCTTATACGCTTCTTTCATCGCTTCGGGCGTGAGCTTGCCGTCTGAAAATACGCTGTGGCTGTGCAGATTGCCCTTCAGCCACACGGCGTTTTCATCCCGAAGGAAGATCGTTCGTTTCACCGGCATTCGCCTCCTGTAAACCGCACGCCCTGCTCCTCTACCGGAACAGGGCGCGCATCATTATATAAATATTTTACTGCGGATCCTTGAAGAACAGGGGGTTGGTCCATGCGCGGCGGCCCTGCGCGTCGGTGACGACGGCGCGGATATACTCGGTGCTGCCGGTGTATACGTTGATGGAGCCTTCGGTGATGGTCTCGCCCTCGGCAGCCTTCACCAGACGGTACGGCGCGCGCTTGTGGACGAACTGAATCTGAACAACCTCGGAGCACTTGATGTACGCCTTGCTGTCCTCTACATAGAAGTCATAGATTTCCGGGCCGCAGGAGGAGTAGAACTTGCCTTCCTTCAGCGCGTCCAGAATGGCGGAAACATTGTTCTCGCTGTTGACCATGACCCAGCCGTTGCAGTGCTGATACATCTGATGGCCGTCGTCGGTCGCTACGCCCCAGATGCGGTGGCCCTTGTCCAGCATGTCGTCCCAGTACAGCGCGTTGGTGTCCACGCCGTCCTCGATGGCGCAGCCGCTGTTCCAGATTTCCATGGCGAAGTTGCCCTTCAGGGGCTCAAACTCCTCCAGCAGAACGCCGCTCCACTCGGGATGGCAGTAGATGGTCATGTTGCCGTTCTCATGCAGCATGTCCAGCATCTCCTGGCACTCCTCGGGCGTCTCGATCTTCGCGGTCGGGAAGCGCTGAGCCTGCTCGAAGCCGTTGCCCTTGTCCTTCTCCGGGCCGATGGAAACGATGTGGTGGCAGTGGATGCCGCCGCGGGGCAGGCTGCGGTCCATCTCCATGCCGGGGATGATGGTGATGTTTACGTCGGGCGCGAAATTTTTGAAGTTATAGATGCGATGGTCGGTCAGCGCCAGGAAGTCATAGCCGTTTTCAACATGCAGACGGATGACGTCGTCCGGCTCGCCGCGGCCGTCGGAACGGGTGGTATGGCAGTGCAGGCCGCCCTTGAGATGCTTGTTTACATCAACAAATGCAGAATGACGAATCATGTGTATCTCCTCCTCAAACTCTGTTGACCTGCCTTTCATTATACCACAACTGCCTGCCCGCGGAAACCCCCTTTTTGCCCCGGCCGCGCACTTTCTCCGCGCACCCTTTTCCGCTCCCCCGAATAGAATGCCGCATACCGGTCATACTCCGGACATGATCATTTTCCCGGGAGGCGACGCTTCATGATTCCCTGTTCGTTCTGCGGCTGCCGGGCCCATATCCACGCCGGCCCGCTCCATCTCTGTCAGGCCTGCCTGCATCAGACCGCGCGCACCGCACCCGGAAGCCGCGCCTATCCGTGGTATGTTTCCGCCGTCCGGCGCGCGCTCTTTTCCGATGCGCCCGCGCAATCATAGCTCCAAAAAATATGACCCTCTGAAAACAACCCGTGCCGCCCCGCATTTTCATTCATTTCCCGTTTTGACACTTTCTCTTTACATAACTGTCCATTGACAATCCGTCCATAATTTATCATACTAATTATATATACTCAAATACAGCGCTTCGTCTGCAGCGCCGTTCCGAACGGATGCAATTTTGCATCCGCTGTGTAAAACTGTTCAATTGATCCCGCCGGCTTCGCGCCGAATGCCGGCCCTACAACAGCCAAAGGAGTGTCCCCCGCCATGAAATGGAATATCATCGCCGATTCAAGCTGCGACCTCCGGGAGTTCCACCCGGAAGACGAGCGCATCTCCTTCGCCTCGGTTCCCTTCGTCATCCGCACCGAGGAGCATGAATTCACCGACGACCTGTCCCTCAGCACCGAAGCCATGATCGACGCCCTCAGCAAGACCAAGGAAGCCGGCCGCACCTCCTGCCCCTCGCCGGACGATTACGCCGCGCTCTTCCCCGCCGAAGGAAACATCGTCATGGTCACCATCTCCTCGAATCTCTCCGGCTCCTACAACAGCGCCTGTCTCGCGCGCGACATGCTCCTCGAAAAGGACCCCTCCCGCAATGTCGCCGTCATCGATTCGAAATCCGCCGGTCCCGAGCTGACCATGATCATCCGCAGGCTCTATTCCCTGATCGATAAACCCCTCTCCTTCGATGAAATCGTGAATGATCTCAACCAGTTCGCCGACAGGACCGAAACCATCTTTGCCCTGACCTCTTTCGATAATCTGGTCAAGAACGGCCGCGTCGGCCGCATCGCGGGCTTCGTCGCCGGCAAGCTGGGCATGTGCGGCATCGGCGTCGCCAACGACGGACGCATCGACGTCAAGAGCAAGGTCCGCGGCACCGGAAAGGCGCTCAGGGTCATCATCGACGACATGAAGGCTCATGCCTATGCCGCCGGTCCCGTGCTCATCAGCCACTGCCTGAACGAGGAGCTCGCCCGCCGTCTTAAGGAGCTGATCACCGAGAGCTGGCCCGCCGCGCTCGTCGATATCATGCCCACCCGCGGCCTGTGCAGCTTCTATGCCGAAAAGGGCGGCCTGATCATCGCCTACTGACAAGGATATTCGGCCCTCGCGCCGAATTAAGAAAACCGACGGGATTACGGTTCAAATCCGTATCCCGCCGGTTTTCTGTATTTTTCCCTTTTCTTCCCCCGAAAGGAGATCACTATGTCCCATTATTCCGAAGCCAATCCCCTCATGGGCGCGGTCGCCAACGAGGTCTCCGGCCACGGCGGCGGCAAAACCTACCCCGGCGCAGTCGTCCCCTTCGGCATGGTGCAGCTCAGCCCCGATACCATCACCGGCGGAGACAACGGCTCGGGCTACAGCTACGGCCATCCCACCATCGAGGGCTTTTCATTCGTCCATATGAGCGGCGTCGGCTGGTATGGCGAATTCGGAAACCTCCAGACCATGCCCGTCTCCGGCCCGCGCCGCTTTTTCAGCGGCACCAACCGCTATACCGTCTCGCCCATCGGAGATATGGGCTGGGCCTCTCATTTCGACCATGATACGGAAATCGCCCGCCCCGGATTCTATTCGGTCCGTCTGACCGATTACGATATCCTCGCCGAAGCCGCCGCCGCCCGGCATACCGGCGCGCTGCGCTTCACCTTCATGAAGGGCGGCGAAAGCCACATCGCCATCGACCTGCACCGGCGCATCGGCGGGCATTCCAACGAGCAGTTCCTGCGCGTCGCCGACCGTCAGACCCTCGAGGGCCGCATCCTCTGCACGCCCGAGGGCGGCGGATGGGGACACGGCGCAGGCCATGCGCATTACGAAATCCACTTCTTCGCCCGCCTCTCGCGCCCGATGACCTCCTGGTGCTTCTTCGAAAAGGGCGTAATCTTCGAAAACGCGCCCGAAATGCACGGAACCTCGCTCGGCTTCATCGCCGATTTCGACCTCCCCGAAAACGCGCAGATTGAGCTGCACGCCGCAATCTCCTTCGTGGACCTGCCCGGCGCAAAAAACAACTTCCTTGTCGAGGACGCGCCCTTCGATCTCCTCGTCAGCCGCGCCGAAGCCGAATGGACCCGCGCGCTCGGCCTCATCGACGTCGAGGGCGGACAGCCGCGCGACCGGGAGGTGTTCTATTCCTCGCTCTATCATACCCTCCTCGACCCGCGCGACTTCTCCGACTGCGACGGCCGCTGCCGCGCCGCCATGCAGGAGCCCTTCCGCGCGGAGGGATATACCTTCCGGACCATCTTCAGCGGCTGGGACGTATACCGCAGCGCCTTTCCGCTCTACACCATCGTCCGGCCGGACGTCGTGCGCGATGAAATCCGCTCGCTCATGACCCTCTCCGCCCTGCACGGCGATTCGCTCTTCCCCCGCTGGGAAATCGTGGGCTTTGAGTCGGGCTGCATGGTGGGCGACCCGGGCAGCAACATCCTCGCGGACGCTTTCATGAAATCCCTCCCCGGCTTCGACGCAGAGCGCGCCTACGCCATCGTCCGCCGCCGCTGGCTGGAGGACCCGGCGGACAGCGACCTTTCTTCCTTCACCCGCCTCGGATACGTCCCCGGCGACGTCTCCAAAACGATGGAATATTCCTGCACCGCATGGGCCCTTTCCCGCATGGCCGGAAAACTCGGCCTCACCTCCGACGCCGCCCGGTTCGCTCGGCTGGCCGAAAACTACAAACATCTCCTGAACCCCGAAACCGGCTGGCCCAACCGCCGCGATGAATCCGGCGCGTTCATGCCCTTCTCCTCGAAGCTCGATCAGGATGGCTGCGTCGAGAGCAATGTCTGGCAGCAGACCTGGTTCGTGCCCCACGATATTCACGCGCTGCGCTCCTTCATGGGAGAGGACCGCTTCGACCGCGAATTGGACGACTTCTTCACGCAGGCCGATCTTTCCGCCTTCTGGAACGACGCCTACAACCACTCCAACGAACCGGTCCACACCGTGCCGCACCTCTTCACCCTGACCGGACGGCCCGAAAAGACGCAATACTGGGTGCGCCGCATCCAGCGGGAGGCCTATCGCCCCGGCCCCTACGGCTACTGCGGAAACGAGGACGTCGGGCAGATGTCCGCATGGTTCGTTTTAACCGCCCTCGGGCTTCATCAGACCTGTCCCGGAAACAACCGGTTCGATCTC
>JAFQQU010000243.1 GCA_017410445.1 Clostridia bacterium | reverse complement strand
GTAGGTCATGCCATCCTTTTCCTGCACGGTCAGCACATGGGTGTGTCCATGGATGAGCAGGTCGCCGTCCTTGTGCGGCGGCAGGGCAGCAGTGTTGAACAGATGACCGTGCGTCACAAACGCGGTCACGCCATCCAGGTCAAAGAGCGCGTAGTCCGCCTGAATCGGGAACTCAAGCACCATCTGATCGACCTCGGCGTCGCAGTTGCCGCGAACACAGAGCAGCTCGTTTTTGTTTTCGTTGAGCAGCGCCGTCACACCCTTGGGATCGTATTGATCCGGAAGATCATTTCTCGGGCCGTGATAGAGCAGATCGCCCAGCAGCACCAGCCTGTCCGCGCCTTCGATCTTGTATTGGCGCAGGATGGCCTCCATCGCGCTGCGGGAACCGTGAATATCGGAAGCAAACATCAGTTTCATGGTTATGTCCATCCTCTCGGTAAGTGATCATTGATCCTGTAGGCGAACGCAGTTCGCCTTTGCATGGCATCTTCAAGCCGCCGCGAAGCGGAGATGGGGTCTGGGGATGAAATCCCCAGGCGGGGGTTGGGGCGGCAGCCCCAACGTTCTGCGTCCTCACAGATCGATTTCCAGCACAACCGGACAGTGGTCGCTGCCCATCACGTCACTGTGGATTTCTGCAGCTTTGATCTTGTCTGCAATGCGCTGGGAAACCAGGAAGTAATCGATACGCCAACCCACGTTCTTTGCGCGCGCAGAGAACATATAGCTCCACCAACTGTAGGCGTCGGTAACATCCGGATGCAGATGACGGAACGAATCCACAAAGCCGCTGTCAAGCAGCTTGGTCATGGCAGAGCGCTCCTGCGGGGTGAAACCGGCATTGTTCTGGTTGCTCTTGGGATTTTTCAGGTCGATTTCTTTGTGCGCCACATTCAGATCGCCGCAAACGATCACGGGTTTGTGCGCGTCCAGTTTCTTGAGATACATGCGGAAATCTTCTTCCCAGCACAGCCTGTACTGCAGGCGCGTCAGCTCCCGCTGGCTGTTGGGCGTATAGCAGGTCACCATGTAAAAGTTTTTATATTCCAGCGTGATCAGCCGGCCCTCGTGGTCGTGCAGTTCGCTGCCCATGCCGTAGGAAACGGAAAGCGGCTCATGACGGGTCAGGATGGCCGTGCCGGAATAGCCCTTTTTTTCTGCAGAATAGAAATACTGGTGATAGCCTTCGGCAGGAATCTCGGCCTGACCGGGCTGCATCTTGGTCTCCTGCAGGCAGAAAAAGTCGGCGCCCTGCGCAGCAAAGTAATCGACAAAGCCTTTGCCAAGACAGGCGCGCAGGCCATTGACGTTCCAGGAAATCAGTTTCATAGGTTCCTCCATTGGAATAATGCAGAATGCTTTTCCTCATTATACAGGATATTACCTGCGCTTGAAAAGAGGAAATTGAGATGCTGGGCGTGATTGCACTGGTATATATTCTGCTGTGTGTGCGCATACGCGTGCTGCTGGAGGCAGCATGGGAAAATGGGCAGGGGAGCGCGTCGTTTTGCGTCGGTGCTATGGGTGTGTATCTGCGCCGTGATTTCGTGCTCGCGGCACACACACTTTCTATCCGCGCGCTGCCTCGCTATGGAAAAAAACAAAAAAAGCAACCGACGGATCAAGGCCGAAAGGTTCGCTTCTGGCTGCTGGAAGCTTTGCGATCCAAGCGGTTTGAGCGCATTGCGCTCTATTTGCGTCTGGGACTTGGCGACGCTTGCGATACGGCGATTGCCGCAGGCGCAGTGCATGCGCTTGGCAGCATAGTATTGGCTGCAGCGGGCGACAGGCGGCAGTGTGAGCTGCACGTGACGCCGGATTTCGCTAATCCCTGTCTGTGTGCACATCTGCAGGGTATATTCTCCTGGCAGCTGGGGGATATTATGCTTGCAGCGCTGAAACAGGCGCATAGGAAGAGAAAAGAGGGATTGAAGTGGACAAGCATCCCATTGAGAGCCTAATGGGTACATCCATGGAAAGCATCCGTGAAATGGTGGATGTCAATACTGTTGTAAGAGAAACATAAAGCACAGACCCGAACTCCTTTTTTTATCAGGAAAAACTGCAAAAGGAAAAGGTCTTTGCAACCTGAATCAAGCGGGATGCAAAGACCTTTTTGAATTACATGGATTTCAGCGCTCGCCGTAAAAACCTTCCTCGCTCAGAAGCTGCCATTTCTTATACATGTCCAGATAGTTTTCGCGAATAAAGGACTGAATGCTGCGCAGCTCACGGTCGTTGAGGATGCCCTGCTCCTGAACCACAGTACTGCCATCGCTTCTGACAAACAGCTTGGCAGAACCGGCTTCCGTCAGTTTCCGGTCACTGGCATGAACATGCATACACTCAATGATGCAGTGCGAGGTGAAATACAGATAGTAACCTGCTACCTTGAAGTCGTAATACTTAGGCATGTCAGGCCTCCATGTATTTCAGATTTTTGAGAAGATAGCCCTGAACAATCACCAGCTCGATATCGTCCATGCTGGTTTCCAATACGTCTCCGCTGCGTGTCATCAAGGCGGCACAGTCGGGCTGGTTCAGATTGAGCACGGAAATATTCTGTCCGTTGCGCGTAAAGGCATAGCCATTTACGATGACATCGGCTTCATTGGCAATACGAATCAGTTCTTCACTCATATTGAATGCTCACTTTCTCAATGGGAGATAAGGATTTTGCTGCGTCAAAATAGAGATTCTTCAAAATAGGAACGAGATCGATGTATTCTTCCTCTTCCTGCGGCATGTTTTTATACTTTGCGGAGACGACCAGATATCCCTGATCCCATTCTTTTACAGCCGTATAGCGCTCAAGCTGGGGAGAGGTGCGAAAGCGGATGACGTGCTTGCCAAAACGGAAGATGGTGTAGCTGCCGCTGCTGCTCAGATAGGCCTGAGATGGAATCATTTCCTGCATCGGATCGCCTCCTTTCTGATTTTATTATAATCGAAGAAATGGCGAATATCAATGAAAAAACTGAAGTGAAAGGAAGTCACGCTAAAAAGGGGAATTCACTTCATCAGAAGCGGAAAACCGTATCATATATCGATAATACAGAGATATTTGGTAGATTAGTTTCAGTACTTACGATAAGGATATACTTCTGTCTAACTCTACAGACGCCATCGGACAGGGATTCACCATATCGAATATGAGACGGAGGTGAGAGGGATATGACCAAGGAGGCAGGAGGATTAAGTGGTCAGCTATTCTGTTGTTATGAATCGATGAGATGATCGTGTTGACATCTGAACTATCGTGAAAGTATAATGGCGGCAAAGCTTCTGGTTGAAGATAAGGGGTGGATTGTCGTGAAAGAAACAGTAAGGCTGACAATAGGTGCGTATTATCTCGCACCGTATGCTTCAACGCTGG
>JAFQQU010000242.1 GCA_017410445.1 Clostridia bacterium | reverse complement strand
TGCAGGCGGCTTCCAGCCAGCACAGATCCTCGGGCAGCTGCTCAGGCAGCTTGAAGCGGGCGCGGGTGGCCTCGGGAGCGATGTCCAGAAGGCGGATGATCAGGTCGTTGGCCAGCGCCTCGCCGTCCATGATCTCGTCCTTGATGGAGCCGAGGAAGGCCAGCGTTTTGGCGCTTTCCTGGTCGCCCAGCTTGGGCCAGAGCATGCCGGGGGTGTCCATCAGCTCGAGATACGGGCCGACTTTGACCCACTGCTTCGTACGGGTGACGCCCGGCCGGTCGCTCGATTTGGCGATTGCGCCGCCAAAGATGCGGTTGATGAAGGTGGACTTGCCGACGTTCGGGATGCCGATGACCATCAGGCGCACCGTCTTCATGACGCCGCGGGCCTTCATGCGGTCGACGACCGGCTTGGTCGCCTGCTCGATGGCGGCCATGATTTCGCGGGTCTTGCCGCCGTTGGCGTTGAAGCGGATGGCGGGCAGATTCTGCTTTTTGTAATGATCGAGCCACAGCTTGGTGACCTGATCGTTGGCGAGATCCGCCTTGTTGAGCACCAGAATGCGCGCTTTGCCGCGGCAGAGTGCGTTCAGGTCGGGATTGCGGGTAGCGTGAGGGGCACGGGCGTCGCACAGTTCGATGACTGCGTCGATCGATTTGAGCTGTTCGATCAGCATGCGGCGCGTTTTCGCCATATGGCCGGGATACCAGTTGATGTCCGGCATAAAAACACCTCCTCGGGTAGGGGAATACTTCTTGAATATAAAAACAAAGACCGCTCACATTGCAAGCGGTCTTTTGCTTTCGAGAACTTACTTCTCCTTGACCTTGGCTGCCTTACCGCTCAGATTGCGCAGGTAGTACAGCTTGGCGCGGCGAACCTTACCACGACGGATGACTTCGATGGAGTCAACACGCGGGCTGTGCAGCGGGAAAGTACGCTCGACGCCTACGCCGTAAGAATTACGACGGACGGTGAAAGTCTCGCGAACAGAGCCGTTGCGGCGGGCGATAACCACACCTTCGAACGCCTGAAGGCGCTCACGGGAACCTTCGACAACCTTCACCTGTACGCGAACGGTGTCGCCCACGTTGAACGCGGGAATATCGGAACGCAGCTGGGCGTTCTCGATGGAACGGATGATCTCATTCATTGGAATTGTCCTCCTTTCCTCAAGGACGTTCTTATCCAGCGCCTTATTGCGCAGACAGCGGACCGTCCGATGTCACGAGTTACATTCTATCACATGTAGGGGTGCTCTGCAAACGAAGAATCTGTAAAAAACAGCAGTAGATTTGGATGCGGTTTGTCAGGTAAAACAGCTTGACGGACCTGTGGATAATCTGATACACTGATTCCGATAATCAATTCCGGGAGGGAGAAAAAAATGATTGATCTGAAGGCGCTTCAGAAGCGCGTGTATCAGAATAAGGTGAATCACGGGTTC
The DNA here is from genome assembly GCA_017410445.1 of Clostridia bacterium. Taxonomy (GTDB): domain Bacteria; phylum Bacillota; class Clostridia; order Christensenellales; family Aristaeellaceae; genus RGIG2066. Next base: position 2,779 of record JAFQQU010000242.1, on the reverse strand, counting down.
AACGTGACCAACATTCCGCTCGAGTTCACGCTCACCTACGGCGAGCTTTCGGAGGCGTTTGAAGCCTGGCGCAAGAAGCAGGACAGCGTAGGAGAGGAGCTGGCTGACGTTCTCATCTACCTGATGGGGCTTGCAGAAATTCTGGGCGTCAACCTGGAAGAGGAACTTATCCGCAAGATGGATATCAACGAAAAGCGCACATACACAGCCGAGAACGGCGTGCTCAGGCGGGTTGAGGAATGAAGAATCCGGTCTGTTTGTCGATTTAAGGTGTTTTGAAGCCGCTTTTGCACCGAAATCATTACCGGATATCATGGATTCATCGGATTTATATGTCGGGCCGGGGATGATTGCTGAATCCTACAGACTGAAGTCTATTTATCCTCAGCCATGCTTTCCTTCAGACTCTTGAAAAACGCTTTGTCCTTCTTGTCGAACTCTACATTTTTCAGCATTTCGGGCCGGCGCTGATAGGTGATTTCGATGGCTCTGTCGCGCCGCCAGCGGTTGATTTTGGCATGGTCGCCGGAGAGAAGCACATCGGGCACGGCGAGACCGCGGAATTTGCGCGGCCGCGTGTACTGCGGATATTCCAGAAGACCGGAGGAGAAGCTCTCGTCCTCGCTGGATTCATCGCTGCCCAGAACGCCGGGAATCAGGCGGGAAACCGCGTCGATGATCACCAGCGCGCCCAGCTCGCCGCCGGTCAGGACAAAGTCGCCGATGGAGACTTCTTCATCAATCACCAGATCGATTGCGCGCTGATCCACGCCCTCATAATGTCCGCACAGGAGAAGCAGCTCGTCGTCTTTGGAGAGCTCCTCAGCCATCTTCTGATCGAAGGTCCGGCCGCGGGGGGAAAGATACAGGCGCTTTCCGTGAAACTCCTCGCCGGTGTTCGCCTCGACCGCGTCAACGATGGGCTGGGCCAGCATAACCATACCGGGGCCGCCCCCGAAGGGGTAGTCGTCGGTATTTTTGTGTTTCAGGGTGGAATAAGGACGGATGTCGATCAGCTCGACTTCGATGATGCCCTGTTCGATGGCGCGCTTGAGGATGCTGGTTTCAAGCATCGGCTTCAGCATTTCCGGGAAGATGGTCAGAACCTTAATCTTCATCGAACACTGCCACCTCGGAAAGTTTCTGCGCGTCCAGCAGGATGCGCTTTTCTTCTACATTGACTTCCAGAACCACGATCTTCAGCGCGGGCACCAGAACCTCTCCGAGCGGGCCGTTGAAGACATATACGTCGTTTCCGCCCGGCTGCATGACGTCGGTCATTTTTCCCAGGGAGCGGCCGTTGGTATCGACGCCTTCGCAGCCGATCAGATCGCAGATGAAGTTCATATCCTCCGGCAGCTCAACGCTGTGCTCGCGGTCGATATACAGCTCTTCGCCGCGCAGCTTTTCGGCCTCGTTGCGGTCGGAGACGCCCTCAAAGGTCATGTAAACGGCGTCTCCGTCCACGCGGCTGACGGAAACGTTATGCTTGACATAAGTCTCGCCGCGCTTGAAGAAGACATATTCGAGATCGTAGAAGCGCTCGGGATCACAGGTGACGGGGCGGACCTTCACTTCGCCGCGGATACCCTGCGGACGGGAAACTTCGCCGATCATCAGATGCGTGCTCAGCATGTTTTTTTCCTCACTTTTCAATCGGTTCGAGATAGGTGCACAGGGCGTTATGGTCGGACAGGAACTTTCCGTAAGGAGTCATGCCCCAGGCGACCGGTTCGGCAGCGGGAGTGAAGCCCTTGGTGAAGACATAGTCGATCTGAGGAGCATCCACCGTGCCGAATCCGTGATAGGAGGCGTGGAAATCAGGGGTCTGGTTGACCAGAGCGACCTCGGGATCGTTCAGGAAGGCATGAATCGCGCCGCTGTCCGGATAGGCGTTCATATCGCCCATGAGCGCGACGGGATAATCCCACTTCTCCAGATCGTCCGCCATGTGGGCCATGATGGCCTTTGCGCCCAGGATACGGGCTTCGTCGGAGATATGGTCGAGGTGGGTGTTATAGATGTGGAAGGGAGTGCCGCCATCGAGGGGACGGAGAATGATGTGCGTGCAGACGCGCGGATATTCGCTGGCTTCGGCGAAGCGGGAGCCGGGAACATAGGGCGTCTCGGACAGCCAGAAGGTCTCCAGGAACATTAGCTCATACTTGTCCTTGCGATAGGCGATCTTGCAGCTTTCGCAGGAGAAATCAGCCTTGCGGCCGCAGCCGACGAGCGTGTATTCCTTTTCGAGATAGCGGGAAAGGAACTGGGCCATGGCCGGAGCGACCTCCTGGAAGCCCACGACGTCCGGCGCTTCGCTGGTCAGCTTGTCCAGAATGATGCCCTTGCGGAAGGCAAAGCGGTTTTCGCCGTCTACCTTGACGTCAGTACGAAGATTGAACGTAACGATCTTATGCATAATAATCCTCCATTCAAAAAAAGGGAACTGCATCCACCGAGATGGGCGCAGCTCCCTTATGATCAGATGATCTCAACGAATACCGGCTTGTCGTTCTTCGCCGTCGCCGCCTTGACCACCGTGCGGATGGCCTTGGCGATGCGGCCCTGACGGCCGATAACCTTGCCCATGTCCTCGGGCGCGACATGCAGCTCCAGAATGGTCGATTCGGGGCCGTCCTTTTCGACGACCTCGACGGACTCCGGATGCTCCACCAGCGTCTGGGCGATATACTTCACCAGTTCCTGCATAATGACCTCCGGTCGTGCCTTACAGCACGCCGCCCTTCTTCAGCAGGCCGCGGGTGGTATCGGTGGGCTG
>JAFQQU010000241.1 GCA_017410445.1 Clostridia bacterium | reverse complement strand
CCACAAGATACTGATTATTGAGAATGCACCTTGGCAGATGACCATGCACATCCACTTTTTCATTTCTGTCATGCCTGCAAACGGGACACTTATGCTGCGTGTCCGTCAGGGGAGTCATGCAAAAATAACAGTAGCGGTCCATTACTTGTACATCTGCCAAGGTGCTCACCTCATAAAGTGTTTCCAAAACGCGTTATGAATATTACTTGTTTACCCACCAGGTAATGCGTACGGTTACATCGCCAAAGGTAACCAGGTCGTTCTGCTGCAGCACGGTGGGACGGTTGATTCTTTCGTTGTTGACCTTCGTGCCGTTGCCGGAAAGGTTTTCGATGGTCATCATGCCGTTGGGCTGATAGGTCAGCTTGGCATGGCGGCGGGACATGCGGACGGTATCGTTGCCGGCAAACACCACCTGGCAGGCATTGGCGTCGCGGCCCACCAGAATTTCATCGGCGGTCGTAACACGCTTAATGTTGATCTGCACGTCGCCCTGCGTGATACGGTCCACGCGCACGTTCAGGACTTCCTCCAGCACAGGCTGGGTGGCCATGCCGTTGTCCGGAGCGATATCCTGACCAATGGTCTGACCGATAGTCTGGCCGATGGTCTGACCCATCTGGTTGATGTCGATGTCCACGGACGGGTTTTCCTCGTCGTCATCATCGTCATCGCTGCTGCCGTTGCGCTTGAACACGATCACCAGCAGCACCGCGATCAGAATCACCAGCACAGCGCCGATCAGACAAAGGATCCAGTTTTCTTCCACGAATTCCAGAACGTCATCCAGAACGGAAGGCTCAAAGTCCAGCATGCGGCGGATGGCGTCGCGGTTGTCGCCGGACACGCTGATTTTGGTAACCAGGCTGCCCTGCCGCACCGTGAATTCGGATGCATCCTCCATGCCTTCTTCGGGCTCAAAGTTCAGCACCAGATAGTTGCTGTCGTTCTGCGCGAGCTTGTTTGCAACGGCGTTGATTTCTTCGCTGGTGGTTGCAGCGTTGTTATCCTTGTACTGCACTTCGCAGCACAGGCCGCCGGCGCTGTTGTTGGCAAGCGCCTGGAAGCTGTCGAACTCGCCGTTGGTTGCAGCGTTCATCACTTTGCCGTTGGGCGCGGGAAGATAGGCGATGGTATAGACCGCCGTTCCCTGCTGAGCAAACTTTTCTGCCAGGCGGTTCTGCGCCAGGTTTTCAGAATAGCCGGTGGAGAGAACGTACACAAGCCTGCGGGCGTTCACATTGTCGGCGCTGTCCAGAAAGTCCACCACGATTTTGAGCGTGGAGGCCAGCTTGTTGCCGGCTTTTTCATCAAACGCAAGCGCCTGCACGGAATCCAGCAGCACCGACTGATCATCGCTCAGATAACGGTCGGAAATCTTTTTGTTGGTGGGAACAACCACAGCGTTGTCGCCATCCGGCAGTTCGCCGATCAGCGCGTTCAGCGTTGCCTTCATATCCTCCAGGCGATGGCCGAAACGGTATCTTGCCGTACGGTTGTCCGCGCCTTCGGTAACGTAGGCGGCCACATCCACCACATACACATGGGTGGTGGCGCAGCCAGAGCTTTCCATGCTCCTGGTTTTCGCATCAACAGAAGTTTCTTCGCCGTCCTTCTGATAGGTCACTTCGGTTTTCGAAAAAGCTCCTTCATTGGAAAACACGACCAGGCTGATATCGCCGCCGGTTGTATTTCCGTCGTCGTCCTTTTCCTCGTTTACCTGCATGCCAATTCCGATCAGGCCTTCAGCCGCCGCAAAAGCGCCGGAGAACAGCATCATCAGCGCAAGCAGCGCGGCCACAAAGCCGCTCATAAAACGCTTCATTGTTATCTCTCCTATTTCTTCAGAATAAACTCCTGTTCGCCTATCGCAATTCTGACGCCGTTTTTCAGCTCGCCGGAACGCGCCTTGTTCAGCTTTACACCGTTAATCAGCGTGCCGTTGGTGGAGGTATCCTGCAAATACCACTTTCCGCCTTCGCACACAAACGCGCAGTGCCTGCCGCTGGCGGACAGATCCTCGCGGGGAATCTGAATGCCCTGCGTTACGCCGCGTCCTGCCTGCATGCCGTTCATCAGCGTATAGGTCTTGCCCTTCATTTGTCCCTTTACGCATTCCAGCACAACGGGGCCGGCCGGGCGGGCAGGCTTGTCCACCACATTGCTGATCACGGACAAATCGCCGTCGGCATGCTTGTGAATGTCGGAAATGGATTGTTCCTCCGAATCACCCGCCACGCGCAGCTGAACAATATACTCGTTGAGGGACTTTTCGTTTCCGCACGGAACCAGCTCCGCCAGCAGGCCAAACATGGGAATGGCGCGCAGCAGGCTGAACAGCACCGCTTTGCCGGGGGTTTTCTCATCGCCGTAGCGGCCCGTGGTCAAACGCAGCTTCACAAGCAGCATTCCCAGCGAGGGATACTCCTGCGCAATGGAAAGCAGCGCGCCTACGCCAAACATCAGAATAAACGAGAACACCCACCAAAGCAGGATGAAGGCAAGGATATCAATGGCGTTGACGACCAGAAGAATCAGCGGCAGCAGACAGGCTGCAAAGCCGGTGACGGCGCTGTCGATCAAATAGGCCAGGAAACGCTTGCCGGCGCCAGAGCCCTGCGGGCGGCGCTCGTTGTGGAAGGCGACGCCGGAAATCTCCTCGTCGATCACAAGCGAATCTTCCTCACGCCTGCGGTATCGGTCTTCGGGCTCGGCAGCCACATCGGACTTGAGCTCCGGCGGCACATCCTGCGGCTGCGGCCGGGGCTGGGTCATCGGCCTGGACTGCAGGTCAACCCGTGCGGCGGTGCTGGCGTTGCCATAGATGGCCGCTTCCAGCCTGCGCTTGAAGTCGCTGATGGTTTTGATGCGGTCGCGGTAGTCAAAGGCAAGGCCTTCCAGCAGCACGGCTTCCGCCTCCGGGCTGATGGAAGCGCCCGCTTCCCTGGGCGTACGCAGCTTTTGGGTGGTACGGTCCTGTGCGGGAAGCGGCGGCCTGCCCACAATGAGGGCATAGAACGTAGCGGCAAAGGCATACACATCCGACCATGTGCCCTGCATGTTTTTCACCAGCATGACCTGTTCAATGGGCGAAAAGCCGTTCTTTTTCACATTGGCCATGGTGTGGGTGAACTCTTCAATGGCGCAGTAGGCCGCGCCAAAGTCGATCAGCTTGGGAACGCCCTGCTCGGTCATGAAGATGTTGTCGGGGCTGAGGTCCCGGTGCAGCACCTTACGGGAATGGATAAACTGAAGAGCTTCCATCACAGGCTTGAGCAGATCGAAGGCCTCCCGGGCGGTCATATTGCGCCCGGTGGCTTCACGCTGTTTTTCCGCATATTTCCGCAGGTCCATACCGCGCAGGCGTTCCATGCCATAGTACGCAGTGTTGTTTTCCTTCATGTAGAAAAACACGCGCACAATGTTGGGGTGATCCTTCAGCTTGTCCAGAATTCTGGCTTCGCGGATGAAGCTGCGCAGCGCCTTGTCGTAATTCTGGCGGTATTGGGGATCAACACGAACGGAAAGGTCTGTCTGACGCACAGCGATGCTGCTTGGATACAGCTCCTTGATTACCAGCTCCTGCCGTTTCTTTTTATCGTAGGCAAGGTAGGTAATGCCAAAGCCGCCCTGACCGATCTTATTACGGATAACGATGCTTCCGCCATCCAGCTCTGCCCCTGCCGGGAGAGCCT
>JAFQQU010000240.1 GCA_017410445.1 Clostridia bacterium | reverse complement strand
GTTGCGGGAAACGGTCTTGGACTTCATCTGGCTGACCTTTACGGTGCGCAGAACGGAGGTGATCGCCGCTTCGGCAGCAGGTGCATAGTGGATAACCAGCAGATAAGAATTCATCTTGCGGAAGTTCATGTGAGAGCAGAGGATAATAAGGCCGGCAATGCAGATAACGGCAACCGCAGTCAGGAAGAACTGACCGGCGCCCAGCAGGATGCCCATCGTCAGAGCCCAGAACATATAGGCAGTATCCAGCGGATCCTTAACGGCAGTACGGAAGCGGACGATGGACAGAGCGCCGACCATACCCATGGACAGCTGCACGGAGTCGCGGATACACATAACGACGGGCGTAGTGATCAGGGTCATCAGAACAAGGGTCAGGCCGAAATTGCTGTTATACATAACGCCGCGGTAGTTCGTCCGGTATACCCAGAAAATGAACATGCCGACGCCGAAAGCCAGCAGAATGGAAACCAGTATCGTAAGCCAGGAATCGGTGGAAATCGTCTGGTTCGCGAAAAGAGCTTCCAGATTGGACTTGGAATAGTTCGTTGCGGTAAGCAGATTAAACATCAGTAGTTCCTCCTCGCTGAAATATGTGTGTTCGTATCTTATTCGCCAAGCGGTTCAACCCGGCGGCAGAGGGTGTATTTGGAGATTGCGCAATGTTCCGACGGAATCGTCGACAGCAGGCTGCGGATATAGTCGGGCAGATAACGGTCGTATTTGACTTCAAGGATAACTCTGCCCGGTTCAATGGGGGAGATTCCGTTCAGCTTCGCATCGAACAGATCCTTGCTGAAAAGACCGGTGTGCAATCTCTTGTCAAACGTAATCCGGACATTCTCGATCGGGTGTAGATATGCTTCGCGGGCATAGTCCACGATAACAACCGGCCGAAGTCGGTTTGTTCTCATCTCCCGGAACATGTCCTGAAGCAGCAGATTCTTCGAGGCATCAAGCCCGTCAGGACGACCGGCAATCAGCTGATCACACAGCCTTCGGGTGATTCGTACGCTGTTCTTCATGATGAATTCGCCTTCCTTGTGCTTTCGCTCAAGGAAAATTGCCTGATCGGAACAGTTGTAAATGCGGATCCTGTATTTGTCTCTTCGTTCAACGCCGTCAATCTTCGTGTAGTATGCGGTATCATAGGCGTCGTCGAAATACAGAGATCGGATGAAGTATTCGCCGTTCCGGTCGCTGTGCCTGTCCCTTTGAAGCACGCTGCCCAGCAATGTGCTCAGCTGTGCATATCCCGCTTCGCTTATGTAATACTTGTGCTCGTGCCGGGGCTCAAATTCGCCCTTGGCATTCGCTGCCAAACGACTCTGCAAATTTTCTCACCTCAATTCGCTTGTCCGGGCGTAGGCGAACCCGTTGATGCGTAACTGCCGTCTGCCTGACGTGCAAATGAACAATCGGTTTTCAGATTATCAAACTCAATAAAGTCGAGCACCTGGCCTTGCGGATTATAGAGAAGAACGCTTTCACCTTCCGCGCGCAGGCCGAAGCCGGTATGGAGGCTGCCGTCTTCGCTCTGCTGATTCAGACCGGATGCATAGACAACGATGCTCTGACCGGGGTTCAGCTGAACTGAAGGGAACTTCCACTGCGCTGGCTTGTCAGGCGTATCGCTGAGCGCATATCCCTTCAAGTCGACCGCAGCGGAACCGGTGTTCGAAATCTCGATCCAGTCATACAGACCGCCGTCCGGAGCCTTGAAAGATGCGTTGTCCGCCATGACTTCGCTGATCTTGAGCGGGCTTCCCGAAACCGGCTGCGTGCTGGTCAATGCGGCATAGCTCAGCAGGGTGTTTTCAAGGCCGGGGGTGTACTCGCTGGTAATTGTCCAGCCGCCATCCATGTGCGCATAGGACTGATCGCCGCCGAGCGCAGGAATGTTGATTGATTCAACAACCGTATTGTGTGCATCGGATAGCATCAATGTATCTCCCGCGGAGCTCAGACGGAATGGCGCATGGAAATCCGATCCGTTTTCATTCTCCAGATGCCCCGATGCAAAAACAAGGACAATTTCTCCGGCGTCAAGCTGATATTCCGGAAAGGTAAAATAGGAGGTGCGGGTTGCCTTGTCAAGCAGAGACCAGCCGGTTATGTCAATCGTGCTGCCGGTCGTATTGATCAGCTCGATCCAGTCCGGATAGCTGCCTTCGCTGTCGCCCAACGCCGTCTTGTTGGACGTCATGACTTCGTTGATGCGAACGCCCCGGGAAGAAGAAATCTCTGCAACCGTTGTAACAGCTTTCGCTGTGTCGGAAGGGAAGAATCCGGCGGGGTAGATGACGAACTGCATCAGGCATCCAATCACCGCAATCAGCGCCGCAGCGGCTGCTGTGATGATCAGGGGACGATGATCGGCGCGTCCTGTAAAAGCAGAACTTGTAGGATTCGGTCTCTGTACAGAAGATCTGTTCGACTGTACAGGTCTTCTCTGTACCGGCTGTGCAGGCGCCCTGCGGGCATTCTGAGCAGCTGATGTACTTTGCTGAACCGGATATCGTCTGACCGGCTGCTGCCCGGCAGGATAGGCTCTTTGCGCCGATGGCTGCTGGCGGGACGGATACCCCTGAGGGGAGCTCACCGGTCTTGTGCCGGGCTGCTGCTGACGATTTACAGCAGGTCTCGCGGCAGCCTGTTGGGCAGGTCTTACCGCAGGCCGTGAAGCGTTTTGTGGATTGCTATATGCCTGTTGAGGGCGTGCCGCCGGGCGTTGACCCTGGGGCGATTGAGGATATCTCTGCACGCTGTCTGTCCTCCTTGAACTTCTATAAGCGAATACATTCATATTCCAATATATCATACTATTTTTTGACTTTCATTTCAACTGTTCTAATGAAAAAATAGTGAGAAAAGAGCCCGGCTAATTATGAATCAGCCGGGCTCAATCGTATTACTGCTGTGATGTCGGATTCATTTGTGCCTCCGGAGATCTCATCATCTTTTTCCAGACAAAGTAGAAACAGGTGAGATGCGCAAGAGAAGTCAGCAGCCAGGAAATCGGGTAGGAAACATAGAGGATGTTCAGCGTCGGGAACACGGCAAAAATCGTAAAGATCCAGATTACGCGGAATGCACAAGCGCCCAGCATAGAGACGATCATCGGAGTTACCGAATAACCGCTGCCTCGCAGCATACCGGCGGCTACTTCCATCAGGCCGCAAAGGAAATAGGGAAGGCCGACAAACGCCAGACGCACCATGCCGATGTCAATGACTTCCTGCTCCGTCGTGTATAGCTTGAGAAGAACCGGACCGAACAGATATGCAATGCCGCCGGTTACAATGCCGATGATAGAAACAAGAAGCACGCATGTTCCGAGGATTTTACCGATTCTGTCATATCGCTTTGCGCCGATATTCTGACCGGTAAAGGTCAGCGTTGCCTGAGAGATCGAGTTCATCGCCGTGTAAATGAAGCCTTCGATATTGCCGGCAGCGCCGTT
>JAFQQU010000239.1 GCA_017410445.1 Clostridia bacterium | reverse complement strand
CGTACAGATCCAACTCCTTCGCATCGCCGATAATGGACCAATCGATGTTCGCCGGGCCCGGGAACACCGACATTTCCACAAACCTGCCGCCCTTTTTGATCAGCTGCAGGCCCTGAGAGATGGAAGCCGTGTGGCCGGAAGCGTCGATATACACGTCCACGCCGCAATTTTCGGTCATTTCGGCGATGAGATCCGGCAGGCCGTCCTGCGTCCATGCAGGCATAGCGATATCTGCGCCCAGCTTCAGAGCCAGTTCGCGCTTTTTCGGGTCGGGCTCGATAGATATGATCGTCTTCGGGCGTACATTGCCATGGCCCTTCTGTGCCATCGCAGCGATCATACCGAGACCAAGCGTACCTGCACCGGCAACGGCGACGATATCGCCCTCTTCGATCCGCGCACGATCCACAGCGTGCAGCGCGCAGGCGAACGGCTCGATCAGGACTGCCTTCTCTACCGGCATATCCGCAGGCACGGCATAATTGATACTGTTCTCTGGCAGGCGCACGTACTCGGCAAAGCCTCCGTTCAGGAAATGCTTAAAGCCATACACATTGTGCGGGTCGCAAAGCCACCATTTGCCCTCGCGGCAGTAGCGGCATTCCCCGCAGGGAACGATCTGTTCCGTCGTGATCCTGTCGCCCACCTTGAACGGGCCGTCGTAATCCGGGCCGATCTCGGCCACAAAGCCGAGCAGTTCGTGTCCCGGAATGAACGGCGGTTCTGCATAGGCGGGGTTGCCCTCGCCGCCCCAGAAGCGGAAACCGCCCTGCTGGCACTTGATATCGCCCGCACAAACGCCGCAGGCCTCCACCTTCAGTATGATGTCCTTGCCTTGCGCGCGCGGCGTGGGCACGGTCGTGTAGCGATAATCGTCCTTGGAATAGGCCACCACTGCCTTCATGGTCTCCGGAAGCATGTCTGAACCCCTCCTGATCGTGTTTTTTGGTAAACGGAACGCCCTGCAAAACGCAGAGCGTCCTCCATTGGTTATTCTTCTTCGGGCAGGACCGGGTCGGGAACCAGCTGAATGACCTCCACCTCGGTCTTGCGCGGGCAATTGTTGTAGATCCACTTGGCGTCCTCCACCTGCAGGCGCACACAGCCGTGCGACTGGCGCGTACCCAGGTTTTCCAGAGAAGCCTTGTCCAGATAGCCGTGCGTCTCTTCGCCTGTCTCCTCGTTCACGCGGTTGTAATACAGCACCGAGTGGAACAGGATGCCGCCCTCGATAACATAGCTGTACTGCGCCCAGCAGTTGTACACGCGGAATTTGTGCCATACATTCAGCGGGCCGGTCTTTTCGGAATAGACGCCCAGCGGAGTCGGCGTTTCGACGGTGCCGGTGGAACAGATCATTTCGCGCACGAGAGAGGTGTAGCCCTCGCCGTCCCATGCATACGCAAACACCCTCTGCTGGTCCACGTCGACAACAAGGCGATAGGGCAGGGAGACCTTTTCGCACACAACGACGTCGCTTTCCATCAGCCGCTTCTGCGTCGCTTCATCGGCAATGCCGGTCGCGGGCAGGTCATGCGCCTTCTGGAACGCAATCACAGCCGCCTGCGTGAAATAATCGTAGGCGTTGTCCGGCTCGCGCCAGAGATAATTGTACTTGTACAGCAGGTTCTGCACGCGGCCCACGTCCGGGCCCTTGTCGCCCAGGGAGAGGTCGTTGTAGTAGATGGTGTAGCTCTTGTCCGTGAAATACTGGTAGATGAACGTGTCGACGCTGTTGCCGTCCGCCACAAAGCCGGATTCGTCATAGCCGATCTCCGGGTTCTTTTCGGCCCAGATGCGGCTCCAGATGGTGCTCTGGAACTCGGCGAGCGCCGCAGCGGTGCCGGAGCCATAAGTACCGTCAGGCAGCTCGCTGGTGAAGCCCCACTCGTACAGACACTGCTGCATCAGTTCCACTTTATCGTTCTTTTCACCCAGCTTCGTCACTGTTTCGAGGGCCGGCTGCGCAGCATCCGAGAACAGATACGCCTGCGCGTCCGCATCGATATACTTTTCGGTCACCGGAATGTAGTTCGTCTGCTGGAACGCCATCATCGCGCGTTTGGTCTGCGTCCAGTAGGAGCCGTCCACATCGCCCCTAAGATAGCCCAGGTCCTTCAAACGCTGCTGAATGGCCTTCACTTCTTTTCCGTATGCGCCCAGTTCGATCAGCGAATAGGCGTCAGCCTGCGCCGCAAACGCGCTCAGCGGCAGCATTGCGATCACCAGCAGCGCCGCAAGTAGTTTTTTAAGCATAATTCATCCTCCGTGTAGCCAACTTTCCACTATATAGGATACCAGTAATCGCGCATGGAGTCAAGTGAGGGCATATATTTTACGCAGAGGACGGCATTCTCACATGCATGAGAAGAAAGAGGATGGAGTTTTGTATACGTTACGAATCCATTTTAATTGATTTCTTTTCGGAGGGGCTCGGGGAACCCTTTTCTTTTTCAAAAGAAAAGGGTTCCCCGAAAAATACATATAGAAACCGCCCCTGCACGAGGCAGGGGCGGTGAAGCGGTATGCAATTACTTGCCGGCCATCTTCTTGTAGGACTCGAGGCGGACAGCGGCGTCCTTCTCAGCCTGCTCGAACAGCTGCGCAGCAGCAGTCGGGAACTGGCGGATGAGGGAAGCGTAGCGGTTTTCGCCCTTGATGAAGTCCTGATAGGATTCGGTCGGATCCTTGG
>JAFQQU010000238.1 GCA_017410445.1 Clostridia bacterium | reverse complement strand
ATTTGTGATGTTGAACAGAATCGCCTGCAGCGCAGCCAACACCGCAGAAACAACAATAATCCAAACAATATTCACGGGGCCTCACGCCCTTTCGCATGATTCCGTGGGCGTTTCTACGGCGCTCAATACCTCGCCGATGATCTCTTCGATTTTCGCCGTGCGTCCGTACAGGCCGCCCAGCACGATGCGGTGGCCCAATACGGGAGCCACCAGCGCTTTGACGTCGTCCGGGGTGACAAAATCGCGTCCTCTGATCAGAGCAAGCGCCTGAGATGCGCGCAGCAGCGCCAGCATACCGCGCGGGCTGACGCCCATCTGAACAGACGGCAGGTCGCGCGTCTTTTCGCAGATGGCGACGATATAGCGGCGAACCGGCTCGGCAACATAAGCGCCGGAGAACAGGCGCTGAGCATCCTTGATGTCCTCGGCAGACGCGCAGGCGGTCAGCTCCTCCAGAGGATTGTTTTCGATAAACCGGTTGAGGATGAGAAGCGCGTTTTCCGTCGTCGGATAGCCGGGCCTGAGCTTCATCAGGAAGCGGTCCAGCTGCGCCTCGGGAAGCGGGAAGGTACCCTGCGTCTCAATGGGGTTCTGCGTAGCGATGACCAGGAACGGCTCGTCCAGCTTTCTCGTGACGCCGTCCACCGTTACCTGGCGCTCTTCCATGCATTCCAGCAGCGCGGACTGCGTTCTGGGCGTGGCGCGGTTGATTTCGTCCGCCAGCAGGATATTCGTGAATACGGGGCCGGGCTTGAACTCAAACTCGCCCTTCTGAGAATTGAATACGCTCAGGCCGGTGACGTCCGACGGAAGCAGGTCGGGCGTAAACTGAATGCGGGCGAATTCACAGTCCAGCGATTTGGCCAGCGATTTCGCCATTACCGTCTTGCCGGTACCCGGAACATCTTCCAGCAGTACATGACCGCGCGCAATCATCGCACACAGCATCATTTCGAGCGTTTCGTCTCCGCCGACGATGACTTTCTGAACCTGTTCCCCTACCCGCTTTGCCAGAGCCTGAATGTCCTTGCGTTCCATAATACCTCTGCTCCTTCCTTACTCCCGCCTTGCGGCGCCCTCTTCTTTTGCCCGGATTACCCGATCAGTTCGATAGCCTTCTTCAGCGTCTTGCCCGCCAGCCGCGCGGCCTTGTCGCCGCCCGAACCGCCCTGTTCAATGACCACGGCAACCGCGTACGGACTAGACTTCTCCTCAATATAGCCGACAAACCATGCGTTGGTGGCCACGGATTTGTCGTTGCTTGTTTCAGCGGAACCGGTTTTGCCGCAGACGGTATATCCGTCCACCTCTGCGCGGTAGCCCGTTCCGTCTTCAACCGTTTCCTTCATGTATTCTCCGATGATTCTAGCGGTGTTCTCGCTGATGACCGTCTTGTAGCTGCCCTCGTCGGTCCGAAGCCGCGGGATACCGGTCGAGCCGGTGATCTGTCCGATGATCTTCGGCGTCATCATCACGCCGCCATTTCCAATGGCTCCGGCAATCATTGCCATATGCAGCGGCGTCACCAGCACCCTCGCCTGACCGACGCCGGACCATGCCAGTTCCGCCACGGATGCCATGTCGGAAGGATAGCTCGATTCATACAATACCAGATCGCGGAAGGTGAAGTTGTCGTTGAAGGCAAAGTTATTCGCCGTCTCGACCATCTTGTTTCCGCCCAGTTCATAGCTGAGCGCGGCAAAAGTTACGTTGCAGCTCTCGGTGAACGCTTCTTCAAGCGTCAGCCCGCCATGAATCTTGCCGCCCGCACAGGTCACCGGGACGTCTCCGAACGGCCGCGAGCCCTCGCAGGTATATGCCCTCGAGGAAACTCCCGGCATATTCTCGAGCGCCGCGGCAAGCGTTATGATCTTGAACACAGATCCGGGGGCGTATTTACCCTGCAGACACCGGTTCAGATACGCCGTGTCAACGACGTCCGAAGTGCCCGCCTTGTACGGGTCATAGTCGGGTTTTGAGACCATCGCCAGCACCTCGCCGGTCCGGTAGTTGATCACCGCGACCGCACCGGTATATCCGTCCGGAAACTGCTCAGAGATATACGCACTCAGTCCCGCGTCAATCGTCAGGCGGATGTCGTCGCCGCGTTTGTTCTCGCCGATCATCCACTGCCACGTGCGGTCAATGATCGATCCGGAAAAGCCCAGAAGGATTCCGGTATGCATGGTTTCAACGCCCGTGCCGGACATGCTCAGCGTATCGCCGACCGTCTGAGATACTGCTCGTCTCACTTCACGCTCCGCTGCATAGCACCGACTTCCGTCGGTATCCGTATAAGCAAGCAGCGTTCCGTCCCGGTCGGTTATGCTGCCCATCGTTACCGTCTTGCGGGCGGAATTGATGCGGCGGTTGTTTCCGCTGGTCATCCAGCGCGTTCCCTGAAGATATGCGCTGTAGCCGAACCAACTGCCCACGCCGATGAACATGCACAGCATGATAATGCCGACCACTCTCATATTGCGCCTGAGTTCTCTCATACGAGCCTCCCATCACGCCATTCGGCACGCTCAATATCTTCCTGATCCGCATCCGCATTCAGAGAAGATATGCCCAGCAGAAGGCCGGTCGCGCCCAGATAGCTGACCATCGAGCTGCCGCCCGAAGCGATAAACGGAAGAACGACGCCGGTCAGCGGAATCAGCCGGATGTTGCCGCCGACAATCAGAAGCGTCTGAAGGCCGAGAATCGCAACAATCCCGAACGACAGCAGCGCATGGAAACTGGTTCTCGCGCTCATCGCAATCGAAATGCCGCGCATGATGATGATGACATATACAGCCAGCAGCAGAAGCGCAAAGACGAATCCGAACTCCTCGCAGATCGCCGCATAGATAAAATCCGAATAATACAGCGGGATATCGCGGGCCAGACCGAGCCCGAGCCCCATGCCGCTTGCGCCGCCGCTTCCGATTGCGACCAGCGCCTGAATGATCTGATAGCCCGAAACTTCCGGGTCCAGCCATGGATTCTGCCAGATGGCCAGACGCGTCTTCACATAATCAAACATGAAATACGCGCACACCGCTCCCATACACCCCGCGCACAGTCCCGCTGCTGTGATCAGCAGATTGCTGGTCGCCAGAAAATACAGGATAATCGTCGTCAGGAAATACAGCACCAGTGCGCCCAGGTCGCGTTCCAGCAGCAGAATGACGCACAGAAGCGCGCCGAACACAACCGCCGCAAATGTCTTTGCTCTGCTCTGCCGTTCGGACAGGAAACCGGCCAGCACAAACATCAGCGTCACTTTCACGAATTCAGAGGGCTGGATGGAAATGAGCGTTTCGCCGTTCCGCTCGATACCGATCCAGTTCTTCGCGCCGTTTTTCCAGTCGCCGATGACCAGAGGCAGCGCGATAAAAACCAGCGAAAACAGCATCAGAGGTACGATCCATCTTTTCCAATATTTCAGTTTCCGGATGAACGCAATTCCGATGATCATCGCAACAAGGCCGACGCCGATGTAAATCACCTGCGTCAGCGGCGCGCTGGACGTCTTCATCGTCGCCGTCAGCGTCACGATGGATACAGAGCACAGAAACAGCACCATCGTAAGCATCACCCGGTCAATATTCCACACCTTCGGCAGCCCCTTCAGAAGGAGCAGCGAAACCGCCGGCATTGCTGCCGCCAGGATCAGGGACTGAAGGTTGAGTGTATATTCGATTTTAAAGGTCAGCAGCAGCATGGCTGTGGCCTGAAAGAGAACAAGCAGTCCTGTCAGCGTCCGGCCGCTCGACCTGCTTGCCGCTTTTTTCATGGTATCGAGATCCATTCCCGTCATTATGTCACTCCCAGAAGCTTTCTTCGTAATGATCATCAAAATCGTCGGAGGATCTTTTCTTCGCCGGCCTTACTTTTCTTACATAGACCGGAGAAGCCGCAGAAGCATCCTCGATTGAATAGAATACCATTGTCATCTTAAGCCTTCCGATGGTCAGCTGATCGCCTTCCCTCAGGATTCTTCGTCCGTCCGGCGTGACCGGCATATCTGCCTGCGCCTTGCCGACCAGCGTCAGCGTCATTTTGCCCGGCTGATAAGCAAACCAGATATGCTTGCGCCTGACGTCCGGATGCTTGATGCGGATGTCCGCAGTACCGCCCGACCCGATAAGTCCTTCCATCGGCACCGGAAGCCTCGCGCCTCTCAGCGAACGCTTTTTGCTTCTGACTCCGTCCTCCAGAACAAGCAGCTCGCCGACGCATCCCGCGCCGCCGGCCCAGTCCCGGAGAACCTTTGCATTCCGATTATCTTTCACGCTGACCCGCCATCCTTTGATGACAAACAGCACCGCCAGCGCTATAAACCAGTACCTCGCAGCCAGAGCGAGGATTTCGTAAGTTTCACTGCTCATTATCGCGTCTCCTGCGCATTTCGTTCCATATTCCCATTATGCAGAATACCATATCCGCGTTGCGTTTTCATTAAAAATCAGCGTCGTTTCTGTGATAACGACGCTGATTTGACTTATTTACGTTTGTTCACTTTCTTCTTCCGGCCGCTGAATAATAATCTTGCCGTTCACATATTCCATGCGGACCTTGTTGCCGTGAATCTGCATCTGTTCGAGCAGATCTCTTGGAATCTGAAGGCGTCCCGCGCGGTCAAGGATGGCGAACTCATCCTGTACTTCCTGTTCTTCGGTGAATGCTGAAATATCAGAAAGACGATCTCTGTAGCTCTGCTTCATGACGCGTTCGGAGCTGATTTTTCCGTCCCGGATTGCAACGACGCGGTTTACTTTCTTGGAAAGCAGCCGGTCGTGCGTGACAATGACGATCGTCAGCCCGGTATTTCTGTTGATGTCGCGGAACATATCCAGAATATATGCGCCGGTTTTCACGTCTACCGAGCCAGTCGGTTCGTCTGCCAGCAGAATCTTCGGGTTGTTCGCCAGCGCAATGGCAATGGCGATGCGCTGCTGTTCGCCGCCGGAAAGCTGATTCAGCCGGTTATTCTTGCGATGGCTCAGACCGACCATCTCCAGCAGCTCAAGCGCGCGCTGCTTCTTCTTCGCCCCGCTGTCGAACAGCATGGGCATCTGAACATTCTGCCATGCAGTCAGATACGGAAGCAGGTTTCTGGCATTGTTCTGCCAGACAAAACCGACCGTTTTCCGCTTGTAATCGACCAATTCGCGCTCATTGAGCTTGAACAGGTCCTTGCCGTCCACGATGAGCCTGCCTGCCGAAGGCCTGTCCAGACCGCCGATCATATTGAGAAAGGTCGATTTGCCCGAACCGGAATTTCCGATAATGGCCATCAGTTCGCCCTTATCGATGCGAACCTCGAGTCCCTGCAGCGCGAGAACCTCGATATCCTTGGTCT
>JAFQQU010000237.1 GCA_017410445.1 Clostridia bacterium | reverse complement strand
CTACTGCTTCATTCCAAACGGCAATAACGCCCGGGAGATCAGAAAGGGTAAACGGACGAATCATGGATGTGCGCCTCCTTTATTCCTGAGATTGGCGGCCCGTCATGTCTGTCAGCAAAACAGGAAGTAACTATATCATACTGGAATTTTAGTATAGCGTCAACACAGGATGAGTCCTTTGGTTCACAAAATATCGTTCAGATGACAGTATCCGAATATTCTGTGCTGCTCGTTCCTCAAAAAGCTCCCGGCCCTTTCCTCCGCCACGAAGAAATCGGAAACCGAAATGCCCAGCGCCTCACATAGACCTGGCCGCATATTGATATCCGGCTGCGTTCTGCCTGCTTCCCAGTTGCTGACCGCATTCACATAATGCTGCCATCTCAGCCAGCTGCGGCTGGTTAAACCCCTTCTCCATACGGAAGCGCCGGATGACGTCGCCGTACCGCTCCCGGTTGAAGGCATATAGCTCTTCTTCCTTAGCTTCTGCAAGTGATGTAATCTTCTGATCGTTCATATGCTCTGCTTCCCTTCTTCCTGATTCACTGCTCATTGATGCAACCACCAGCGACAAACCGCAACCACGTTTGCAGGTGTTGCACCTTCCTTCCTGTCACATCAATACTTGCCGCCTTTGCCACAAAAAGGCGCTGCCTCTCATGGCTTGTTTAGCCATTTTGAGACAGCGCCATCGTGATTCATCTGAGGACGCACAGCCCCGTCGCTGTACGCCCGTTTGTCAGTTTTCCGTATCAATTCATCTGATAGACAGCGATGAACAGGTTCTTCTCCTCTTCGGTAATCGGTACGGTAAGAACGCCGTTTTCAACAGTGCAGGGAATCTCCCGGTCGGTTTCCGTAAATCCAAACCGGCAGACGCCTGCCTTGGGCTCAATAAATCCTTCCGGAAGCGGCAGCGTAATCGTTCCGGGCCGGTCGCAGCGGATAATGAGAAGCTTCTTGATTCCTGCCTCCGTCCTACTGGCTTCCATCTCATTGAACAGGACTTCCGCCCTCTCGGTAAAGAAGGTATGCGTTCTGCCGTCAATGGTGATGGAATCTGCATTGCTGCCTGCAAAACCGGTCAGTTCTCCCTTTTCGTTCAGGCGGAAGGTAACGCAGCCCTCGCCGTCATAGGTAACGGTGTGTCCGAGGAAGGCTTCATCCTTCAGCTCCAGCGCAAAGGGCGGCAGCGTTCTGCCTTCAAGCAGGCGCTTGTCCTCCTCTTCATCCCTGAAGAACGAGCCGTACCAGTCTTCCTCAAAGGTTCTGTAGTGATTTGCGATCGAAATGGATCCGTTTTCAAAGACATTGGCGATGTATCGGCTATCTGCCGGGCGGGACTTCGCCTCAAGGCTGTCCGGCGCATAGGCGCCCAAGGTCATCAGAACATCAAACAGCGTGGAAACATCCTCATGACCGATGGACCTGGACTGATCGTCCCGCGGCCGGAAGCCCAGATAGCAGACTTCGCCCAGACCGCGCTTTGCATATGCGCCCACCGGCACGCCGTCAATCTCTGCGATCACCTCTGCATCGCCCGCTTCAATTGGATAAACATGATCGGGCAGCAGGCCGGTCCGGATGGTCATATCGGCAATATCCTTAAACCTTCCGCAGAATTTCACCTGAGCGTCTTCCTTCTGTACGCCTTCGCCGATGGAACTCGCCCTCTTAAGGCCCATTGCCTCCAGGAATTCCTGCTCCGCCGACGCGCCGTCTTCAAATCGCAGCGCAGCCGGTCCGGTCCAGAGCAGCCTACCTCCGCTGAGCACGAAGCGCTTCAGCAACGAATAGGTAGCCTGATCGACAAACGGCTCAAACAGCGCGACTACCGCCCGGTATTTTCTGTCCTTAATATGAAGGAATCCGTCATCGGAAGGCTTTGCATGGATAAGCAGCTTTTCCTCAGTAATGTAATCCGCATATCCATACTGCACCATCCATGTACCAAAGCGCTCCTCGGCATAGTTTAGCTCAGTTGGATAGAGAATCAGCACATCAGACAGACGATGCCGCATGTTGTGAACCAGAGCATGGTCAATCTCGTTTGTGCCATAGGTATTGCCCACGGCAGTGAATCGGTCTTTAACAGGTTCGGGTGAGCCCCAGCTCGCACAGTATGCATGCTCAAAGGGATTCAGCGCGCCAAGAGAACAGGCAAATGCCTGTGCGTAGTAGTTTCTGTCGGTATTGCCGCCTTCAGGATGATCGGTGCCCGCGCCGGAGAGGAATTCGTTCCACCTGAAATAATCGCCGCAGGCGGATATGTTCTCGCGGATGGTGGAGCTCCACACATAGGGCTTGTCGTAATCATACCGGCAGACTTCCCTCCGGTTCCGGACGGAGAAAGCATAATCTTCGGAAAAGTGGTCGCAGGTCGGCGATTCCTGCCATGTGGAATGCGCACGGGTCATGACCGGTCCGCCGGCCAACTGTTCGGCGTATTCCTTCGTCTTGAGAGACAGCCCGACAACGCGGCCGAAGAGCATCTCAAAATAACGCTTTCTGAAAAGCACCGTCTTGTATACGCCGTCGGCTCCATCCTCCATCATATGAGAGTGGAACGCACCGTCCTCATGCTTCGTGTAGGCGAAGAGAATCATGTATCTGGCGAAATCCGAATATTCATCGCCGTACAGACGAGCGTATTCTTCTATAAGGGAATCAGTCACATACCGGGTTTTGATCTCGGTCGGTCCGAAGTGCTCATTGAGATCCCAGTCAAACTGAATGTGCATCTCATCGGAATAGAAGCCGTGGAAGCTGACTCCGTCCTTCTTGTAATCATCCAGAATGCCCTTGGCATAGTCAAACGCATCGGGTGCGAAATAATCCTGTTCCGGCGTTGCATACTCAACGATGATGAGGACGCGGGCTTTATCCGTTCCGGTGCTGCCGGATACGGTCATTTCATCGCAGGCATAGCCAGATTCGGTGATCGTATACCCCTCGCCATCCGCTTGCAGGACGCAGGTATCGGAAATATCTTCCATAGCATTAACGTCGACCACAAAGCCCCGCCCGTTTGCGGAAACCTTTTCGTCAAACGCATAGGCCATGATCCGATTGACCTTCAGCTGAATCGGTCCTTTGTTGTTGTACCACTGAAGCTGCCTGCGCATGGGCACGGAATAGGCGCCGTCCTTAATCGCGCCCTCTTCCATCTGCCACGAATAGCCGCGGTCAGTATGCGATTTTACATATCCGCCGCCCAAATCCAGCGGAGAAATCAGCGAAGCGCCGAAGGTCATGCCGTATTTGGCGGCATAATCATGAATCACCTTATATGCTTTTTTTGTAAGCGGGCTGTCCGGATAGTTTTCACGCTTGGAGCCGCCGAAGAAAAAATCATAGGAAACTTCAATGCGCGTTATACCCTTTTCCTTAGCATCCTGCATAAAAGAATCCAGCGTTGTTCCGGGCGGATAGAGTCCTTTCTTTTCAAGGGAGAATCCGCGCTCTTCATCGTCAAACAACGGGAGATTCGGATGCTCCACAATCCGCTCCAGCTGCTTTTCGTCAGTCAGAATCAGCGTTGTGGATCGGTCGAACAGTCTGAACACGCCTTCATTCCGGATCGTTTTCATGGTTATACCCCCTTCCATGCATGTCTAAATTATACATCATTCATTTAAATAAATCAACACATCCTTTACGCACTTTCAATATTGCATCATTT
>JAFQQU010000236.1 GCA_017410445.1 Clostridia bacterium | reverse complement strand
TCGTTCAGACAACCAACGGCATCGCCGGACAGCTGATGCTGATTGGCGTCGAAGGCGGTGTCCGCGCATTTGTTCACGCAGAATCCGGTCGTGACCCAGGTGACTACGCCATCGAGCCTTCCGCAGAGCATATGCTGCCGCCCAAGACGCGGCCGATACCTAAATTCATTTAGAGAAAAGGGGATTCTTACGTGAAAGAAAGACCCATCATTTCCGAAGAGGCGCTTGCAGAACAGCGCCAGTACATGGCGTCTGTCCGCGACGCCATCGGCCAGACGCTGAAATATCATATCGTAACGCTGGGCTGCCAGATGAACGCCCATGATTCCGAAACCATCGCGGGCATGCTGGAAGAAATGGGCTTTGAAAACGCGCCTACCCGCGAGGATGCGGATCTTGTGCTCTACAATACCTGCTGCGTACGCGAAAATGCTGAAAACAAGGCGCTGGGTAACGTCATCTGGCTGAAGGAGCTGAAAGCCAAGAAGCCCTCCCTGATCATCGCCGTCGGAGGCTGTATGATGCAGGAGGAAGGAATGAGCGAGCGGCTTCAGAAGATGTATCCCTTCATTGATCTGGTGTTCGGCACGCATAACACCCACAGGCTTCCCGAGCTTCTGTACCGCGTCATCGTCGAGAAGGAGAGAGCTTTCGAAGTCCTCAAGACCGACGGAAGCATCTGCGAAGGCCTGCCCATCCGAAGGAACAGCGCATCTCAGGCATACATCACCATCATGTACGGATGCAACAACTTCTGTTCCTACTGCATCGTTCCGTATGTCCGCGGCCGCGAGCGCTCCCGATCGATGGAAAACATCCTGACCGAGGCACAGCAGCTAGTGGATTCCGGTGTTCAGGAAATCATGCTGCTGGGGCAGAACGTCAATTCCTACATGGGCGGAGGGGCGCATTTTGCCGAGCTTCTGTATCGTCTCGACAAGATGGGCGTTCCGCGCATCCGCTTCATGACCTCCCATCCCAAGGATTTGTCGGATGAGCTGATTGCCTGCTTCGGCGAACTTCCGCATCTTTGCAAGCAGCTTCATCTTCCCGTTCAGGCGGGCAATAACCGCATTCTCGAATGCATGAACCGGCGCTATACCAGAGAACACTATCTTGAACTGGTTCATAAAGTCCGTTCCGTATGTCCCGGCATCGGTCTTACCAGCGATATTATCGTCGGATTCCCCGGCGAAACCTACGAAGAGTTTGAAGACACGCTTTCTCTCGTACGCGAAGTGCGCTATGACGCGGCGTTCACCTTCATTTATTCGCCCCGTCCGGGAACGAAGGCCGCCGTCATGCCGGACAGCACGCCTTACGAAGAAAAGAGCCGCCGCATTCAGATGCTGATCGATCTGCAGAACAGCATCACCTCCGACATTTGCAGCCAGCAGATCGGAAAAACCGAGCATATTCTGGTTGAAGGCGCCAGCACCCGCGATCCGGGGTTTGTCTGCGGAAAGACCGACCGCGGTCACATGGTCAATTTCCCGGGAAATATCGCTTCCGGACAGATGGCAGACGTACGCATTATATCCGCCGGAAAAACCACCCTGCGCGGAGAACTGATCAAGTAATCATTCAAAGGAGTAGAATCAATCATGAGCGAAGTATTTGTCAAAACCCGTGAACTGGCTGAAGCGCTGATGCGCAGCGAAGAGTATCTCACTATGAAGGCTGCTGAGGATATCGCAATCAAGAACGAAGAAGCTGCTGCAATCATGGCTCAGTATATGGAGCGCCAGCAGGAGCTGGAGGCGATCATGATGAAGGGCGAACCGGATGTAGAAGGTATGAACCGCCTGTCCGGCGAGATGGAGCGCCTTCAGAAGCAGCTTCAGGAAACGCCCGACATCGCAAACCTGACCAAGGCGCGCAACAATTTCTCCAACCTGATCAATCAGGTAAACCAGGTGCTGCGCTTTACCATCACTGGCGAAATGGGCGATGAGGCGGAGGACTGCTCCGACGCCGGTACCGCCGGATGCACCGGTTCCTGCGCAACTTGCCGAGGCTGCCACTAAATACTACACACCTGTTTCAGGAACAACGGAGGAATAATCAATGGCGATCACGCCAATGATGCAGCAATATCTTCAGATTAAAGAAGAGAATCCTGATACCCTGCTTTTTTTCCGGCTGGGCGATTTTTACGAACTCTTTTTTGATGACGCCGAGTTGGTGTCCAAGGAGCTCGAATTGACGCTCACCGGAAAAGACTGCGGGCTTTCTGCGCGTGCGCCGATGTGCGGCGTGCCGTATGATGCGGTGGATACCTATGTCGCCCGGCTGATTGAAAAAGGGTATAAAGTCGCAATCTGTGAACAGATGACCGATCCTGCCGAGTCGAAGGGACTGGTTGAGCGCGCTGTAACCCGCGTTGTTACGCCCGGTACAGTCATCGAATCCAACATGCTGGACGAACATTGCGCAAGTTATATCCTCGCTCTCTGCATGCAGAAGAACCGTGCCGGCATCGCTTTTTGCGATGTTTCGACCGGCGAGTTCTTCATCCATCAGGTTTCGGATGCAGCAAACCGTCTGCATGACGAGCTTGCCCGGATTATGCCGCGTGAAATCCTTGTATCGGAAGACGATCTGCATGAACTGAAGCCTTACGCTGCCGCGCACGGAATCGCTCTGACAAAGCTCAACTCCGACTGGCTCCAGTATTCTGCCGCTTCCAAGGTGCTGAATGCCCACTTCGGCAATAAGACCATCTCAAATCTCGGAACCGAACAGCTGCGTCAGGGGATTTCCGCTGCCGGTGCACTGATGTGCTATCTGACCGAAACACAGAAAAACTCCCTGCGCCACATCAATCACATTCAGCGCTATCATTCCGACCGGTATATGGCGCTGGACGCCTCCGCCCGTCAGAGTCTTGAACTGACCGAATCCCTGCGGGCTCGAAGCCGCAGAGGATCTTTGCTCTGGCTGATCGACAAGACCGTTACTTCCATGGGAAGCCGCATGCTGCGCTCCTGGGTGGAGCAGCCCTTGGTTGAGAAGGATGCTATCGAATCCCGTCTCGATGCAGTAAGCTGGTTTGTTGAGCATCCGTTTCAACGCGAAGCGCTTCAGGAAGCGCTCAAGCCGGTTCGTGACGTCGAGCGGCTGCTGAGCAGGATTGCCTACGATTCCGTCAATGCGCGCGATTGTCTGGCCCTTCTGGCGTCTCTCAATGCCGTTCCTCATCTTTCATCCGCCGTTTATGATGCTGACAGCTCCCTGATTCAGGAAGTATGCGCTATGCTGGAGCCGCTCACCGATATCACCGACCTTCTGGAGCGCGCCATAGACCCGGATGCGCCTCTCTCAGTCAAGGAAGGCGGCATCATCCGGGAAGGATTCCATGCAGAGCTCGACGAGCTTCGCAATGCATCCACCTCAGGTAAGCGCTGGCTGAGCGAACTTGAAGTACAGGAACGCGAAAATACGGGAATCAAGAATCTGAAAGTCGGATTCAATCGGGTTTTCGGTTACTATATCGAAGTTACCAAGTCGTATTACGATTTGGTTCCTGCACGGTACATCCGCAAACAAACGCTTGCCGCTGCCGAGCGATTCGTAACGGAAGAGCTCAAGAATCTCGAAAAGAAAATCCTTGGCGCTGAAGAAAGCTCCATGCGTCTGGAGTATCAGCTTTTCGTAGAAGTCCGTACGGTGCTCAATCAGTCGCTGGACCGTCTTGGCCGGGTCGCTCAGGCAATCAAAACACTCGACGCTCTTGTCGCGCTCGCGCAGACCGCTGCTGAAAACGATTTTGTGCGTCCTTCTCTGAACGAGGAAGGCGTCTATGATATCAAGGACGGACGCCATCCCGTCGTAGAGCAGTCCATCGGACACGACCGTTTCGTGCCCAACGATACGCTGCTGGACGAGTCCGGCCGCGTGATGATTATCACAGGTCCGAATATGGCCGGCAAAAGCACCTATATGCGTCAGGTTGCTCTCATCGTGCTGCTGTCTCATGTCGGCAGTTTTGTGCCTGCTTCCTATGCAAATGTTTCTATAACCGACAGGATTTTCACCCGTATCGGCGCATCGGACGATCTGTTCGGCGGGCAGTCAACTTTCATGGTTGAAATGAGCGAGCTTTCCACAATTCTTAAGTTCGCTACGCCGAAGAGCCTTCTGATTCTTGACGAAATCGGACGCGGAACCAGTACCTTTGACGGTCTTTCCATCGCCTGGGCAGCTGTCGAACACATCGCGAATCCCAAGAAGTGCGGTGCACGTGCTCTGTTCGCCACTCATTACCATGAGCTGTCCGAGCTGGAAGGCCGCATGGAAGGTATCGTAAACTACAGAATCACCGCAATGGAACGGGGCAACGAAGTCATTTTCCTCAGAAAAATCGTCAAGGGCGGAGCGGACCACAGCTATGGCGTTTCCGTCGCCGCACTGGCAGGTTTGCCCGATTCTCTCGTCATGCGCGCCCGTCAGATCATGGCGCGCCTTGAAGTAAAAGACGAACAAGAGGGAAATATCGGTCAGAGCATTCTGGACCAGCGCAAAAATGGCGGCAATCGGCAGGTCAGCATGATGGACGCAGCCCCCATGGAGCTTGCAGAAGAAATCCGTTCCATCGATGTGATGTCCATGTCGCCCATGGATGCAATGAATACCCTGTTTAAGCTGGTTGAAAAAGCAAGGAGGATTTAAGGATGCCCATCCGAGTACTGGACGCCGAGACCATCGGCCGCATCGCCGCTGGCGAGGTTGTCGAACGGCCTGCCTCCATTGCAAAAGAATTGATCGAAAACTCTCTGGACGCCGGCGCAACCTCTGTAACCATCGAAATCAGGGACGGCGGAACGTCCTATCTGCGGGTCACCGATAACGGCTGCGGCATTCCGCCGGAGGAAGCCCGCATCGCCTTCGAGAATCATGCAACTTCTAAGATCTCCTCAGGAGACGAACTGACTGATATTCTGACGCTCGGCTTCCGCGGCGAAGCGCTCCCATCGATATCGGCCGTTTCCCGGGTAACCATGACCACACGTCAGCGCGGAGCTGATTCCGGTATCCGGGTCAGGGTAGAGGGCGGCGTAGTTCAGGATGTTTCTGCCGCCGGATGCCCGGAAGGCACCAGTATCGTCGTTCAGGATCTGTTCTTTAACACGCCGGTGCGCAGAACATTTCTGAAGAAGCCGGCAACCGAGGGCGGAGTTGTAGCTGATATGGTTGCGCGGCTCATTCTCGGAAATCCCGGCGTATCCATCCGCCTGATCAACAACGGAAAGAATGTTTATCACAGTTTCGGGGATGGCGATATGCGTCACGCTGCTTTGGCGGTATATGGAAGGGAAATCGCAGAAAAGCTGAAGTATATGGACGAAACAGAGGGGAGTTTCCGGGTTTCAGGCCTGATTGGAATCGGTGATCTGGCCCGCTCGAACCGTTCGCATCAGTTTTTCTTCATCAATGGCCGCGTTGTCCGCTCACCGCTGATGACACAGGCTCTGGAATCCGCTACACGCAGCCTTGTCACGATTGGCCAGCATCCTGTATGTGCTCTGAGCCTTAAAATGCCGCCGCACACTGTGGACATCAATGTTCATCCGAGTAAGCTTGAAGTGCGCTTCCGCGACGAAGCCTCCGTCAGAATCTATATAGAATCCATGCTGTCGCGTGCGCTGCTGACGGGAAAAATGCTCGATCCCGAACAAATCACAGCCGAACCGGTGCGTATTCAGGAAAAGGCTCCCGTTCGCTATGAGATCCCCGTTACGATCAGCAGGCCCGTCGATTCTGCCGAAACGCATATCGCAACTCCAGAGAAGGAATGTGCCGAGGTTAATAAATCCATCACATCTTCTCCGGTGGATGCAGTGAAAAAGGCTGTCGATATATCAACCTCGCATCCTGATACCACCCGACAGGAGACGCCCCAGAAAGCAGATACTGCGGGGCTGTCTGCCCGGATAATCGAGCATGCTGTTCCTGAACAACGTGCTGTACCGTCGATTCCTCCGGTTAATAAGCAGTCTATTTCCGAACAGACTGCCGTCGTTGTTGATAAAGAGATGACCGACAGCGACGATGGGCCGCTCGAACCCATTATCATCCCGGACATGACAAAAAAGCGCTCTCTGCATGATGCTCTACCGTCCATTCTTACGGATGAAAATACAGACTTCGCCCCGAAATCTGTGCACACGCAGCCAAATTTCATCAAACAGACCGATATCTTTTCCGAGAAATCTTCAGCAATACGCGAGGAGATCAAATCGGTACGGATTATCGGCGTATTCTCCAATACGTATATTCTGGCCGAATGTGACGAAACTCTCCTGATGATCGATCAGCATGCGGCGCACGAGCGAATCAACTACCTGGCATATGAACGGGCGCTGCATCAGGGCAACGCCTCTCAGCAGCTGCTTACTCCCATCATACTGAGTATGTCCCATCGGGAGAGAGATTCGCTTCTCGCCAATCAGGAGCTCCTCGAACAGGCCGGCTATGAAATTGAGCCGTTTGGCGATCGAGATATACAGGTTCGCGCCGTTCCGCACGTTCTTGGACAATCCGAGCTGCGTCCGCTGTTCCTCGAAATGATCGACCGGCTCGATCAGCTGAAAAACGCAACCATCGACCGTCGCCGTGCAGAAGTCATTCAGGCGTCGTGCAAACGCGCCGTCAAAGCAGGGGATCGGCTGAGCGAAGCAGAGATACGCGCCCTTGTTGATGAAATGCTCCGTACTGACGCGCCGCCGACTTGTCCGCACGGACGGCCCGTTATCAAAGCATTCAAAAAAAACGAAATTGAGCGGATGTTCAAGCGCATTTAGGAGGTACATTCTACTATGGATAAGCCCCGGCTGATTGTTATCGGCGGACCGACTGCCTCCGGAAAGTCTGCCGCTGCCGTCCGTTTGTGCCAGCGCATCGGCGGGCAGGTAATCTCATCCGATTCCATGCAGATTTATCGCGGCATGGATATCGGAACAGCCAAACCTACAGAAGAAGAAATGGGCGGAATCCCGCATCATCTGCTGAGTATTGCCGAGCCGGGTGAAAAGTATTCCGCTGCAGCATACCGTGAACTGGCGACGCAGGCGATACAATCCGTCTATGCCTCAGGGGAACAGCCTGTTGTCTGCGGCGGAACCGGTTTGTATATAGACGCCCTGACCAAACCGATGAGTTTTGCCGAGCATAACGAAGACGAAACTCTCCGAAAAGAACTGAGTGCTCTTTCAGAGACTATGGTCGGTAAAATGCGACTTCACCAGATGCTTAAGGAGATTGATCCGGAAAGCGCAGCGCGTCTTCATATCAATGACGTCCGAAGGGTCATCCGCGCCATCGAGGTATACCGTACGACCGGCCGCACCATCACGGAGCAGACCCGGCTTGACAAGGAACGCGAAGGGGACTACTCCGTCGTCATGTTCGCCCTGGAGTGGCCCCGTGAAATTCTGTACGATCGTATCAACAAGCGCGTTGACGTGATGATCAAGAACGGCCTTATTGACGAAGTTCGTACGCTGCTCAACAACGGCCTGAGCGAAGGGAGCACAGCCATGCAGGCGCTTGGCTATAAGGAAATTGTCGCAGCGCTCAACGGTCGTATTTCGATGAACGAAGCGATCGATGACATCAAACAGGGATCGCGTCATTATGCAAAGCGACAGCTAACCTGGTTCCGGAGGGATGAACGTGTACACTGGATTCAGGCTTCCGGCAAATCGCTTGACCAGATTGTTGACGAGATGATAAAGGAGATCGAATCTCATGCTTGAAATCAATGAAAAAATCCTCCGCTTCGTCGATGAAGCGGAGGCTGAATGTACTGAGGCGTTCGCACGGCTCGATGCCATTGAGCGCGTTAATACACGCAAGGTGCTCGACGCATTTCAGCGCCACCGTATTTCTGCCCGGCATTTTGCGCCCACTACCGGCTACGGATACGACGATATCGGCCGCGACACGCTCTCCGAGATGTTTGCCGAGCTGATGGGCTGCGAGGCGGCTCTGGTTCGTCCTCAGATTGCATCCGGCACGCATGCGCTTGCACTCTGTCTGTACGGTATTCTTCGACCCGGCGACATTCTCCTTGCTGCTTCCGGCAAGCCGTACGATACACTTGAAGAAGTCATCGGAATCACCGGTACGCCCGGAAGCGGATCTCTGAAGGATTATGGAATCGGCTATGAGCAGGTTGATCTCCTACCGGATGGTTCCATCAACACTGCTGAAGTCATCCGTCTCCTGAAGGAAAAACCTGCCGTCAAGCTGGTTGAGCTGCAGCGTTCCCGCGGCTACGATTGGCGTGCTTCAATGTCCATCGAGCGGATCGACGCGATCACAAAGGCCATCCACGAAGTCCGTCCGGACGTCGTCGTAATGACTGACAACTGCTATGGCGAATTCACGGAACTGAAAGAGCCCGGCGATGTAGGGGTGGACCTGATTGCCGGATCGATGATCAAAAACCCCGGCGGCGGCATTGCGCCCACCGGCGGTTATGTTGCGGGCCGCAGGGACTTGGTTGAACTGGTATCTTACCGCCTGACTTCACCCGGAATCGGCGCGGAAGTCGGCTCATATGCCGGTTCCTATCAGCCGTTCTATCAGGGCCTGTTCATGGCTCCGCATGTCGTCATGCAGGCTGTCCGCACCGCCGTTCTGGCCGCGCGGATTTTCGAAAAGCTTGGTTATGAAGTAAGCCCTCCCAGCTTTGAACCGCGCTATGACATCATTCAGGCCATCAGGTTCCGGAGTGCCGATGAATTGGTCGCCTTTGTTCAGTCCATTCAGATGCACTCTCCGGTAGACAGCGAAGCTGTACCCGAGCCCTGGGCGATGCCCGGATATCAGGATCCCGTCATCATGGCAGCCGGTACATTTGTAGCAGGAGCATCGATCGAATTGAGCGCAGATGCACCGGTACGTCCGCCGTATAACGCCTATATGCAGGGTGCTCTTACTTATGCGCATGGCCGCTGCGGCATGGAGGGCGCATTGGCTCACATGATCTCAAAGGGGTTTATCTCTCTGTAACATACGAAAAAACCCCCGTCCGGACAGATCTGCCGGGCGGGGATTAAAATGGTGAATTTTTAGAATTCTCTGAACAAAGCCACAACTTTACCAAGCACGGTCACTTCATTGGCGTAAATCGGTTCCATAGTACAGTTTTCCGGCTGCAGACGAACCCGGCGCTCTTCATAAAAGATTCGTTTGACTGTCGCTTCATCTTCTATCATAGCGACGACAATCTCTCCGTTTACCGCCGACGCCTGCCTGCGAACGACAACGATATCG
This sequence comes from Clostridia bacterium, assembly GCA_017410445.1. Classification (GTDB taxonomy): domain Bacteria; phylum Bacillota; class Clostridia; order Christensenellales; family Aristaeellaceae; genus RGIG2066. The sequence goes on along the minus strand of JAFQQU010000236.1, from coordinate 11,945 downwards.
CCATTGAGAATACCGGCTTCAATCATGCTTTCACCTTCAACACGAAGGGCAAAGATATCTTCACCGCGCACCATATCCTGAGGCAAAACGATCGTATCCTCGATATTCTGCTCGGCAAGAATGGGAATTCCGGCAGTAACACGGCCAATCAGCGGTACTACGCGGCCTTTCGGATTATCCGTCAGTTCCATCGCACGGGGTTTGGTTGCATCGCGGCGAAGCAAGCCTTCACGTTCCAACTCCCTCAAGTAACCATGGACGGAAGAGGTAGACTTGAAACCCACAGCTTTACAGATTTCACGAACAGACGGGGGATAGCCCTTGTTCTGGATTTCCTCTCTGATAAAGTTAAGAATTTTCGAACGACTTTCTTCCTTAGTCATACGCATAAGGCACAGCACCTCCGTTTATAAGGAATTATATCACAGATATACCCCGGAGTCAAACATTTGTTCTTATAAGAAATTTAATTGATGCATCATCAGGTAGAAAAATCAATATTCAAAAGGAGGCTCATCCGATGAACACTTACGACAGACGCAGAAAATGTGTTCTTGACGAAACTCTTGATTGCGTCGAATGCGGCGAATGCGATCGCTGCGACCTGGATCCCAGCAAGATCTGCGATAACTGCATGAAATGTCTGAAGACCGACGGCGCCGATTATCTGGCCGTAGAAATCGACGATATTGTCATGAACGAATCTGATCTGGACGACTAAAATATATAACATGAGGAGTCTGTCAGGGGACAGGCTCATTTTTCATACAATCTATTCGCAAAAGAAAACTTTTACGAATAGATTTGCTATTTTGAGAGGGATATGCTATAATACTGCTTGTCAGTAAGACTTTTTTCATTTTAAGGCTCATTCCGGACCAGCTATTCTTGCGAGGTATTCTCATGGCTAATGATCTGTCTTTTTCCGAACAACGCGCACGCGATCATCTTGTTCTCATTCGCAGCGCGCTCAAAGAACTTCCTGATTGTTGTTCAGATTTCATTCGCGCAATCGAACCGACAACAACCGCTTTGACCCGGCTGGCTTATGTCCGCGACTTGCGGCTCTTCTTCAAGTTCTTGATTTCAGAAGTTCCGGTATTTGCCGAATGTACTTACTTATCCATCACTGAACATGATCTGAACCGCATCACCGCTAACCACATTCTGCTTTTCAGCGAATACCTTTCCTTATATATTCGCGATGATGAAAAAGCCGAAACCAATGCCGACATCAGCAAAATGCGCAAGCTCGCCACATTGCGCAGCTTCTTTAAATTCTTATTTAAGAATAATCGCATTGACCGCAATGTTTCTCAGCTGATCGACCTTCCCAAGCTGCACGATAAACCAATCCTTCGACTTGAAATCGACGAAGTTGCCCGCATGCTTGACGTCGCCGAAAACGGCAGCGACTCACTTTCCGAGCGTCAGCTGAAATGGCATGAGCATACCAAGACCCGCGATCTCGCCATGCTGTCACTCTTTCTCGGCACCGGTATCCGCGTCAGCGAATGCGTTGGTATCAACATCGATGACATCGACTTCGAAATGAACAGCTTTCTGATCACGCGTAAAGGCGGCGCTCAGGTTATCCTCTATTTCCCCGACGAAGTTGCCCGCGTGCTCAAAGACTATCTTGAAATCCGCAAAGACATAACCGCGCTTCCTGGACATGAAAATGCATTCTTCTTATCCATGCAAAAGCGGCGCATTACCGTCCGAGCTACCGAACAGATGGTCAAAAAATACGCGCTGGTTGTTGCTCCGCTGAAAAAGCGAATGAGCCCTCACAAACTGCGCAGCACATTCGGCACAAACCTCTATCACGAAACCGGCGACATTTACCTCGTCGCCGACGTGCTCGGCCACAGCGACGTCAACACCACCAGAAAACACTATGCGGCCATGAGCGACGATCGACGCCGCCTGGCCGCACAATATGTAAAACTGAGGGACGATGATCAAAGTCAAAGCTGATTTTCTTCCCGTCCGCGATTCTTTATCGCTCCGGTTGCCAGCTCATCACAGCGATTGTTTTCCTGATTGCTGGCATGTCCTTTAACCTTGATCCACGTTACCTGATGAATACCGGTCAATCTCAGGAGTTCTTTCCAAAGATCCTGATTTTCGACCGGTTTTTTGTCGCTTTTGATCCAGTTCCGCTTCTGCCAGTTATCCAGCCACCTCTGCTGAAATGCATTCACCAGATATGCACTGTCTGAATACAGACACACCTCGCACGGCTCTTTCAGTGCATTCAGCGCCACAATCGCCGCCGTAAGCTCCATACGGTTATTTGTCGTCTGCGGCTCGTAGCCGGACATTTCTTTCCGGAACTGGTTGAACATGAGAACGGCGCCCCATCCTCCCGGACCGGGATTACCGGAACAAGCTCCGTCCGTATAGATTGTCACCTGTTTCATCATTTCCTAAGCCCGTCTTATCCTTTCATCGCTTCCGCTTTATCAGCCGACGCTGCCACAGCGTCCATAACCGCGCCGCGGAAACCGTTTGCTTCGAGTGCACGGACTGCTGCAATCGTCGTGCCGCCGGGCGAGCATACCATATCCTTCAATGCTCCGGGATGCATACCGCTTTCGAGCACCATTTTTGCAGCGCCCAGCAGCGTCTGTGCAGCCAATTCCTGAGCTGCCTTACGAGGCAATCCCTTCATGACGCCGCCGTCGGCCATCGCTTCAATAAACATGAACGCATACGCAGGACCGCTTCCGGATACGCCGATCACCGCTTCCATCATGTATTCTTCGACCCATACCGCGCGCCCGAACGACGAAAACAGCCGTTCGGTCAGTTCAGCTTCCTCGTTTGTCAGCGTATGCGCCTTGCTCATCGCAGACATACCTTCGCCGACCATCGCCGGCGTATTCGGCATAACTCTTACAACGCGCGCACCCGGTGCGGCGTTGATAAGCGCTTCGGTCGACCAGCCGGCTGCGATTGATATGATCGCTTTTCCCTTCAGCTCCGAACCGGCTTCTTTCAGCACTTTGCTTACGACATTAGGCTTTACCGCTATCACAAGCATATCGCATGCACGGATCAATGAAATCAATCCGTTCTGAAGCGTAACGCCCAGTCTCGCATGAAGATCAGCCGCTCTTGACCGATTGGAATCAATAACAATATCCTCAGCTTTGAAAACGCCGCTCTTGATGGCGCCTTCAATAATCGGTACTGCCATATTTCCGGCGCCAATGAATCCGATTGACATATCAGAACACCTCTTCCGCGCTTCATTTATCCTTCGATCAATGCTCTGAAGCGTTCGACCGCTTTCTTTTCGTTTCTGGAAACCGTCATCTGCGACACACCCAGAATATCCGCCACTTCCCGCTGACTGCGATTATTAAAGAATCTCTCAGTGATGATTTTTCGCTCCGTCTCCGTCATCTGTTTCAGTGCCCTCTGAACCATATCCTTAAACTCAACGGATTGATAGCCCTTATCTTCAAACCCCATCACAGAATACAGATTGAAATCCTCATCCTCGCTGGATGCTGACATATCCAGCGAAACAGGATTCAGAGCGCCCTGCATTTCAAGAATTTCAAGCACTGTTTCGATGGTCTCGCCGACAGCATCGGCCAGCTCCTGAGCAGTCGGAGTGCGATGGAGCTCGTTGATCAGCTGATCCTTGGCTTCATTCAGCTTTTTCAGCATCATACCGCTTCTTCTGGGCAGTGTAATCAGCCGGGAACGGTCTCTGAAGAAGTTTTTGATCTCACCGACAATTGTCGGCGTTGCAAAGGTCACAAACTTAACCCCTTTATCTGGATCAAATCGCTCAAGCGCCTTGAACAGCGCCAAGCCGCCAACCTGAAACAGATCATCGTAATCGACGCCTCTCCCGCTGAATTTTCGGGCAATAATCCCGGCCAGCGGCAAAAACGCTTCATACACACGATCCCGAAGCAGATTATCGGAGCGATCGGAACAGTATTCTCTTAGCAGAATCTCATTCTCCGCCGTCATACCGCTGACCTCCGGGTATTCGGAATGTATTTTTTCAGGCATACGGATTCGGTACTGCCGTCTTTTCGGGGTGTAATGCTAACTTCATCCACTATGGATTCCAGAATACAGCGGATCACTTCCTGCATATTGGCGTCCGGCTTTTCGCCGTCTGTCGCTTCCTGAATATCTCTTCCTTCAACATGTACCGATACAGCCGTATCATCATAGGTGTACCAGATGTAAAGCATATCACAGCCCGGTTTCTGAAGCAGCATCAGATTACATGCCTCATCCACCGCCATTTTCATATCATCCATTTCATCCAGGGTAAATCCAACCCGGGACATCACTCCAGATGTCGTCATTCGGATGATCAGCATCATATTTCGATCCGCCGGAACTGTCAGCTCAATCTTTTTTAATTCCATATTCATACCCTTTCCGCATCACACGGACTGCTGACGAATCACATTGGAGCCATCCATCCAGAGCCGCTCAATGTTGTAATACTCGCGTTCCTGCTCATGGAACACATGAACAATGACCGATGCATAGTCAAGAACTACCCAGCGGGAATCGCGGTAGCCTTCCTTGCGGCGTGCTTCAAGCTGTTCCTCCGCCATCAGCTTTTCTTCAACGTCTTCTGCCATCGTTCCGACCTGAATCGTATTTCGGGCGCTGCAGATGACGAAATAATCCGTAACGGACGTCAGATGGGCAACGTCCAGAACGATGATATTCTCGCCCTTCTTTTCGTCAAGAATCTCAGCAATGCGAAGCGCCAATTCCTTCGGTTTCATCATACTTATTGTCCTCCATTTCTGTTCTTATGAGAATTCTCTCTTGCCGCCAGCTCCATGGTTCTCGGATGAAGCTTTTTTCCGCGTCCGGCTACATAAGACGCACTCAGTGCCGCCGCCATATAGACCGCTTCATCCAGATTTCTTCTTGCGCACTGGCGCAGTTCATCAAGTCCCTTATAGGGAGTTCGTCCAGGTTCAATCATATCGGCAAGATAGACGACCTTTTCAAGCGCCGTCATGTTTCTTCTGCCGGTTGTGTGCCAACGGATCGCCGACAGCACATTCTGATCCGATATGTGATACTGCGATCTGGCAAGCGCAGCGCCTGCAGGCGCATGCAGAAGCGCTGGCATGCTCAACTCGAGATCATCGGCCGATACGCCGCCGTTCCGGATCAATTGCAGCAGTGTCGGCGCATCCATTCCTTTTGCGCAGTCATGCAGCATTCCCGCAAGATGTGCCTGATGCGGGTCAACACCGTATAGATGCGCCAGCCAGACCGCCGTTTCAGCAACTGACAGCGTATGCCTTAGGCGATATTCAGATAATGTTCTTCGAAGCATCTCTGTCATCTGACTGTACGGTGCCTGATACAGCCCATGCTGAGTAATGTAGTCTGCAACCGCCTGCGGCAGCAGGCTGTTTACCGGTTCACCTTTTTTCAAACGATTGCGGATCTCTGTCGAAGAAATGTCCGGACCGCAGTCATCAGCGATCAGCGTACGAAGCCCTATGCTTTCCTGAAGAACAGCAGCTTCAGATATCAACGCTTCCCGGTCTGCACCCGGTCTCGGAACGACGATCATGCCTCCGTTCAGCAACCCGGCGATCTGCTCGGGTGTACGCCAGGAATGAACCTGAAACAGTGTATCCCCGCCGATAATGTAATACAGTTCAATGCCCGGCCGTTCGTTCAGAATCTGCCGAACAGTATCAACCGTGTAGGTGGTTCCCTGCCGCATTACTTCCATGTCGGAAGCAACAAACCCATCCTCGCCGTAAACCGCAAGAATCGTCATGTTCAGACGATCCGTAGCCGGTGCAAGCAGAGAATTCTGCTTATGCGGCGGCTGTCCTGACGGCAGAAACACTACCTCATCCAGTCCTGCTGCTCTCTTCGCGGCACGGGCAATAATCAAATGACCCTCATGTATCGGGTTGAACGTGCCGCCCATAATCCCCACTTTCAGCATTTTAACGCCTCACAAAATGTATTATTTTTTATTATACACCATTTTTCCCTTTTCGAAAAGCATGAAATGCAAGAATATGGCAATACTCCCGACAGATTTCAAAATAATCGGAGGAACTATGAACGCTCGTCGAATTGACAACGCCCTCTTATGGTCCTTTGCTTCTGTCTCCGCCCTGTTTTACACTCTTGTAATGACCGGCGGGCGCCTTTTGCTCTCGGTCTTTCTGACGCTTATCTGCATGTTTTCCGTTGTAATACTGAGCCGCAGGCTTCCTGATTCCCGTAAGCCAAGTCGAAAAGAAAAGGCTGCCTGTGCTAAATCAATGCTCAGGAAATGGATTTTGTCAGATGAAAGAACTGTACTGAACACCATTCGGCAGCACCTGCCAGATCTCATTCCCGATTCCGATCATACTCACGTTCATCTTGTCCTCCGTATGCCCGATACAGGCTTGTTATCTTCTGACGATCTTCTGGCTATCTGGCGCTCAAACATCGGGAAAGACCACATCGTTCTTCTTGCAACGTGTCCCGCAGACGCCGCAGCCATAACGCTTTGCTCAGAGTTGATTGCTCCCACAGTCCGCATTATCGACGGTATTCAGCTTGTCCGCCATCTTGCCGACAGCCTATCTTATATCCCTGAAGATACAAAAAAAGAGCAGCGCGTTCCTCTCCGGAGCCGCATTGCTCTTTTCGCTAAAGGTATACATCCATTCCGAGCCGCCGCTTACGCGTTCGCACTGATTGTCGGCTATATTCTGACCGGCAGAAGTTTCTATCTCGCGTCAGGCGCTCTGCTCGCCGCTTTGCTCATCGTCCATAGCGTCAGCAGAAAACAGTCTGCTATAAACTAGTGCCGCAAACGGATTACGCCAGCGCGTTGATGTCGATCTTGGAATCCTTTCTCGCTTTCCGGTAAATGACAAACCGGCTGCCGATGACCTGAACCGGTTCGGCATGCGTCCGCTCACAGAGCTCTTCACAGGCCGTACGAGCGTCCAGCGGAGCATTCCTCTGAACGGTTACCTTAATCAGTTCGCGCGCTTCCAGAGCGTCCCAGGCCTGCTGTACGAGATTGTCGTTAATGCCATCCTTGCCAATATGCACAATCGGATCAATGGTATTGGCCATCGATCGCAGCGCGGCTCTCTGTTTCGTCGTCATACGTATATTCCCTCCAAATTATTCAACAAATTCGAATTCCATGTCGCCGAGGCGGACAGTATCGCCTTCTCCCGCGCCCTCGGCTCGCAGCTGGTCGATAACGCCCCAGCGGCGCAGCGTGCGATGGAACCAGTTGAGCGATTCCTCGTCGCCGAAGTTGACAGAATCCACCAGGCGCTGCATGCTCGGACCGCTGAGCACATAAACACCGTTTTCTTTCGTAATGGTGAAGCTGTCTCCTGCCAGCTCTTCAAGCGGAGTTTCCTCAAGGAAAGGCTGCGCCGGAGGCAGTTCGCGCAGAATGGCCGCGGCGGCGCGCATCAGTTCAGTGAATCCCTTCCGCGTCGCAGCAGAAACCGGGAAAATCCTGATATCGGTATCCTTCAGTTTCTCCCGAAGTGCCTCAAGGTTTTCCTCGCTGCCGGGCAGGTCGATTTTATTGGCTGCAACCAGCATGGGACGGTTAATCAGGTCGCCGTACTGCTCCAGCTCATGCATAATGGCGTCGTAATCCTCCAGCGGATCTCTGCCTTCACTCCCGGAAATATCCAGAACATGAATCAGAAGGCGGGTTCGCTCGACATGGCGGAGGAAGTCATGACCGAGGCCTACGCCTTCGGCAGCGCCTTCAACCAGACCGGGGATATCAGCCAGAACAAAGCTGTCGCCATCCTGACGGACAATACCAAGATTCGGCGTCAGGGTCGTGAAGTGGTAATTGGCAATCTTCGGACGAGCTGCCGTTACTACAGACAGCGTAGTAGACTTACCTACATTCGGGAATCCAACCAGACCGACGTCTGCAATCGACTTAAGCTCGAGCGTCAGTTCGACAGGCTGAGTTTTTTCTCCCGGCTTGGCGAAGTTCGGAGCCTGACGGGTAGGCGTCGCGAAGTGCGAATTGCCGAACCCGCCGTTACCGCCGCGCAGCAGCACGCGCCGCTCGTTCGCCTGAAACAGGTCCAGCAGCACGGCGCCGCTCTCCTTGTCACGGACAACCGTGCCGACCGGTGCCTCAATGACGAGAGATTCGCCGCTCTTGCCCTTGCATCGGCCGGCAGAGCCGTCCTCGCCGTTAGGGGCTACAAAGTTGCGGGTAAAACGGAAGTCCATCAGGGTGTGCATCCGTTCGCTTGCCACAAATACAATGTCGCCGCCGCGGCCGCCGTCGCCGCCGTCCGGACCGCCCGCCTGAACGTACTTTTCGCGATGGAAGGATACGCAGCCGTTGCCGCCGTCACCGGCCTTGCAGCGAATTGATACTTTATCTACAAAAAGAGCCATTTAAGTTTCCTCCGTATGTTTCATTTTATCGTTACACAGTTCTTCTCTCAGCGGACACCGCTCGCAAGCCGGTTTTCTGGCGGAGCAGCATCGTCTTCCATGCCATATCAGAAGATGATGAGCGTGAGACCATCTCTCCTTCGGCAGCACTTCGCGCAGCTGATTCTCCACACCGTTTGGCGTGTCGGAGCAGGCCAATCCGATTCTGTTGGAGACACGGAACACATGAGTATCAACCGGGATCTGATCATCCCCAAATGCCGCCAACAGCACGACGCCCGCCGTTTTCTGTCCGACGCCCGGAAGAGACATCAGCTGCTTTCTGTCGCAGGGCACCTGCCCGTCAAACCGTTCAATCAGAGCTCGCGACGCAGCGATAATGTTCTTCGCCTTATTATGATACAATCCGCAGCTTTTGATGTGTGGCTCGAGCTCTTCGGGCTCCAGCTTTGCCATAGCATATGCATCCGGATAAAGCCTGAACAGCTTTTCCGTAACCATATTAACCCTTTTGTCAGTGCATTGCGCGGACAGAATAGTCGCAATCAGCGTCTCGTAAGGATTGGTAAAATGAAGTTCTGCCTTGGCCTCAGGATACAACTTCTCAAGTTCGTCCAGTATTCTGTCAACCGCTGCCGAGATCATTTCATCACCCTATTCTTTCGTATTACAAACTTATTCAATATTATATCCGATCAGTATTTCATATCCAACTGTTTCTCTGTTATTTTTCAGCCATGCTTTGTTATCGCCGTTATTCGTGTTCGACCATCCTGCCGCCCGGCCCTGTACACTCCCACCATGTTATCCGGCCGCATTCTGTTCAGAACACTCTGCACCGTTTTAATATCTTTCATGGCAAACTGCACCGAAAGTCCGCAGCCAATAGCAATTTCTCTCGGAGTCGAAATCACGTGTACATTCAGCCCCTCGCGCTTCAGCGCTGCTTCCACGCGCATCACCTGCTGACGAGAGCGGAAGGCCGCAATTCCATATTCATCCATACGAGCATCCTCCTTGGCGCCGCATAAGAACACACTGCGCACAATACACTGTATGGCAGTACGCTTCATTCTGTGCGGAGGTGATCATTTGGAAATATATCTGGATCAGGCTGCAACAAGTCATCCGAAGCCGCAATGCGTGCTCACAGCCGTTCAGGACGCATTAACCGCATCAAACGGGAATCCTGGCCGTTCCGGACATCAGCGTGCATTAACCGCCGCCAGACTGGTCATGCACGCGCGCGAAGTCCTCGCACGGCTGCTCAACGCTCCTTACCCGGATTGCATTATCTTCTGTTTCAACTGTACTGATGCCCTGAACACTGCAATCAAAGGAAGTCTGCACGTCGGAGATCATGTAATAACATCTTCTCTGGAGCATAATTCAGTTCTGCGCGTACTGGAAGGTCTCAGTCAAAAGAGCCTCATTTCAGTCAGCATCATCAATCCTGAACCGAACGGAGCGATCGATCCGGACAAGATCGCAAAAGCCATCCGCCCCAACACCTCTCTATGTATCCTTACGCATGCGTCCAATGTAACCGGCGCCATTCAGCCGGTTGCAGCAGTCGGAGCACTCATGAAAAAATATGGTGTAAGATATCTGATAGACGGTGCTCAGGCCATTGGCCATATACCCGTTGACATTCAGGCGCTTCAGTGCGATCTGTATGCTTTCCCCGGCCATAAAGCCCTTCTGGGACCACAGGGTACCGGCGGACTCTGCATCGCTCCCGGAGTCCGTCTTAGGCCTTTCAGAGAAGGTGGAACCGGCTCCAGCTCAGACAGCATCCTCCAGCCTACGGAACAACCGGAAGGATTTGAGAGCGGCACGGCCAATCTGCCTGGCATTGCAGGTCTTTCTGCCGGTACAGAGCTGGTATATTCCGAGCAAACAGCACATCTTCTGACCGAACGCCGTCTGACCGGAATGTTGTGGAAGGGATTAAGCGAAATCCCCGGCATTTCTCTCTACACGCCGGAGGACGCCGCCAGCCGCGTCGGTGTTGTCAGCTTCAACATCGGCGATCAACTGACTTCTTCAGAGGCAGCAGATCGTCTGGACGCCTTAAACATCGCTGTGCGGGGCGGCATCCATTGTGCGCCTCTCGCACACAAATGGCTCGGAACATTGAACCGGGGTGCTGTCCGTGCCAGTCTGAGCTGGCAAAATACCGATAAGGATATCGAGACATTCCTCACTGCAGTCCGTTCACTCCGTTAAGGTCTGCTTATCCGTCTTCATCCCGAATTATACTCCTCCATTTTTTCCGCAACCATAAAGACAACCTCCTGTCGTGGAACTGCCACCGTCGGAGGTTGTCTTTGTATTCTCATTTCGCTTTGCAGTTGAACGGGATCGAAACAGCCACCGCTCCCAATATACTGAATACCGAATATGCCGTCATATTCCAAGCAACGATGAGCGCCCGGACAAAGCTTTCTTCCTTTACAATCCGTATGGCAACGCAGCTTCCTGCCAGCATGACGAAAAAGACCGGAAACGCAACCGCTGCAGCTCTGATCAGATAATGCCATTTCTTACCCAATATCAGGCTCATACATCCGACCATTGTCAGATTGACAAGCATTTCAACAGGGATCATAAATCCGTCCAGGAAACGCTGCAGCCACAGGCACAGCGGAACCACAGCCGCAATCAGCGCCGCCATTTTCCAACCGGAAAGCCGCACTGCAAACATCAGACAGACAAACACTGCGCTCTGAATGACGCCTACAGCAAAAGGTGTTATTCCCAACGCCGGATTATTTCTCAGCGAAACGCTTCCCAATGCACCGACAAGAAGCATTATTCCCCACATAATCCGGTTTCTTCGCTCATCCGTCATTTTTCCATCGCCTCCCTGAGCGCTTCCACCGCCGCTTTCAGCTGCGCATCCTTATCAGGATTCGGCTGCGAAATCGTAAAGTCATATCCTTCATCATCCACCACAATGTCCGGCGTCACACCGCTTCCGTGGATCGAGCGGCCATTGGGCGTGTAATAGGTTGAAGTCGTCAGCTGAAGACCTGCGCCGTCTGCATCAAACGGAATAACCATTTGTACGATTCCCTTGCCGAACGTCGTCTGTCCGACAATTGTGCCGACGCCGGTATCCTGAACGGCTCCTGCCAGGATCTCCGATGCACTCGCAGACATCTCATTCACCAATACAACCAGCGGAATTCCGAGCATATCGGCATCCGAATAGAATGTATCGCGCTCTCCCGCCCTGTTTTCGATGTAAACAATTTTCCCTTTGGGCAGCAGAATATCACAAATCTGAACGACGTCCTCCAGCAATCCGCCCGGATTGGATCGAACGTCAATAATCAAGCCTTTGGCGCCCTGTTTTTGAAGGGATTTAATCGCTTCCTTGAAACCCTTAACGTCGTCGCCCATGAATTCATACAGCATGAGATAGCCGATATCTTCATCGAGCATGGTGTATTCCACGCGGTTGATATTGATTTTGCCCCTCGTGAGCACAAAGTCCATCATTACGCCGTCCC
>JAFQQU010000235.1 GCA_017410445.1 Clostridia bacterium | reverse complement strand
CTGCTGCTGCTTGATGTTCTCGGGATACTCGACGGATTCGAGGCCCTGCAGCAGCTTGTCGGCGTATTCGGTGATGCGCAGATACCAGACGTCCTTAGACATCTGTACGACGTCGCCGTGGCAGATATCACACTTGCCGCCCTGGCTGTCCTCGTTGGACAGAACAACCTTACAGGAGGGGCAGTAGTTGACCAGCGTCTTGTCGCGGAAGACCAGGCCGTGCTCGAACATCTTCAGGAAGATCCACTGAGTCCACTTGTAGTATTTGGGATCGGTGGTATCGACCTCGCGGGAATAGTCGAAGGAGAAGCCCAGACGCTGCAGCTGCTCGCGGAAATGGTCTACATTCTGCTTGGTGACTACAGCGGGGTGGATCTTGTTCTTGATGGCGAAGTTCTCGGTGGGCAGGCCGAAAGCGTCCCAGCCGATGGGGAAGAGGACGTTATAGCCCTCCATGCGGCGCTTGCGGGCCAGAATGTCCATCGCGGTGTTGGAACGCGGATGGCCGACATGCAGGCCGTGGCCGGAGGGATAGGGGAACTCGATCAGCGGGTAGAACTTGGGCATGGAATGGTCGTCGGAAGCGTTGAGCACGCCGGAATCCAGCCAGTGCTTCTGCCATTTTCCCTCGATCAGTTCCGGAGCATAGCGCGGGATCTCTTTCATGGGGAATATCTCCTTTGCAAATTGATTGTGGTAAAACAAAATCGCCTTCCATCTCACAAAGAGACGGAAGGCGCAGCCTTTCGCGGTACCACTCTTATTGGCCGTGACAAAGCACAGCCCGCTTAAGCCGCCCTGTAACGGGGGCGAATCGCCTTTTGGGAGCTCGGGAACGAGTTCACCGGGTCATCTCACCGCCTCGCACCGACCGGCGGCTCTCTGAAGATCATGAGTCCGATTACTGCTTTCCGTCAAAGCCAATATATAAATAGATTATAATCGATTTCCCGATCGTTGTCAAATTAAGTTATGTATCCTGATTGGCTAATTTCAGGGTCCGGCGTCAGCGGACGGACAGAGCAGGTCGGCTTCATCGTCATTTTCCGGAGCATCTTTGGGAAGGGCCATGCTGTATTCGGGGGATATGGAGTATGCGGCGCGGCGGACGGGCTTTTCCTGAAGCAGAAGACTGAGCGCCCTTGCTTCGGGACGGTCCATAAACAGGCGGATGAGCGCGCCGTCGGTCAGATAATTGCAGATGGCGCAGAGGATCATTCCCTGATGATGCGCCATGTGGCTCATGATAGTTTTCGTCTTTTTTCCGTCCGGAACCCGGTCCGGCGCGACGTCCATGGCCTCGTACAGGCCGTAATCGCCCATCAGGCCCATGGAGATCATCTCCCGAAGGTTCCCGATGACTTCCTCCGGGTAAAACGGCAGCGCAAGCATGGAGGCGTATGGCGCGATTACTCCGTCCTCTGCATCCGGACGCAGAGCGAGGTGCGGCAGGCCGAAAGCCCGGTACTGATAGCTGCCCTCCTTGTCGCAGGCGCAGTATCCGGATTCCGAGACGCCCCACGGAAGATCGGCCCGGTCAGTTTCATCCGCTGCATTTATCTGCGCCCGGATGACTGCGGACTGCGTCTGCTCAAGCAGCGTATTGCGGAAAACCGGCATAAAGAGCGATGGCATGAGGTATTCAAACATGGTACCGCTCCATGAGGCCAGCGCGCAGCCGCCTTCCGTGCTTACGGCGGTCCGGCCGAGAAAATGCCAGTGCTTTATGGGAACCTGACTGAGCATCATGGCCGTGTAGCTCAGAATGCGTGATTCCGAGGCCAGCAGGTCATAATGCGCATCGCTCAGCAGGCCGTTTTCCGCGTCCATGCCGATGCGGAAGAGATGCTTTTGCGGGTCGTACAGAGCGGCGAAATCCATCTGATGAACGATCTTTTCAATCCGTTCCGCCAGCTGCGGACAGCCCTCCCGGGCAAGTGACCGCGCTGTGAGCAGCAGGCAGGCTGCCAGATTGCCCGAATCGACGGAGGAGACATAGCGCGGCCGAAGCGGCTGAAGCGTGTCGGGATGATACCAGTTGAAGATATGACCGTTCCATTTCTCCATTGATTCCAGCGAGGAGATCGTTTCGGACGCGCGCTCGGCCAGCTCTTCCATGGAGATCAGCCCCAGTTCGCGCGCAGCGACGCAGGAAACCAGATACAGGCCGATGTTCGTGGGCGAAGTGCGCCGGGCAGCGCCGACAGGCGGGTCAAGCTGTATGTTGTCGGGCGGCAGACCGGACTTTGAGGTGTTTTCCGAGAAAAAGCGGAAGGTGCGCGCGGCAAGGTCCAGAAGGAGAGCGCGTTCCTCTGCATCCGGCGAGGGAACGGGCTCGTGAGGCTGCTCCAGCGCGGAGACCAGTGTTGTTCCCGTCCACCAGAGCGCGGCGACGAGAACGTCCGACAGCAGCCACGGAGCCGGCGCGACCAGCGCGGGAAGGAGAAGAACCGAGGCAATCCATCCGGGCGCGGGCGACAGGGAGCCTCCTTTGCGTTCGGCGTCCTCCGCAGTGACCCACTGAAGCAGATGACGATGGCTGACGGTCATCCGCCAGAGGGAGCGGGATATGCCGTCCAGCAGACAGAACGCTTCCTGCGGCAGCATCGCGCAGCGCAGCGTCAGGCGGCGGAGGGAGTCCATCGCGCGGCGCGGCGACAGAAGAAGCGGAAGGAGGAAGGGCAGAAAGCCCAGAAAGACCTCCGCAACCGAATGCGCATGGAAACCATGAATCAGCAGGGCCATTTGCGCGGCCGGTTCAAGGCTTCTTCGGAGATTGTCGAGGATTTTGTACCGGTCGAGCGCGCCGAGCGGCAGTTTTTTCAGCAGCAGCGGAATGAGCTGCCAGTCTCCGCGGGTCCACCGGTTCAGACGCATGAAATATGAACGCGCGGTTTTCGGCTGGCCGTCGTACAGCGCGGTATCGCACAGAAAGCCCGCCCCGGCCAGCAGGCCTTCGATCAGGTCGTGGCTGAGAATCAGGTTGTCGGGCAGTCGGCCCGAGACGGATGAATCGAATGCGGCGATATCATAAATGCCCTTGCCGCCGAAAATACCCTGACCGCATGCATCCTGATATACATCGGACACGGCGGTCGGATAGCTGTCGACGCCGCCGGGGCCCGCATACAGCTCGATAAAGGAATTGGTGACGGCGTCCGCAGGCAGCTCTATCCGCGGGGCGAGAACCGAATAGCCGCGAATGCCTCCGTCGGGCGAAGGATGCCGCCGGTTGAGAGGATGCGCCATCGTGCAGATGAGCCGGTGTGCGACGCCCGGCAGCATGCGCGTTCCGGCGTCCAGCGTGATGACGAAAGCGAAGCGGCCGGAGAGTTTGACGGCGTCCGGCTGGGCAAAGTCGTTTTCCCCTGTGAGCAGCAGCCGATTAAGCGCAGACAGCGCGCCGCGCTTCCGCTCCTTGCCCATATACCGGCGTTCGCAGGCTTGATAGCTGCGCGCCCGGTGCAGGAAGTAGTATTTCTCGCAGCCCGCATGCGCGTTGGCCCGGATGATTTCCTCCTCCGCAGCGTGCAGGATGGCGGAATCGCCTTCGGATTCGGGCCGGTCATGGTCGGGCAGGTCGCCCAGCAGCAGGAAGGAAAGGTTTTCATCCGTTTCAAGGCAGCCCAGCGTTTCCAGCTCGCTGACGAGCGATCTGGCACGGTCGGGCGAGGAAAGAAGCGCCGGCAGGACGACCAGCGTGCGGTATTCATCCGGTATGCGGTCGAGTTTCAGCCGGAGCAGCGGGCGTGGGCGGATGATCATCGGAATGAGCGTATTGACGATGGATGCAGCCGCGCCCCAGAGAACGGGCAGAGCGATGATGCTTACACAGGCTCCGCAAAGGACGAACGCTGCCAGAGAAAAGAGCAGAAACAGCGCGCCCACGCTGCACAGATACTTCGTCCCGTGCGGGTCGGGCACGAGCGGACGGGTGCGGGCGGCGAGGCGGTATTCTTCACTCAGCGCCCGGACGCCCTCGTCGGTATGCAGCCACCAGCAGATTTCGGAGGTGATCGCGCTGCCGCCTTTCGCGGCGTCCAGCGCGCACTGAGCGATGGTTGTTTCGCTGAGGTTTGCGGCGCGGGAGAGGCGGACTACCTGCTGCCTGATCTGAGACTTGGATGCCTCATCCATGAGGGGATAGGTCCCGGCCGGGTCCGAGAGGAGGATTGCTTCCGCGCGGCTGAGCGAGGGGAAATGCTCGGCCCAGTCGAGACCTGCGAGCATGCGGAGCGTGGCCAATATATTTTTGAGGCGGATATAATCCTGACTCTCCGTTTCGTATGAGGATTTTTCGGATGCATTCTGCGGGCGTTTGGCTGCGGTCTGAGATCGGTATGCCGAAGCGGTGCGTTCGGCAATGCTCACATATTCGCTGCTCAGTGCGGCGCAGAGGGCGGCGGGCGCGGACCAGAGCTCGTCCATGGTCAGTGAGCGCACCTCGTCGAATCCGCGCAGGCAGTCAGTCAGGCGGCGGCATGAAATGCGCGCGTCGCTGCAGCGGACGAGCTCCTCTGCGATGCGCTGAATGCGGGCCGTGCCGCCGGATGCAGGCAGACGGGTGCGGCACTGTTCCGTCATGGAAAGGATCATCTTTTCGGCAGCGCGGCCGTTTTCAAGCAGCCATTCAGCCGCCGGAGAATGGGCTGATTTGTCCCGGGTCAGTGAAGTGAGCGGCTTCAGAACGGTGCATTTGGCAGGAAAACGGATCGGAGCGCTGCCGTCCAGCTCCATATGAACGGCCAGCGAACGGATATGCTGCTCCATTGCCGCATCGTCCGGCAGCGCGCCGGAGCGGGTGAATCCGGTTTCCTGAAAGGGGGTCAATCGCATAATCTGCTCCTTTGTCTTGCCCGGCGATATGAGTCACACGCCAGGCAGAATACATGGCTTCAGTATGGGCGGATGACAGGCAGATTATACCGGAAACTCAATACAGCAGAAAAGGCGCTGTTGCAGAAGAGGAAATCTGCGACAGCGCCTTCACTATATATCGAAAAACGGGGGAAATGAAGTTAACGAGTGAAAAAGAGTACAACATAACAAACCCTCATGGCCG
>JAFQQU010000234.1 GCA_017410445.1 Clostridia bacterium | reverse complement strand
CGACGGCCTGCGCTGCGCTCGAAAGCGGTGTCGGCCGTGATGGCGCACAGCGACCATCCGGGGCTGCGCTGCTTGAGCAGATACAGCTGGCGCGCTACGGCCTGAGCGGCGCGCTTGTCGCCCAGACGCTCTCCGTAGGGCGGATTACACAGGAAGACGCCGCCTTCACTGACGGGCGTGACGTCTCTCAGGTCCTTCTGCTGAAGCTGAATGCGGCCTTTCAGACCGGCTTGCGCAATGTGCCGGCGCGCCAGGTCAAGCGCCTCGGGATCGATGTCCGACCCGGCTACATAGAGCGGACGCTTAGAGCCTTCTTCGAATTTCTCGACAGCCTCCTGACGAAGTGCTTCGCATTCGGTCTTGGGCATGAAGCCCCATTCGTCGCAGGCGAAGGTCCGGGTCAGGCCGGGAGCGCGGTTCAGGGCGATGAAGGCTGATTCGATCAAAAGAGTGCCGGTTCCGCAGCAGGGGTCATACAGCGGCATGGAAGGGCGCCACGGAGACATCAGGGCCAAAGCAGCTGCAAGGGTCTCGCGAAGCGGGGCTTCGCCGTTCCAGGTGCGGTAGCCGCGGCGGTTGAGCGCCGTTCCGGAGCTGTCCAGAGACAGGGTAACGCAATCTGAATGGATGGAAACGTCAACCGCATAAGCTGCGTCGGTCTCCTGAAACCAGTCGATGTGATAGGCGGTCTTCAGGCGCTCGACGATAGCCTTTTTTACAATGGACTGACAGTCAGACGGGCTCATCAGTGTGGAGCGTGCGCAATGGGCGCGGATCGGAAATGCGCCGTCCTTGGGGATGTAGTCTTCCCAGCGGAGCGCACGCACGCCCTCGAACAGTTCCTCGAAGGAACGCGCTTCGAAGCGGCCTACGGTGAGCATGATCCGGTCGGCACACCTCAGCCACAGGTTGGCGGCGTATGCCTGAGCAGGGGTTCCTTCAAAAGATACGCCGCCGTAAGGCAGGGGATGAACCTCCGCCGCGCCCAGGCGCTTTAAATCCTTGGCTGTCTGACCTTCCAGGCCGAAAGCCGTGCTGGCAGTCCAAAGCATATGCTGATTCTCCTTCTTAGGTGTTTATCGAGAGTAATGCGAAGGGTTATTGTTCAAACAGGAGCGCAGCCTGAGTTGCGAGAAACTGGTCTGCGATCTCATCTGCGATGTTGATGGTTGTCGGGATGCTGCTTGTTGCGACTCCTGTATCGTAAGGAACGCCCTCGACCATGATTTCGACTGAGGTGACGCCGGGAAACTGCGAACAGGTAAGCATCAGTGCTTTGAGGGCCTGACGGCCTCCGTCCGCCTGTTCGGCGATGCGGATGAAATCCTGAGTGAAGTTGATTGTGACTTTTCCGGTCGATTTGTCGGTCTTTACATCAATAAGGCCGCAGCCGGAAGGAAGTGTATTGTCGAGCGGGCTGGCCGCGCCAGGACCCTTGACCAGTTCGAGAATGGCAGTGTTTATGTCCGCTTCGCCGTAGACCATCCGTGAAACGGGAACGATCAGGGAACCGGTCTCGCCCGGGAAATAAAGCATGACAGTCTGTGCATCTTCGGGATCAAGCGACGCTGAAACGCTCTCGAGATTCAGCATGCCGCGGCTGAATTCTCCGCCGACAGAGGTGCCGTGGGCGAGGGTTGACACCTGCTGTCCGTCGATAAGAAACTGCACCGTCCGCACAGTATCAAACTCCGTCAGCGTCTGAACGATAGCGTTTACCATGTTGGTCTCGGCTTCGGCGTCCGGCAGCCGCTTTACTGTGTCGCTCAGATCGACGCGCGCCGTACCGCCGGAGATATCCAGATCGATATCGGTTCCTTCCGGAAGAACGGTTCTTAGACCCAGACGGGCGGCTTCCATGTCGTTCCGTGGAGAGGAGACCATGAGAGAAAGCGTGGCCTTTGCAATGCCCTGCTGATTCTCGATCTGCTTCATGACCGGGACCAGATAGCCGTTGTTATCCTGATAGTAGACGATGGTACTGACGGTCGCTGTCGCTGCCGGCTTCTCCGTTGCATCAGGCAGTTTGGAGGCGATGGGAAGCGGGGTGACGACGGGCACTCCGGGCGTCGCCGTAGGGATTGGCGTATCCGAAGGCGGCGCGCTCCACAGTCTCCATGCGAAACAGAGGATGATCGTCAGGGCCAGCAGCACTGCAGCCAGCAGATACAGTCTGCGCTGATCGCTCAGAAATTTCATGTCCGATGCCCTCCTTGAGTTTGGTTCACACCAAGTCTATTCAGAGGGCGGGACAGGTATGCCGGCAGCATCGGTACGATATTTTAGCACAGGTTTGGTTTACTATCAATCATAAGATATTTAATCTTGTGCGTACCGAAAGAGGGGAAAACGAGATTGCCTTTTACATCCTTTTCAGATATAATAGTAAACTAGATAAAAATACGCAATGCCCGATGCGGATGGCAGAGTTTTCTTGATTCTGCCTGCTGCCGGTAAGCGCCCGGATTATATCGTTTTCCATTCCGGAAAGCTGAAATATTGGAGGAAATAGCCATGCCGATTGACGGCGTTATGCTGGGATTTGTTGCCTGTGAATTGAAAGAAAAGCTGGTCGGCGGCCGGGTGGATAAGCTGACTCAGCCTGAAAAAGATGAGATTATTCTGACCATCCGCAATCAGGGTGAAAACAGAATGCTGCTTGCAACGGCAAACGCTGGCAGCGCCCGCATTCACCTGACAAATGAAAAAAAGAATAACCCTCTGGAGCCGCCGACGTTCTGTATGCTGATGCGGAAGATGCTGCTCGGTTCCCGCGTAGCGGACGTCCGGCAGGTACAGGGCGACAGAATCATCGAGGTTGATTTCGACTGCATGGATGAGCTGGGCGATCACGTGACCAGACGGCTGATCTGCGAGTTCATGGG
>JAFQQU010000233.1 GCA_017410445.1 Clostridia bacterium | reverse complement strand
GAACGGCGGCGCTTTTCGTCAAAAATCAGAAGAACAGGACAGGGCTTGCCAGATTCATCAGAAGCGCTGCGACGCTCCATGCGGTCGTCGTGCTGGACTTGGGATTGGCCGGGTCCGGAATGGATGCAACCTCCAGACAGATCTCCGCGAAGTCGCCCGCAGCGCGGATGGTATGCGTATTGCGCTTCAGGCCGGGCACACTGCGGACTCTCACCTTCGTGCTGTCCACATCCGCCGCGGCAACCGCCGTCGCAACGGCGACGTTGACATTTTTCGGGAACGCCGCAATCGCTTCCCGTGCGGAACCCTCAAATACCAGCTCTTCCTGCTCCTCAGAAAGCAGCCTGCCCTCGAGATAGGGCGCGCCGTTCAGCCCGGCAGGGGCCTTGCGGCTCTCGATGGACACCTCTTTCGTTCCAGCAAGGGCCAAGGTTCTCATCAGGTCAAATCCGCCGATCGCGCCGGAGGGCAGATGCAGCCGGCATCCGTTTGCACGGGCGGCGTCCGCCAGCTTTTTATACAGCTCGCCGTCCGCCAGCGCGCCGATGGAGGCGATCACCAGATTGCAGCCGCTTTCAAGGATCTTCTCGCCGTATGCGCGCACCGCGCCCGCGCCGGCAAACTCAACCACAAAATCCGGCTTCTCCGAAAGCAGCTCGTCGATATCGCGGTAAAAACGCCATCCGTCCTCGGATTCAGGCGAAGGAACGGTATAAATGCCGGTCAGTTCATAGTATTCGGTCAGCTTCTCCTGATAGGCCTTCAGAAAAATCTTTCCAAGCGCGCCGTAACCGATCAATGCAATTCTCTTCTTCATATTATTTCCTTTCAGTCTCCGAAGCGGAAGGTGAATACCGCGCTCGGATCATCATAGTTTTCGTTGGATACCCACAATACGGATTTATCGGTCATGTTGTAGACCGCGCTGTGCACCGTGCAGCCGTTTCCGTCGTCATTGCTCCAGTACCTGCGGCCGATCATTCCGAGAATCTTCATCGCGGCCTGCTCGTCCTTCACGACGCCGTCCGTCATGCCCAGCTGCTTTTTCAGCATCAGATAGCGGTCATAGCCGTGCTTGCCCGCCGTGCCCTTGGTTTCATAATACTCCGGCAGAACGACGAAGTTCGTGATCCACTGATAGTCCGCCTTTCCCTCGGCCTCGCCGATGTGGGCGTCGTCGTCGCTGTAGGTTACGACCAGCTGACGCTGAGAGCCGTCGTTATCGGTGAAGACGGTGTCGTTCACCCACTGGAGAATGGCGCTTCTGCCGCTGGAATCCGCAACCATGTACTGATAAGAGGAGCCTGCCGAATCGTGTAGGTCATAGGACTTTGCGATTTCCACCGCTTCCTCCAGATCATCCGCATAATCCAGAATGAGCCGGAGCAGCGTCGTCGAGGTAATGTCCGGCTTTCCGGTGCTCTGATCGGTCGGCGTCGTTGTCCGGCCCTGATAGCTCATGTAAACGCCGCAGCTGACGCCCGCGTCGTTGATTCCGTCCAGCGTCGCATAGGGCGCGGCCAGGCAGATGATCCGGTCAAGGATTCCCTCGACGTCCCTGTTCCGGTCAATGCCCATGAACTGAAGATCCACCGTGGAGATGGATGCATGCCGGCCCTTGTTGGCCTCGGTGAATACGATGCAGGCATTGGTCATGTTGAAGTCGTAGTTCCGCGCAAACAGAGCGTCGCCGTCCTCCGTGCGCGCGGTAAACGAGGCGCAGCCCACCTGCGGATGCGTGAGCTTCATCGGGATGATTCCCTTGGCCATCTTCTCCGTAATGAAGGCGATCAGCTCATCGTCGGTTTTGGCGCCGCCCTGCGCGATAAACTCGTCCAGATAGAAACCGCCCTTGACGTGTATCGAGTAGACCGAGCCGTCCCGATGATATACATCCCGCGGTCTGAGCTGCTTCAGGCTGAGCGCCGTCAGAATCTCATTGTGCCAGAGCGCCCAGATAACAATCAGCGCCGCCAGAATCAGCCCCAGTACCGTACCGAAAAAACCGACGATAATCTTTGCCCAGAGCGGCATTCCTCCGTTCATCCTTTTCATCTTCTTCATCTCTTCCCTCTGCACTTCTGTTCAGCCGGTCACTCTCAGTTCGCCGAGCTCTGTCCAGAGCGTCTCCTCATTGCAGTTCTCCATTTCAAGCCGCACCCCCGGCATGCCGTCGGACGGGTCCAGTATCGCCAGCCGGAGCGAATACACATCGACATCGATTCCGTATGGAATATCGATCCATGTGGTCAGATTGGTTTCTCCCGGCTGCATCATGGCGGTGTTCAGCGCGGTCGTCTCACAATAGACCAGCTGTTCATCGTCAAACAGCGCCAGCGCGACCGGCCATCCGACATGCATGGCAGTAACGCCGTCGTTTCTGAACTGCAGCTCTACCTTGCACCGGATTCCGCGCTTGATGCGGCTGTCCCACCTGGCAGATCTCAGCCACATCCGGCTGCCGATCTCATCTCCGAGCTTCCGGAGAATTTCAATCTCATCCGCGGTCAGGGCGGTCACGTCTCCGTGCAGCACTGCATATTCCAGATGACTCTCCCGAATCTGCAGCCGAAGCTGCTCTCCGCCATCTTTGAGCAGCGCGGAAAGATCTGCGCCGGACGGGATATGCGCGCCGGACGGAGAGTGAACAAAGAAATCCGGCATGGCAATCAGGTCGGTCTCGATCTGCTTGTCGTATCCGCCCAGTTCAATCGACGCAAGATTTTCCCACGTCGCATCCGGATCACCCAGCAGCGGATTGTAAAGCCCTACCGCCATCAGCTCGACTTCCTTGTAAGGCCTGCGCATGAGCATCATCGTATCCTCAAAGGCGTTCGTATAATGCCACGCATATTCGCGCGATACCGAGCTGAGCGGAAGTTTCTCGACCTTCGCCTGAAGATCTACCGTCCATTCGCCGTTCCATCCAAGGCTGCCCATCTCGATATAGGCAACGCCCGGGTGTCCGTCGTAGCGCGCAGCCAGCGCGGATATCAGCTTGTAGTGCGCGTCTCTCATGGTCAGGTTGGAATAATCGGGCGCGTATCCGCCGCCGGCATCGGTTTCATAAAAGCTTCCGGCGAGCAGTTCGCCTCCCATCTCCTCAACCAGCCATTCGGGAATATCCTTATGTCCCGCTTCGCCCGGACGGTCAAGAACCAGCCGGAAAATGAGCCGCTTGCCTTCCGCCCACCATTCGGCAAGATGGTTCTTTTCCTCAAACGCCTCGAAGCTGTATTCTCCCTTGACCGGCTCCAGCTCGGCCCAGGTCGCGTCCGCATAAACCAGGGATACGTCCAGCCGATCGGCCGCAGCCGGGTTATCCGCCGGGACGGCCCATCCGGTCAGCGGGCGAACCGAAGAAGCTTCTTTCGGACGGTAGGTTTTCGTCGTCACAACCGGCATGCGCAGCCAGCCAACCACGATAATCAGCGCCAGCAGAATGGGAATGCTCATCAGCGACGGATAATTGCTGACGCCCATCTGCTTGAGCTTGGTTTCCCTCAGGTGCGTCAGGTTATCCCGCGAACGCATTTTCAGCCTTGCAATCGGCGTGTGCAACCGGAATCTTCTGGGCGGCATACTCCCATTCCTCCATTTACGCTTTATTCAACGTCCTGCTCGTCGATCTTCAGCGCTTTCAGCCAGTCAATCAGCGGCTGCGCGCCTCCGGTCCGATACATCAGCCCGTTTATGCTGGCCTGATTCTTCTCCATGATGAGCACGTCGCGCGTGACCGCGCCCTGCGCGTCGCGAAGCAAGAGGCGGTATCCTCTGCCGCCGTCAAAATTCTCGTCAAGAATGTCAAACGTCATGCTATTCAACAGCTCATTGAGCTTTTTCAGCTGACCTTCGTCCGACAGGGTCATTTCATAGATCCAGCCTTCGCTCAGCGCATATCCGCCGTCGTACTGATACGCCGCATAGGAAATCTGCGCGGTCGGCCCGACCGGTTTCTGCTGCCCTCCTTCCGGCTGCTTTGAGCATCCGGCCAGCAGGCAAAGCGCGAAAACCATGAGCCATGATATCCATCGCTTCATTATTTCTTTCCCCCTTTTGAATATTATAGCATGTCCCCGCCCAAAGCGCAATAAATCCCCCTGCGCTCTGTCACCCGCCGCTCTATTGTAAAACCCGCCGTTCCATGTTATAATCATGATGTTCTCACCTGCATTCAACCGCATAAAGGAGGAACTGATCATGAGCATCAACAAACACGACGGCGTCATCTGCAGTATGCCTCACGAAAATAACGGTTATTTCGGCTGGCCCTCCATCGCCCGCATGGACGACGGAACCCTGATTGCCGGTGCTTCCGGCTTCAGATACCGGCACATCTGCCCGTGGGGCGCGACGACCCTTTTCTTCAGCCATGACGACGGCGAAACCTGGTCCGAGCCGATGGTCATCCACGATTCTCCGCTGGACGACCGCGATGTGGGCATTGTTGCCCTGAAGAATCAGATCGTCATGGCCACTTGGTTCACGCTGGACCCGCGTCAGTTCAGGGACATCTTCGAGCGCTGGTCGGACGAGGGCGTCAAAAACCGCATGCGCGCCCGCCTGAGCGCCCTGACCGATACGACGGTCCGCGAGCATTCCGGCAGCTGGACCCGCGTCAGCTTTGACGGCGGAAAGACCTGGTCCGAGCCGCACCGCTGCCCGGTTTCCTCTCCGCACGGCCCGATTCTCCTGAAAAACGGTTCTCTTCTGTATCTCGGAAAACAGTTCCCCGGCGATCTGATCCGTCCGTGGGGCGAAGTCGCCGCAGCGGTCAGCATTGACTACGGCGTCACCTGGAAAGAAATCGGTCAGGTTCCGCTGCCCGAAGGCTGCCGCGTCGATCAGGTGCATGAACCGCATGTTTACGAAGCGGACGACGGACGGCTGGTCGGCGTGCTGCGCGTGCACAATACCAACGTCGGCACCACCTGGCAGACCGAATCGACCGACGGCGGCAGGACCTGGAGCGATCCGGTTCCCATGCCGGTCAACAGCGTGCCCGCGCATCTTCTTCGCCATTCCTCCGGCGTTGTCCTCTGCACCTATGGCTACCGCCACGAGCCCTACGGCCAGCGCGTCATCTTCAGCAAGGACGACGGCCGCACGTGGATTCACGATATGGCGCTGCGCGACGACGGCCCGGACGGCGACCTCGGCTATCCGGCAACCGCCGAGCTCGGTGACGGAAGCCTGATCACCGTATACTATCAGAAGACGGAGGCCGGCGAAAACACCTCAATTCTGTACACCCGCTGGACCCTGCCCGAAGACCTCTGATCCCATCCGCCCGTCGGACATTCTCCGTCCGGCGGGCTGTTCATCTCCGACCTACCCGCGAAAGGAACCTGATTCATGAGACTATTCGATACCCATGCACACCTCACCTCGGAGCGCTTCAAGTCCGACCGCGACGAGGTCATTCAGCGCCTGACCGAAGCCGGCGTTGAGCTTGTTCTGCTGGTCGGCGACGCATCCGTCGAAGATCAGCCCGTATATCCTCTGGCCGAGGCGCATCCGAACTTCTATGCGGCGACCGGCGTTCATCCGCACGAGGCCTCCGCATGGAACGAGGAGGTTAGCGAGCGCATCATCCGCTGGATGGCGCATCCCAAGTCCGTCGCGCTGGGCGAAATCGGCCTTGACTATTACTACGACCTCTCGCCCCGCGAAATTCAGCGTCAGGCGTTTGACGAACAGCTGGAGCTGGCTTATCAGCTGAAAAAGCCGGTTATCCTGCACGTCCGCGAGGCGCACGGCGACGCCACCGACATGCTGACCGCGCGCGTCAAGGCCGGCCGCATGCCCGCCGGCGTCATGCACTGCTATACCGGCAGCTGGGAAAGCGCCAAGCAGTATCTGAACATGGGCCTGTATATCTCCTTCACCGGAGCCGTTACCTTCAAAAACGCGCCGAAGCTGTCCGAAGTGGCCGCCAATCTCCCGGCGGACCGCATCCTCGTCGAGACCGACTGTCCGTACATGACGCCCGTTCCCCTGCGCGGCAAGCGGAACGAACCGGCCTTTGTCGTCCACACCGCCGAGAAAATCGCGGAAATCCGCGGCGTGAGTCCGGAGGAATTCGCGCTTCAGGCGCTTGAAAACGGAAAAAGACTGTTCGGCATCTGAAAGGAGTGGGGCGAATGCATCATGCCTGCCTGATTTCTCAAATGATTGAATATGACGCCGGCAGTCCGCAGCGCATTCAGCATTTTCTGAAGGTCTATGAATTCGCACGCACCATCGGCCTGACCGAAGGGCTTGATCAGCTGACGCAGTTCACGCTCGAAGCCGCCGCCATCGTCCACGATATCGGCATCAGGCCCAGTCTTGAGCAGTACGGAGACGATGCCGGTCCTCATCAGGAGGAGCTTGGGCCCGCCGAAGCGCAGCCCATGCTCGAAAAGCTCGGCTATCCGGAGGAAGCCGTCAGACGCGTGCTGTGGCTGATTGCGCATCACCATACCTACGATCCCATCGGCGGGATCGATCATCAGATTCTGATCGAAGCGGATTTTCTGGTCAATCTCTTCGAGAACAGCCGCCCCGCAGAAGCCATCCGCGCCGCCTATGACAAACACTTCAAAACCGAAACGGGCCGCCGCTTCTGCCGGCAGATGTTTTCCCATGCTTTCTGATTTTTTCCCGGGACGGAGCCGATGCACTCCGTCCTTTTACATTCCCTGCCACATTTTGCCCTTGCAATTCGCTCCGGGCAGTATATAATGAAATAAGCTCCCAACGACCAACGTTCAAGAGGTGAATGATATGAAAAAAGCAATGATGGTCCTTCTGCTTGCTCTCCTGCTCATGGCGGGCAGCGTCTCTGCCGCCGAGGCCGCAGAAGCTGACAAGCTGCAGGTTGTCGCGACCATCTTCCCGCAATACGACTTCATCCGCGCCATTGCAGGCGATAAGGTAGAGCTTACCATGCTGCTCAAGCCCGGCGCGGAAATCCACTCCTACGAGCCTTCCCCGCAGGACATCCTCGCCATCCAGAAAAGCGATCTCTTCGTCTATGTAGGCGGCGAATCGGACGCATGGATCAAAACCATTCTGGAATCCGCCCAGTCCGATACCCGGAAGGACGTCGCGCTCATGGAGCTGGTCGAAACGACCGACGAACACGGCCATGAGCACGATGAGGACCACGAGCACGAATACACCCACGGCGAAGACCATGAGCACGAATACGACGAGCATGTATGGACCTCGCCGGTCAATACCATGACCATTGTCTCCTGCCTGACGGACGCGCTGTGCGAGCTGGACGAGGCCAACGCCGATTTCTACCGGGCCAACGAAAAAGCCTATCTGGCCGAGCTGACCGAGCTGGACGAAGCCTTCCGCGAGGTGGTCGCCTCCTCCGAAAAAAAGCATCTGGTGTTTGGCGACCGGTTCCCGCTCACCTATTTCGTCCTTGAATACGGACTGACCTACAGCGCGGCGTTCCCCGGCTGCGCCAGCGAGAGCGAGCCCAGCGCGGCGACGGTCACTCAGCTGATCATGGATATCATGAAGGAACAGATTCCGGTGGTGTTCTATATCGAGCTGTCCAATCATCAGCTGGCGGACGTTCTGGCCGAGCAGACCGGCGCAAAGGCCATGCTGTTCTACACCTGCCAGAATATCACCTCCGACGACTTCGCCGCCGGAAAGACCTATCTTGAACTCATGCGCATGAACATCGAACCGCTTCGCGAGGCGCTTTCCTGATCCCTCATCGGACAGACACGGCAGAATCAGTCGCTGTCTGTCCTTTTTTTCGGATACCGCCGGTTTCCGGCAACAAACACATACTCCGCGCCGTCCTATAAAGAAAAAGCAAACCAATTTCTTACATAAGGAGTGAACATTCATGAAGCTGCGCATCAAGCCCGGAGAAATCCTCTCCTCCCTCTGGCAGCGCTTCGCCCCGTCCGCTGTCCTCTGCGCGCTGATCGCCTGCTGGGGAATCGCGTCCGACGCGCTGTACATCTTCATGTCCTACAATGTTCCCGACGCCTGCGAAGAAGCGATGAACTATACTGGCTGCGGTCTTGCCATGGGTATGCTCTTCGCGACCGCCATGTCCTGCCTGTGCGGCCGGTATCGCCTGCCGCGTTTCCTCCCGTGGATTGCCGCGGCTGCGGGTGCAGTGACAGGCCTTCTTCTGTATCACAGCGCGGATGCAGACATGGTCGCAACCGGCATTGTCCTATGCTGTCTTGCGCTGTGCTTCCACGGCGTATCCGGAAAGGATGCTCCCGCGCTTCGCCTGTGCCGGGTATGCGGCTGGTTCTGCGTGGTGCTGGGCGTCAGCATCGTGCTCTGGGGGGCTCTCAGCCTGAGCGCATCGGCCTTCTTCGCGCTGCTCATGCAGGATTCTGCGGGCGACGCAAGACGGCTGGTCGAATCAATCATCCCCTGGCTCACTTTCCTCCTGTTCGCCCCGTGGATGTTCCTCGGCGGCCTGCCCGGCGACGAAACGCCTTCCGACCAGCGCACGGGCCTTCGCAAGCTCATCTATCTGGTAATGCTTCCACTGTATCTTGTTCTTCTCGCGGTTTTGCTCGTATACGTCGCAAAAATCGCCGTCACCTTCACAATGCCGGTCGGCGTCATGAACGGCTATGCCATCGCTGCGCTGACCCTGTTCGTCTACTTCCATCTGATGCTGACGGGCGAGGAAAACAGGCTCTCCAAGTGGTTCACGCACTGGGGCGGGCTGCTGCTCGTTCCCATTCTGGCGGCGCAGAGCGTCGGCGTATGGATGCGCGTATCCGCTTACGGCCTGACCGCGCCGCGTCTTATGGGCATCGTCTGGACGGCGATGTGCCTTGCAGTCGTCCTGACGGCCCTCATCAGAAAGCGCGCAGACTGGTTCTTCGCGGCAGCCGCCGTGGTCGCCATCCTCATTACCTGCACGCCTCTGAACGCAAACCGCCTCTCCATCCTGAATCAGGAAGCCCGGCTGCACGGAGCGCTCACCCGCGCCGGTATGCTGAGCGAACAGGGCGAAGTCATCCCCAACCCCGAGGCAGCCGACGAAGACCGGGAAATCATTTACTCCTCGATCGATTATCTTGAAAACGAAGAGTCCGCCGCCGGCTCCCTGATGGAGAAAATCAAAGCGCAGCTGGAGGCAATCGCCGCCGAAAACGGAATCAGCTCCTATTCCACGGCAGCCAAGGAGCTGCTGCTTGGATTCACCGAACCGGGAGAAATCGCTCAGTGGACCCGCCACAGCTATGCCTTCCGCGGGACGGCCAGACATGACAGCCTCGACACGCGCGGCTATGCCCACGCCGAATGGGTCAGCATCACACAGTATACAGATTCCTCCGTCGATGCGAAAAGCCGCTATTTCGACGCCGACGTCGCTTCCGTTGCCGACTATCTCGAAGCCCGCCGCACGGACGGAGAACCCATCTGCTTCACCGAGCCCATTCTGCTCGTAATCGACGATGAGTCGGCTGATCTTGCGCCCCTCCTGAGCGGCGCTCTGGCTGACGGAAACACTCAGCAGATGCCGCTGGACGAGCTGCTTCTTCCCTCGGGCAGGAAGCTGCATTTCCAGGAGCTGGAGATCTCCAACTACGCGGCGGACGGCGGACTTCTGACTGACTACATCTCCTTCAGCGGCTGGCTGATGACGCCCGACGCCGAATAGCCTATTCTATCCACCCGAAAGGAGCATCCCGTCCATGAACAGTCTCTCTTTCCGCCGCGCAGAGCTTTCAGACGCATTATCTGCCGCCGCGCTCGCGGACAAAATGTGGTCGCCCTCCGATGACCGCGAGGAGGAATTCCGCTGCCTGATCTCCTCCCCCGAAAGCGCGGTGTTTCTGGCCGAAGCGGACGGAGAAGCAGTCGGCTTCGCCCAGTGCGGCCTGCGTCACGACTATGTAGAGGGCAAGGATTCGGACGGCCCGGTGGGATACCTTGAAGGAATCTTCGTGGAGGAAGCATGGCGCGGACGCGGAGTCGCCCGGATGCTGCTCACCTTCTGCGAGGACTGGGCGCGCGGCATGGGCTGCGAGGAATTCGCCAGCGACACTGAGCTTCACAACGAGGAAGGCCTGCGCTTTCACCTGTCCTGCGGCTTTGAAGAAGCCGGGCGGATCATCTGCTTCCTGAAAAAACTGTAAATAAGAACAGCGCACGATGCGAATCAGCCGCACCGTGCGCTGTTTTTATATCACTTAATCAGTCTTACGCCGAAATCATGCGCCTCTCCGCACTGAACCGCCGCATAAAGGCCCTTCTGCGCATCGATCTGACTGACTTCAGAATTCGAACACATGGCCCGCGTCCATGCCCGTTTCCAAAATTCATCAAACCCACGCGCTTTCCCGCCGCTTATCGGAACCAAAGTCCGCGCGAGGCAATCGGCTCCAGTTGATGGTCGATCGCGTCGCGCGGACGTATTCTATGCAGGCGTTTTCATATACCGCGACCGCAGAAAGGCCGGCTTATCTCAATCGCCGACGCGGCCGGTCGGTCTTTGCCGGCCGTGTAGGATTATAGAAGCACCAGCTCCTGTCCGTCGGCACAGCCGATTTAGCCGATTTCCGCACCGGGCTCAGCGCCTTCGGAGGAGAGCAGCTTCAGGCTGCCGTCGGAATTCTCGGAGCACAGCAGCATGCCTTCGGACATGACGCCCTTCATCTTGCGGGGCATGAGGTTGGCAACCAGAACGACCATCTTGCCGACCATCTCCTCGGGGGAGTAATGCTTGGCAATACCGGAAAGAACGGTGCGGGTCTCGCCGTTGCCGACGTCGAGGGTTTCCTTGAGCAGCTTGTCGCTCTTCTCAACACGCTCGCAGGCGATGACCTTGGCGGCGATGAGCTTGATCTTCATGAAGTCATCGAAGGAAGCGATGCCTTCAGCGGGAGCCTCGGTCTTCTTTTCAGCCTTCTTCTCCTGCTTCTTTTCTTTCTTTTCGGGCTTCTTCTCTTCCTTGTCCTCGT
>JAFQQU010000232.1 GCA_017410445.1 Clostridia bacterium | reverse complement strand
TGCACAGCACGTCTACGCCGGCTTCGACCAGAGCGGGAATACGGGTCTCGTAGTCGCGGGTGTTGATGCCGGCGCCTACGATATAGCGCTTCTGATCGTCAAGCAGCTCGTTGGGCTGGCTCTTGTGGGACTCGTAGTCCTTGCGGAAGACGAAGGCAACCAGACGGTTATCGTCGTCCACGATGGGCAGAGCGTTGATCTTGTGCTCCCAGATCAGATCGTTGGCCGCGGAGAGGGAAATGCCTTCCTTTGCGACGATCAGGTGCTCCAGATCGGTCATGAACTCGGAGACGGGAGTGGTGGGATCGAGGCGGCTTACGCGGTAGTCCTTGCTGGTAACCATGCCCAGCAGGTGACCGTTGGCGGTGCCGTCGTCGGTAACGGCCATGGTGGAATGGCCGGTCTTGTCACGCAGGGCGAGAACGTCGGCCAGCGTGTTGTCCGGACGGAGGTTGGAATCGCTCGGTACGAAACCGGCCTTGTACGCCTTTACACGGCGAACCATTTCAGCCTGGCTCTCGATGGTCTGCGAGCCGTAAATGAAGGACACGCCGCCCTCCTTGGCCAGAGCAACAGCCATGCGGTCGTCAGAAACAGACTGCATGACAGCGGATACCAGCGGGATGTTCATGGACAGGGCAGGAGTCTCGCCCTTCTTGAAGCGAACCAGGGGAGTCTTCAGGGAGACGTTCGCGGGAATGCACTCCGCAGAGGAGTAGCCGGGTACCAGCAGGTACTCGCTAAAGGTATGAGACGGTTCCGAATAATAAAAAGCCATTCCAGTCATCCGTCCTTTCAAGATATTTTGAACAAGTATAAGCCTGAAATTGCGAACTGTCAACGACTTTCGTGTTTAATTCGTGAGAAAAGCGAAAGCTATTCAGAGGATCAACACGGAATTAAAAATGCGGGATATTACCCGGTTCAGGGAAGCGTTTGACAGGGCTTCATTGCTGAGATATAATGTCGCTATCAGGGGAAGGAGGCGGAAAAATATGGTTGAACTCGTGAAGGTTTACGGGCAGGATACGCCGGACATGCGGTTTGTCGGCCGGAAATACGGCGCGGCGGACATGGCCCCGGGCGGAGGATACGGAAATGTCTGGGGCGATTGGTTTTCTAAAGGACTCTTTGCGCCGCTTGAAAAGCTGTATGAAGAGCATCGCGCAGGCATTGAGGACGACGGCGCTTATGTCGGCCTGATCCGGAACAAGCCGGGCGAGCCCTCCGAATACTGGGTCGGCATGTTTTTGGAAGCTGATGCGCCTGTGCCGGAGGGGTACCAATATGTTGATTTTCCGGCGGGCCGGCTGGGCGTTGCATGGCTGAAGGGGCCCGAATGGGAGATCTATTCGGCGGAGAAAACGGCCGTCCGGGGCCTTGGAGAGGCGGGATTCCGGCCCGCGGCGGATGCGGACGGCGCTGTCTGCTTTGCGGAGCGATATGCATGTCCCCGGTTTACGGCGGCGGATGAAAACGGCTGCGTGACGCTGGATATCTGCGTTTTCGCAGAGGATTGATTGATAATCGGTATCACGGGCGGACGGATAGCAATGTCCGCTCTTTTTCTTTTTTAAGCTTCGCGAAAATGTGAAAAGCCCTATTGACAAGCGACGTTTTTTGCGTATAATGAGATATGTTATGCATCTTTGATCCATTAGCTCAGTCGGTAGAGCACCTGACTTTTAATCAGGGTGTCCCGGGTTCGAGTCCCGGATGGGTCACCAGAGAAAACCTTCGAAAATGCCCATTTAACGGGTGTTTTTGAGGGTTTTTCGTTTTTGGTGAAGATTGGCTGTCTGGGCTCTTTTGCCCTTTGTGCAACTTTTGTGCAACTTTTTTTATTTTGCGCTGCTTGGGAAGATGTGGAGGAAAACATATCATCGACCATTTCGGTCATTTTTCCGAGCTGGCTGTCGGTCAGATGAGTGTAAATGTTCATTGTTGTTTTGATGGACGAATGACCGAGCAGGCGCATGGCGGAGTAAACGTCAATATCGTTTTCCCAGCACATGGCGGCGTAATTATGGCGCAGAGTGTGCGGCGTGATGATGGGTTTGTAGAGCCTGCGCAGGTCGCGGGCATTGCGGTCATCCTTCTTGATCTTTGCAGGATTTGCTGTGGGGGCTTGCTCTGCAGACTGAGGGATTTGCTCGGCCATGTCACAGGCGACCATCAGGCGGGTCCATGCGCGTTCTGCGGAGGTTTTGGACAGCGATCCGCCGCTGACAGGCGCTGTCAGAATGTATGTGTGAGGCGCGCTGCGTTTCGTCCAGAGGATCGAGGCCAGCTTCTGAGGCAGCGGGATCAGGCAGTCGGAAGATTTTGTTTTTAGCTTGCCTGCGGTCGCTCCTGCCTTGTAGTCGATATCACGCTGTATATGGATGATGTTTTCATCCCAGTCGATGTCGCCCCACTGCAGGCCGCGTGCTTCGCCCGGACGCACGCCGAGGTAGTAGAGGAGGGCGAGGTACAGGCCATCTTCGTGTGTCTCACAGACTGCCTCAACGCGTACACGCTCGTCGGGGGTAAGGGCGCGTTTTTCGGTCGGCTCGGCGGCGGCAGGCTTTTTGAGATGAATGGCCGGATCGTATGTGAGGATGCGGTCGTCAAATGCGGCGGCAAATATGCCCTTGAGCGTACTGGCGATCATGGTGATCTTGGTGGTGGAGGAACCGGCGAAACCGTTCATGAATTCCTGCAGCTCGATCGGGCTGACGGAGCGGAGCATGCGCTCTCCGAAAACTGGCAGGATATGGACGTTGAGCGCGGTGCGGTAGGCTTCTGTCTGTGAGGACGAGAGGCCGGGGCGCTTGCGGATGGTGAACCATTCGACGGCGTATTCGCCGAAAATCCGGTCGTCCTGCTGACTGTGGTTGTAGATATAAAACTCCTCGACTTCACGGCGTGCTTCCTCCAGCTCGCGCTTGGTCTTGCCGGAGATCCATTTGTTGATATCCTTGCCGTTCTGGTCGACGCCGATTTTGACCTTGGTGCGGTACAAGCCTGATTTTTGCTTGGTAGGCATATTTCCCATCCTTTCTTTGGCGGGCTGCATTATTAGAGGTATAGCAATGAACGAGACGTGATAGCTGAATGGTTTGTTGTTGTCTGGCGACTTATAGGTTTATTTTGGATGTTCGTAGACCCGGCATTTTTCGTTTGTTAGTTTGTACTGCTCCATTATAAAGTATGTTTACAGGGGATTTGGTTGACACTTGCCTGAAATTGAGAAATTCTACAAACGAGTAGGGATGACTGCGGCTGAACTGAGATGATCAGAGAAGAACTCCCGGAAACAGAAAAATACCCCGCAGAAGCTGATTTTCTGCAGGGCGAATCTAATGCAAACTAACAACGATCTAAGAAAAACTGAGATTATCAAAATGTGATCTTTGATTCGTGACTGGTCTTCATGATGGATTTATCAAGTATGTCGGCGATGGCCTTCGCGATATCGTCATGATGCATCTTCTCGCCGTTGAAGTAGGTCTCGAATTCGACGACCAACCTCTCCTGAAACCGATCCAGATAATCCGCAACAAGCTGCGGCGCCGCCGTGCGGACGAATTTTTCCATTGCGGAGAAATAGTCGTAGATACGATGTTCATGAATACTGCCCTTCGCTTCGCTCGCCATCATCGTGATTTTCGGGCATGATACAGCTATATACCGCCTGAAATTTGAACAGCCATTTACTGTTGCAATCATTTATTCGGTGATCTCCTGCTCAAAAAGCAACGCGCGGAAGCGGTTGGGCGCCATGCCGCGCTTGGCGAGAAAGGCGCGGTGGAAGGTGCGCGGATTTCCGTAGCCGCACAGATAAGCGATCTGGGAGATCGAGTAGAACGGGTCGCGCAGCAGGGAGCAGGCCCGGTCGATTCGCAGGGTGTTGATATAGTCGCGGAAGTTGATGTGAAGCTGCTGAGAAAAGATATGCGAGAGGTGAATGCGGCTGATGCCGAGCGCATGGGCAGTGGATTCAAGGGAGAGCGGTTCGGTGAAATGCTCGGAGATATAATGAAGTGCATGGTAGGACATGCGGGATTGCATGCCGGCGGCAATGGGCTGAAGAGTGAGCAGAGAAAAAAGATATGCGAGAAATAGATGGAGATAGCCGAGGGTCAGGGGACTGTCTTCCTGTAGGGACAGCTCTTTCAGATGACGGATGACGTCATCCATTTCTGATGGCTTATCTTCGGATTTCAGCAGCGGACAGACTGGCTGCTTGGTTCGGAAGCTGGAACTGAATTCGGAGATGGTTTCCGGCAGGAAGATCAGCGTCAGTCCGTTTGCGTCCGGGGAGACATATTCATAGCTGTGCGGTACGGACGGAAAGGCGATGATGATATCGCCCTTTGAAAAGCGATACTTTTCGCTGCCGATGATCATCTCTATCTCACCTTCAGTCAGACAGACGACCTCGGCAGGATCATGAACATGAGAGGGGAAAGGATGATCGCAGATCGGACCGATGAAGAGGTTTTCTAGGCGTTGTTCATAGAAAACGGACGGCATTCAGTCACCTTCTTTGAATGAAATTGATCGGATAAAACAAGTATATCCGATTCATAAACAGATGTAAACAAAAAAGGATATTTTTGTCCTAAAAAACTTTCGAATATGTGTTGATGTTAAGATTAGGGTGAAATATAATGATGGACAAGGGAAGGGAATTTCCCTCAGAAAAAATCGAGGAGGTCGGAACACATGCGTAAACTGTTAGCACTTCTCCTGACCGTGATGATGATTTTGACCATGGCGCCCGCTGCCATGGCTGAGGCTGCCGACCCGATTGTTGTAACCGTTTTCCGCGGCGATCCCGGCGATCAGCCGACGGAGGACAACAAGATCTACAAGCTGATTGAAGAAGAATTCGGCATCACCTTTGAGATCGAGTTCCTTGCGGGCGATCTGGACGAGACGCTGGGCACCAAGTTTGCCGGCGAAGATTATCCGGATCTGTTCGACGCCGGCAACAGCGCCGAGAAGGCCATTCAGGCCGGCGCGCTGATCGACCTGCTGCCCTACATTTCCGAAGAGAAGACCCCCAACCTGTGGAATCACATCAAGGATCTGCTGCCCCAGCTGGTCAATGAGAACGGCGAGCTGTTCATCATTCCCAACTACGGCATCAACTACAATGCGCAGATTCAGAACGCCTGCAACGGCCCCGCTTTCTTCATCCAGAAGCAGGTCCTGGCCTGGGCCGGCTATCCGCAGATCAAGACTCTGAACGAGTACTTCGACCTGATCGAGAAGTACATCGCCGCCAATCCCACCAATGCCAACGGCGCTGCCTACGAGGGCTTCGCCATCCTGTGCGAAGACTGGCGTCACTTCTGTCTGATCAACCCCGTACAGCACCTGATGGGCCGCCCGAACGACGGTGAAGTTATCATCAACGTCAACTCCGGCAACTGGGAGACCGAGACCTTCATCGACAAGCCCTATGCCAAGGCCTACTACGCCAAGCTGAATGAGGTCTACAACAAGGGCCTGATCAATCCCGATACCTTCGTTATGACCTATGACCAGTACATCGCCAAGCTGTCCAGCGGCACTGTTCTGGGTATGTTCGACCAGACCTGGGACTTCGGCACCGCTACCGCTGCTCTGGAGACTGCCGGCATGTATGAGAATACCTACATCGCGCTGCCTCTGGTTTATGACGAGGAATACGGCTATGGCGTGATCGAGGAGCACTACCTCAATGGCGCTGTTCCGAATAAGGACCGCGGCTTCGGTATCTCTGTCAACTGCGAGTATCCCGAGCGCATGATCGACCTGTTTGAGAATCTGCTGTCCGACAAGTGGCAGAAGATCCTGCAGTGGGGCATCGAAGGCGAGGACTACTACGTTGAGAACGGCCGCATGCTGATGACCGAGGAGCAGTACAAGAATCGTCAGGACGCCGCATGGAAGATGGCGAACACTGCTCTGACCATCTGGGAATCCGCTCCCAAGAAGCAGGGCACTCAGGACGACGGCAATGCCTGGGCGCACAGCGATCAGGCTGAGAACTACTTCAACCTGATGAGCGACTACGACAAGGAATTCCTGACCGCTTACGGCTACAAGAAGCCCGCTGACTTCTTCAACGCCCCCATTGAACTGGCCCCCTACGGAGAAGCCTGGCAGATTGATAAGAGCCCGATCCAGGACGATTACGACAAGTATCTCCTCATTCAGGATCAGTGGCTGCCCAAGGTCATCATGAGCGCCAATCAGGCTGAGCTGGACGCCAACTGGGATGCTTTCGTTGCCGAAATCACTCCCTACGCGCAGATCTACACCGAATTCATGCAGGCTGAAGTCCTGAAGCTCGTTGAGCAGGCCACCAAGTAATTCATGATCTTTCGCACCGCGGGGAGAGGCTTGCCTCTCCCCTTGGTCTTTTAGAAAGGGGGCGTTAAATGATGATCGGTGCTTCACGAAAGACCGCGCAAAGGCCGCTTTCGAGCGGTAAAAAGCTGTTCCGCAAGCTGTGGGCGCAGAAGTACCTGATGCTGATGTCGGTTCCGGTGCTTCTCTACGTGATGCTTTTTAACTACTATCCGCTGTGGGGCTGGCGCTATGCGTTCCAGAATCTGGATCTGTCCACGATCAAAAAGGGCGCTGCGTGGATCGGATGGGGTAATTTTGAATGGCTATTCAAGGAAAAGCTGTTCTGGCTGGGCTTCCGCAATACTTTGGCGATGAGCCTGATCAATCTGGTGTTCGGCACGACGTCGTCCGTTCTTCTGGCAATTCTGCTCAATGAGGTCAACACCCGCGCTTTCAAGCGGACTGTGCAGACAGTTACTTATCTTCCGCATTTTCTGAGTATGGTTATCGTCGTCGGCATGGCGCAGAATATGTTCGTCACCGACGGTCCGGTCAACGGAATCCTGATGAAGCTCGGCATTGTCGATGCGCCGGTATGGTGGCTGGGCGAGGGCAGGTATTTCTGGTGGCTGGTCGGTATTATCAATGTATGGAAGGAAGTCGGCTGGAACTCTATCATTTATATTTCCACCATGGCTTCCATCGACCCGACGCTGTACGAAGCGGCGTCCATCGACGGCGCAGGACGTTTCCAGCGTATTCTAAATGTCACGCTGCCCGGCATTAAGTCCACTTTCGTCGTTCTGCTGATCATGAATATCGGCCATCTGATGGAAGCGGGATTTGAGATTCAGTATCTGCTGGGCAATAAGCAGGTATACGATTTCTCTCAGACGCTGGATATTTTCGTGCTGGAATTCGGCATTCAGAACAATAAATACGGACGCGCGATTGCCGCCGGCATGTTCAAGAGCGTGGTTGGCATCATCCTGCTTTTCGGCGCCAATTTCGTAGCCAAGAGACTGGATGAAGAGACTTTGCTGTAAAGGAGGGAATCGATATGACGGCTGTTCCTCAGGAAAAGCGCAAGCCCAAGAGGCGGGATATCGTATTCCCGCTGGTTAACGGTTTTATTCTCTGTGTTCTGATGTTCATAACGCTGTTTCCCGTACTGAATACGGTGGCTATTTCCTTCAACGACGGTATCGACGCTGTCCGCGGCGGTATCGGTCTGTGGCCGCGCGTATTCAGCGCAGAAGCATACAGGACGCTTCTGTCCGATAAGCTGACATACAATGCCTTTGGCATCTCCGTAGCCCGTACTGTCATCACGACGCTTCTCAATATCTTCTTCACGTCCATGCTGGCGTTTGCGCTCAGCCGCAAGGAGTATATCCTGCGCAAGTTCATTACGCTGGCCGTTGTCCTGACGATGTATGTGAACGCGGGCTTGATTCCGAATTTTCTGCTGATTCACCGCACGCTGAAGCTGAGTAAATCCTTCTGGGTTTATATTATTCCCACGATGTTCAGCTGCTTCAATATGATTGTCATCCGCACGTATATCATCGGCCTTCCGGACGCGCTGGTGGAATCTG
The DNA here is from genome assembly GCA_017410445.1 of Clostridia bacterium. Classification (GTDB taxonomy): domain Bacteria; phylum Bacillota; class Clostridia; order Christensenellales; family Aristaeellaceae; genus RGIG2066. Next base: position 9,206 of record JAFQQU010000232.1, on the reverse strand, counting down.
CGCGTATCGACGGCGCGAACGATCTGCGCATCTTCTGGCAGATTATCTTCCCGCTGTGCACGCCCGTCCTTGCGACGGTCGCGCTGTTTGTCGCGGTCGGCAGCTGGAATCAGTGGTTCGATACGCAGCTGTATAACGGCAGCAAGAAGTATCTGCACACGCTGCAGTATCTGCTGAAGATGAAGCTGGCGACCTCGATGAATACCACCAATGCTGCCAATACGTCCGTTGACGCTCTGGTCAATTCCGGTGCGACCAAGTCCACGCCGGTCACCGTCCGCTGCGCCATCACGGTAGTTTCCGCGCTGCCGATTCTGATCGTTTATCCGTTCCTTCAGCGCTATTTCGTCACGGGCATGGTCCTGGGCGGCGTCAAGGGTTGATTTTCTGCAAAAGGGTCCGCAAATGGGCCCTTTTTGCCGTATCGGAAAGGAAGTCGAATTTGTGAGCAAGAAACCGATGATGAATCCGTATCTGCCCTCTTGGGAGTATGTTCCGGATGGAGAGCCCTATGTGTTCGACGGCCGCGTATATGTATATGGTTCCCATGACCGGTATAACGGCTGGGTATTCTGCCAGAACGACTACGTTTGCTGGTCTGCGCCGGTGGACGATCCGGGCAACTGGCGGTATGAAGGCGTGATCTACCGGAAAGAGCAGGATCCGCTCAATCCGGACGGGCGTATGTGCCTGTATGCGCCTGATGTCACAGTAGGCCCGGACGGCAGATATTATCTTTACTATGTGCTGGATAAGGTGAGCGTAGTCAGTGTCGCGGTTTGCGACACGCCGGCCGGTCCATATGAGTTTTATGGCTATGTACACGACAAAAACGGCGTGCGCCTCGGCGAACGGGCCGGAGATGAGCCGCAGTTCGATCCGGGCGTACTGACGGAGGGGGACAGAACCTGTCTATATACCGGATTCTGTCATCCTATGGACGATTCACGGCACGGCGCTATGATGACGGTGCTGGATAAGGACATGCTGACCGTCATCGAGGAGCCTGTGTTTGTCGTTCCCAGCGAGCCGTATGCGAAGGGGACGGCGTACGAAGGGCATTCCTTCTTTGAGGCCTCGTCCATCCGAAAGAAAGACGGATTGTATTACTTTGTGTATTCCTCGATCCGATCCTGCGAGCTTTGCTATGCGGTCAGCGACCGGCCGGACGGCGGATTCAAATACGGCGGCGTGCTGGTCAGCAACAATGATATCGGAATCGATTCGTATAAGCCGGCGGGGAAACCCATGTGCTACGGAGGAAACACCCACGGCAGCATCATTGAGATTGACGGACAGTGGTATGTGTTCTACCACAGACAGACCAACGGCACGCAGTTTTCCAGACAGGGCTGCATGGAGCGGATTTTCTTCCGGCCGGACGGAAGCATTCCTCAGGCGGAAATCACCTCCTGCTGCGGCGTTCCGCTTCCCGGAAAGGGAGAATATGCGGGATATCTGGCCTGCCATCTGACGGCGCGCGATGAGGCGGATTTCGTTAACGGCATCAGCGGATGGATGGACTGCCGTTTCCCGAAGATCATGCAGGACGGGAACGACGGCGAGGAGTGCGAGGGGTATATTTCGAATCTGCGGGACGGCGCGTCTGCAGGCTTCAAGTATTTTACCTGCCGCGGAGTTTCGGCGGTATCCGTCACGACCCGCTGCTATGCCAAAGGATTTATTGCCGTAAAAACAGCTTGGGACGGCGCTGCGCTGTGCAGGATACCGGTCGAATACACCAATATCTGGACGAAGAATACGGTTCCCGTGCGCATTCCGGACGGCATTCACGCGCTTTATTTCACTTTTGAAGGAGAGGGAGCGGTCTCTCTGAAGTCCTTTGAGCTGCATACTGACTGAGCGGAAGGAGAGAAAGTATGATCCGCAGAGTAAAAACGGAGAACGGATGGGTAAAGGGGCTTCCTGCGGCTGACCCCAGAATCACCAGCTATAAGGGAATTCCCTTTGCTGCGCCGCCGGTCGGGGAGAACAGATGGCGCGCGCCGCAGCCCTGCGCCGACTGGGAAGGCGATTATCCGGCTTATGATTTTGCGCCCATTCCGCTTCAGGTGCATCAGCCGCTGGATGACAAAAATATTTACACCCGCGAGTGGGCGGTTGATCCGGATATCGAGATGAGCGAGGATTGCCTGTATCTGAATATCTGGGCGCCGGCGCGGGAAAACGAGGCGAGAAATCTGCCTGTCTTCGTGTGGTATTTCGGTGGCGGACTGCAGGTCGGTCATACTGCGGAGATGGAGTTTGACGGCGAGCGCATCGCGCGGCGCGGAATCGTGGTTGTGACGGTTGCGTACCGGCTGAATGCGTTCGGATTTCTCGCACATCCCGAAATAACGGCGGAATCGCCGGACGCGCCGGGCAACTTCGGTTTTCTCGATCAGCAGTTTGCGACGCAGTGGGTCAAGCGGAATATCGCGGCATTCGGCGGCGACCCGGAGAATATCACCATCGGCGGGCAGTCTGCAGGCGGTATGAGCGTGAGTGCACAGATGCTGGACAAGGCTAATGAGGGGCTATTCCAGCGTGCGATCATACAGAGCGGGTGCTTTGTGCCGCCTTATCCTTCGAATTTCGGCCTGAGCGGTTCGCTCAGTGAGGCGGAGGAGAAGGGAAAGCGCTTTTTTGAAGAACTGGGCGTGAAGACGCTTGCGGAAGCCCGGAAGATCGATGAAAAGACGCTGCACGATAAGGCAAACGAGTGGTACGGGCGGCTTGGCGAGGCGGTGGACGGAGTGAAGCGCCCACGCAAGAGTCAGGAATGGTTCATAGAGGAGAGGCGCGTGCATTGTCCGGTACTGATGGGCTGTACGGACAGTGAATTCATCGCGTCTCCGCCGGTATCTTCTAAGGAGGAACTGGTGCATTTTGTCCGGGCGAATTACGGAAAGCGTGCGGAGGAGATCATTGCCTGCTTTGATGGCTGCAATACAGCAGAGGAGATCAAACGGCGCGGGTCGATCAGCTCGATTCTCTTTGCCATGCGGGCAGCGGCATATATCAATGACCGGAAAGAGAATCCCGACAAGTTCTATTCCTATGTGTTCTGTCCGGAGATTCCCGGGTGGGACAATCCCGGCACCTTCCATTCGGTTGATCTGTGGTTTTTCTTTGAAACGCTGGCCAAATGCTGGCGGCCGTTCAAGGGATGGCATTATGATCTGGCACGGAATATGTGCGATTACTGGGTCAATTTCATCCGAACGGGCGATCCGAACGGTCTGGATTCGCAGGGGGAGGCGCTGCCTGAATGGCTAGCGTTCACGGCGAAAGAGCCTGAGTGGATGCGCTTTGACCGGGAGGTCCGGGCTGAACCCTGCCAGAATGACGAGTTGGTCGAGCTTCTGTTGGATGCCTATCTGGAATCCAAGGGAATGGAAGAAGGGGTCAGGGAAGATATGAATTGAAAAGCGACGGAATTCATATTGACAAGGTAAGGCGATGCGGTAGAGATCGGGTTGAATTATCCTTATAATGGGATCTCTGTGGTTTTGTCCTGATGATTCATCGAAGGACTGGTGCTCTGCGCTTGCTTCAGAACTTCTCTGTCCCGCATACCGTCGAGATAGGTTTGGGTATCCTTCCTCAAAGGCATACCGAAAGAATGCAGTCATGATATGCTCAGATGATTTCAGACTGTCTTAGTTGTTTCACAGATTATGTTAGATTGACGTCAGATTCTCTTGGAATATATGAGAAAACCGGAGAGGCGCGAACCTCTCCGGTTTGAATGTGTCACTCCATGTTCATCAGGGGCGAATACTTCAGGCCCTTCGTTACGACTTCATCATCCTGAACACCTTCCAGATATCTCTGCATGATGCTGACGTTTTCATGACCCAGCAGGCGTGAAAGCGTGAACAGATCGCATCCGTTTCTGAGCTGCGTGTGAGCGAAGGTGTGCCAGCAGGTGTGAGGGGAAATCCGCACGCTCTTGCGGACACTAACCTCTTCTGCGGCTTCCTTTGCCATTGATGAGGATGTGATTCTTGTGAATCTGCTCGGGGGGAAGGGAAGTAAAATGGCGAGTTGCGTGAGGGATATTTGTCCCAAGACAGCAGATTGTTGTACAACTTTTGTGCAACTTTTTATGAAAACCGGATGAGCAAAAGGGCTGAAAATGGCCGTTTAAGGGGTGTTTTTGGCGATTTCACACCCTAAATCGCTTACTTTTAATCAGGGTGTCCCGGGTTCGAGTCCCGGATGGGTCACCAGAGAAAACCTTCGAAAATGGCTCTGACGAGCGGTTTTTGAAGGTTTTTTCGCTATACCTGAGGAAATACGGTTAGAAGCCGGAAGTGCTGTGCAACTTTTATGCAACTGTCTGTTATACTGTCGGCAGACGGTTCCGGAGGAAAGACTGATGATAACGGGTGGGAACCGGCAGAAAATGATAAGGGGTATGGAGATGGATGAAATGTGTGTGTGCCGGATTGTGGTTATGGGCGGCTCCTTCAACCCGCCTACGATTGCCCATCTTCGTCTCATGGAAGCGGCAATCCGGGCGGTGGATGCCGAAAAGGGCATATTTGTGCCGGTCGGCGGGCCGTATCTGAAGAGAAAGATGAGAAAATCTCATGATCATATCCGGCTGAGCGAATCGACGCGCCTCGATATGCTGAAGGCGATGTGTGTGGGGCGGGAGAATCTGTCCGTCAGCGATCTGGAGATTCAGAACCCCTTGCTGGTCACAAAGGACACCATGGGCGTTCTTAAGGATCAGTATCCGGATGCGAAGCTTTATTTCATCGCAGGCGCGGACAAGCTGCCCATGCTGGGCAGTCTGGCGAGCAAAACGGACTATTTCGAGCGGTTCGGCGTCGTGCTATTTTCGCGCGAGGAAATGGATGCGGAAGAGATCATCCGGAAGGACGAACGCTTTGCTCCGTATGAGGCGGCGTTTATCCATGTGAAGCAGCCGGAAGGAACGGACGGAATCAGCTCGACGGCCGTCCGGAAGCTGATTGCAGACGGAGAGGCGGAGAAGGCGTATCCTTATCTGCACAGGGACGTCTGGGAAATGGTTCGACGCCTCGCACCCGGCGATTTCCCAGAGGAGATCGAGCAATTCCGGGAGGAATATGAGTTTCTTTCGAACGGATATCTTTCCGAGGTAGAATATGAAGGTCTGTCCTATCCCTGTGCGGAGGCTGCGTTTCAGGCGGCGCGCTGCATGAAGGAAAAGGACAGAAAGCGTTTTCTGAAGGCGGATGGCGCGCGGGCGAAGAGCATTGCGGCAAAGATTGAGCCGAAGCCGGACTGGGAGGAGATTAAACTCGCCGTCATGGAGAAAATCCTGAGGTGCAAGTTCATGGAGAATCCTGATCTCGCACGGAGGCTGACGGACACGAAGGACGCCGTCCTGATCAACGGAGTCAAGGGCAGCGGTCTTTTCTGGGGAAAGGACTTGTACACAGACCGCGGAGAAAATCAATTGGGCCGGCTGCTGATGAAGCTCCGGGCCGAACTGAGGAATGAAAAGGAGGATGAACAATGAGATATTATCGGGAAGACCTGATCCGGCGAATCCGTCAGGGCGAGGAAATGGCATATTTCCTGTTCTGGGGGCATACCGAGAAGCCGGGCAGAGTGACCAAGTCGTGCTTCAGCCAATGGTATCCGTGCAGATTTACGGCGGACGGCGTTGAATACTGCTGCACCGAGCAGTATATGATGGCTCAGAAGGCGCTTCTTTTTGGGGACACTGAGGTCTATGAGATGATCATGGCTTCCGATCAGCCTAAGGAGATCAAGGCGCTCGGCAGGAAGGTCAGAAATTTTGATCATAAGAAGTGGGACGAGAACAAGTATCGGATTGTGCTGAACGGAAACATCGCCAAGTTCTCGCAGAACGAATCGCTGAAGGAATTCCTGCTCGGAACGGGCAGCGCGGTGCTGGCGGAGGCCAGCCCGTACGACGATATCTGGGGAATCAAGCTGCCTGCCGATCATATGGACGCCAAGGACCCCGCGAAGTGGCAGGGCGAGAATCTCCTGGGCTTTGCGCTGATGGACACGAGAGACATCCTGCGCAGCCGGGAAGATTAAACAAGCGGTAGCGGAAAAGTCTGATTGCACCGCTGTACAATCGCGAAAGAACACCCCTCCGGAAACGGTCTCCAAACGGACGCCGCGCCCGGAGAGGTGTTTGTTCAAAATGGGCGGAAATATGCATCGGGGATTGCAGGTCGATAAGGATGGAACTGGCTCCGGTCAATATCCGAACGAATTCACGAATGTGAAATTCATTGTTCGGAGCCTTTACGGGCAGAATGCGTGTTGACTTGAGTCATAATTGTGCTATACTGAAAAGTGATATAAATATGGTATAAGGAGATGGAAATCATGCCCAGAAGCGTACAGGATATCCTCAGTCTGATTCGGGAAAACGATATTAAAATGATCGACTTCAAAATGGTCGATATCAACGGACAGTACCGCCATGTCACTATTCCTGCGGAGAATTTCTCTGAGGATACGATGACCAGCGGCATCGGCTTCGACGCCTCCAACTACGGTTATGCCGTGGTCGAAAAGAGCGATATGGTGTTCATTCCCGATCCGGACACCGCCGTGATTGATCCCTTCTGCAGCATTCCGACGCTGTCCATGACCGGCGACGCCATGATCATCGACAATCCGGTCAACCGTCCGCTCAAGCAGTACCCGCGCAATATCGTGCTGGCAGCCGAGCAGTATATGAAGGATCTGGGCATTGCTGATACCATGCTGATTCTGCCCGAATTCGAGTTCTACCTCTTCGACGAGGTGGGCTGGGAAGTGCAGCCCAACAGTGTGGGCTATTCCATCGACGCGCAGCAGTCTTACTGGAACAGCGTGAATGAGGGCAAGGGCGTCATCGTACCCAAGCAGAAGGCATATCACATCGCCAAGCCCTTCGACGTGGCCTATGAGTGCCGCAGCGAAATGTGCATGCACATGAAGGACGCCGGCATTGAGATCAACTATCATCATCCCGAGGTCGCCGCGTCCGGTCAGTTTGAGATTGAGCCGCAGCTGGGACAGATGTCCAAAATGGCCGACGCGACCATGATGATCAAATATATTATCCGCAATACCGCTCTCAAGTACGGCAAGACCGCTACCTTCATGCCCAAGCCCATCTACGGCGAGGCAGGCAGCGGCATGCATGTTCACATGCTGCTGCTCAAGGATGGCCAGCCGGTCTTCTCCGACGACAACGGCTATGCGCACCTGAGCAAGGAAGCGCATTACTTCATGGGCGGTCTGCTCAAGCACATCTCTTCTCTGTGCGCGCTGACCAACCCGAGCACCAATTCCTTCAAGCGTCTGATTCCGGGCTTTGAAGCGCCCGTTACCGTTGGCTATGCGACCTCCAACCGCAGCGCGGTCATCCGCATCCCGGCCTATGCCAAGAGCCCTGAGAAGCGCCGCTTCGAGCTGCGCAACCCGGACGCCACCTGCAACCCCTACTTCTGCTATGCGGCCATCCTGATGGCGGGTCTGGACGGCATCAAGAATAAGATCGATCCGCATGAGAACGGCTGGGGTCCGTACGACATGAACCTGTACAACCTGCCCGAGGAGGAGAAGGCCAAGCTCAAGGGACTGCCGGTTTCCCTCGACGACGCGCTGGATGCGCTGGCGATGGATCATGACTACCTGACCGCGGGCGGCGTATTCCCGAAGGAACTGATCATGAACTTCATCAAGACCAAACGCGAAGAGTGCAGGGAGATTTCCAAGATCCCGCATCCGGCGGAGTTTGACAAGTATTTCAACCGCTGATTATAAAAAACGCGGCTTCCGATCCTCCGTGAGGAGGTGGAGGCCGCGTTTTTTTGGATGGCATAAGCGCCCGGATTGACCGTGTGTGCGGAGAATGATATAATATGTACATATAATACAGGATTCGGGGTGAGCATTATGGAGCTGCATGACCGCAAATATATCGTCGTGACCGACTATCTTCCGGCAGATGGAACGACGGATATTTCGAAGACCTTGCAGACGCTGATCGATGAGAATCCAAACCGCACGCTCTTTTTCCCGGATGGGAAATATCTTCTAGGGGAGCCGATCCTGACGCCTGCGCATCCTGAGCGCAGTGTGGATTTGCAGCTGTCCAACTTCGCGTGCATTACCGCTTCTGCGGACTGGAGCAGCGATGAAGCCATGGTGCGGCTGGGCGCAAAGGATGCGGCGAACGATATTTATACGCCCGGCAGCAATTACGGGCTCTGCGGCGGCATTCTGGACGGCGCGGGCAGAGCCAAGGCAATCTCCATCGACGGCGGACGCGAGACATATATCAGGAATGTCAGTATCAAGAACGCGCAGACCGGCATTCACATCAAATACGGAGCCAATTCCGGTTCTTCTGATGCGGATATCACGGCGGTGAACATCACCGGAAACGGCCGGACTGACAGCATTGGGGTGCTGATTGAGGGCTATGACAATACGCTGACCAACATGCGCATTGCCGATGTGTTCACCGGCGTGGAGGTGAGGAGCGGCGGCAATATGCTCAGAAATATCCATCCGCTGTTCATCATCCGCGCCGATACCTGCGAGCGGTACCGGGAAAGCGTCGGTTTCCGGATTCAGCACCCGATGAACTGGTTTGATTACTGCTACAGCGATCAGTTTGCGGTAGGATTCGATACCCTCGGGGGAGGTATTCTTAAGAATTGCTTCTGCTGGTGGTATTCGGACCGCGAGGATTTCCATCTTGCGGTGCGCAGCGCGGGGCCGTTCATCGGAAGTATCGACACGTTGGTGATCGGCGGCGAATATCAGGAGGGGCGTCCGAACCGGTTTATGGAGCCTGCGTTTTATGAAGCAGTCGGGTCGGTCAGAGACGTTGTTGTGGTGATGAAGGATGGACGCACCGATCGGCTCTGCTGATGGGACGCGATCGGAGAAAGCCAGATACCCAAGAAGATGTCACGGGCCGGTCTCCGGAGGGGAGCCGGCCTGTGCTTGTATCCCGATGTCAGCTGAATATGGAACGCCGCCGGTTTCACGAACGGAACCGGCGGCGCTGCGTTTGGTTACTTCTGCTTCTCGGCCAGCAGCTTCTTGGCGCTGGCAATGCGGACGCAGAGGGTGAAGATCTTCATGGCGGTAGTCAGGTCGGACAGACAGGGATAAGTGGGCGCGATGCGGATGTTGGAATCCTTGGGATCGTTTCCGTAGGG
>JAFQQU010000231.1 GCA_017410445.1 Clostridia bacterium | reverse complement strand
CCATAAATCGGAGCCGGACGGGCTTCGTAAGCACAAATAACCGATATACAGGAGGAAAAACATCATGGAAAAGCGCATTGCCAAAGATCTTCTGTCCATCAAGGCTGTCTTCCTGCGCCCCGAGGAGCCCTTCACCTGGGCCAGCGGCATCAAGAGCCCCATCTACTGCGATAACCGCCTGACCCTGACCGCTCCCGAAGTTCGCACCCATGTCGAAGAAGGCCTGGCCGAGACCGTCCGCAAGTACTTCCCCGAGTGCGAAGTTCTGATGGGCACCTCCACCGCCGGCATCGCTCATGCCGCCATCGTCGGCCACCTGATGAACCTGCCCATGGGCTATGTCCGCAGCGGCGCCAAGGATCACGGCCGCGGCAACCAGATCGAAGGCAAGCTCCTGCCCGGCCAGAAGGTCGTCGTCATCGAGGACCTGATCTCCACCGGCGGCAGCTGCATCGAGGTCGTCAACGTACTGCGCGAGGCGGGCGCCGAGGTTCTGGGCATCGCCAGCATCTTCACTTACGGCATGAAGAAGGGCATCACCCGTCTGGCCGAGGCCAATGTCGTCAACTACAGCCTGTCCAATCTGGACGCTCTGGTTGAGGTCGCCGCTGAGGAAGGCTACATCGCCGCCGAGGATAAGGAGCGCCTGATCGCTTTCCGCAACAATCCCTCTGACGAGAGCTGGATGAAGAAGTAAAAATCCTCAGTCCAAGGGCGTCTTTTCCGCAATGACATTGCCGCGCTCGGTCAACGCAGCGCCACTGCGCCTCCCTCGTGCGGCTTCGTCCCTGCAAAAAATCCGCTCCTTGTCCAAGTGGATTTCTGTTGATACACATCTGTTGCCTGATGAAGAGAAAACGGAGGAACAAAAAAGATGTTTCACCTGATTGACATCAAGGATCTGTCGGTCGAGGAGATCAAAGGCCTGCTCGATACGGCGGAGGATATCATTGCCAATCCCGATAAATACGCAGAGGTCTGCAAGCGCAAGAAGCTGGCGACCCTGTTCTTTGAGCCGAGCACCCGTACCCGCCTGAGCTTTGAGGCGGCCATGCTCGAGCTGGGCGGAAGCGTTCTGGGCTTCTCTGAGGCCAGCTCCTCTTCCGCCACCAAGGGCGAAACCGTCGGCGACACCGTGCAGGTCGTCGGCTGCTACGCCGATATCATCGCCATGCGTCATCCCAAGGAAGGCGCGCCGATGGCGGCCGCTCTGAAGTCTCCCGTTCCGATCATCAACGCGGGCGACGGCGGACACAACCATCCCACCCAGACCCTGACCGACCTGCTGACCATCCGCCGCGAGAAGGGCCGCCTCGATAACCTGACCATCGGCCTGTGCGGCGACCTCAAGTTTGGCCGCACCGTTCATTCCCTGATCATGGCCATGTCCCGCTATGAGAACGTCAAGTTCATTCTGATCTCGCCTGAAGAGCTCAAAATCCCGGATTACATCCGCCGCGGCGTGCTGGACAAGAACGGCATCGAGTATGTCGAGATTGACCGCATGGAGCCGGTCATGGATCAGCTGGATGTGCTGTATATGACCCGCGTTCAGCGCGAACGCTTCTTCAATGAGGCTGATTATCAGCGCCTGAAGGACGTCTATATCCTGACCCGTCAGATGCTGAACAGGGCCAAGGATGACACCATCGTCATGCATCCGCTGCCCCGCGTGAACGAAATTCCCGTGGACGTGGATGACGACCCGCGCGCCAAGTATTTCACGCAGGCGCTCAACGGCAAGTACGTCCGCATGGCTCTGATTATGAAAATGCTGGGGGTGAAGGCATGAATATCGACAGCATTCAGCGCGGTATCGTAATCGACCACATCAAGTCCGGCAACAGCATGCGCATCTACCGCTATCTGCATCTGGACGATCTGGACTGTTCGGTCGCGATCATCAAGAACGTCAAGTCCAGCAAGATGGAGCGCAAGGACATCATCAAGATCGACGATAAGATTGACATCAACCTTGATATCCTCGGCTTCATCGATCCTGACATCACCGTGAACATCATTGAAAACGGCGAGATCGTCGAGAAGAAGAACCTCTCCCTGCCCGAGAAGGTCGAGGGCATCCTGACCTGCCGGAATCCCCGCTGCATCACCGCCGCGGAGCCGAGCCTCAGGCAGATCTTCATGCTTCATGATGAGGGCGACCGCAAGGTATACCGCTGCTTCTACTGCGACTCCGAGCGCAAGTAAATCGGCTGTGCTATAGCAAACAGACTCCCGCCGAGCCCTTAACAATCAGGGTTCGGCGGGAATTTATGTATGGTATGGAACAGATTGACAGGAACAGCCGGGCTGTGATACAGTTTAGGCAGGGAAGGAGGAATGAGCGTGAAATTAAGTGTGCTTGTAGCGCTTATCTGGTGGATCGTTTATTGGATCAAAGATATCAAGGCTTCGCGGAAATATCTTTATGAAACGTATCCGAATCAGCTGGTCGAATTGGTTAAGCAGGCTCATGCCGGGCTTCCATTCAAGACCGCAGGCAATATCTCTGTGGGCGCGGATATGCGGCAGAAGCTTTGTTATCCGCTCACGCCCGAACTGGTCGAGCTGATCAAGGCGACTGCTTATTATGACTGCCAGTGGAAGAAATTCAGCTATAAGCTGGCCGAATATGATGATAAAGACGGACTTTCGGGAACCGTCCTTGCGACCATCCGCTTTCAGGATGATTCGAGAAACATCAATCTGGACTATAAGGACGTGCCGATCTATATCGAATGCAGACCGAAGAGCGTCAAGTCGGGCCGCGGATTGGAAGTTACAAAGGTTGAGTATCCGGGGAAAGCCTGAGCAAAAGCAGAAAAATCAATTCCCGCTGAATCCTGGAAATCAGGAGTCGGCGGGAATTTCGCATATGTTATTCAAACCGGATCGATTTCAGCGTCGCCTGCGCGCCCTTTTTCAGCTTCCATTCCAGATACAGCGTGTGAACGCCCTTGGCCAGACTGATTTCGCCGCGCATTTCGGCGCGCTTCCCGCCGGTCGCATGTACCGGAACTTCGCCCAGAAATTCATTGTCCGTCCAGATTTCGACAGCGCCCTCTCCGTCCGCTTCCAGCGTCAGAATGGCCGAGGAAACAGGCCGGTCAAAGTCCATATACCGGTACGCCGCCCAGCCGCTGCCGGTCAGGTTCGTCAGAACCTCTTCGCCGGGGAAGAGCGGATCGGGCATGATGCAGGCCGATGAACCCCATCCGCCCATGCGGCAGGCGTCCGCGGCGGCCAGTTCGCGGCTCACGGAAACCGGCGGCTCAACGCCCTGCGTGGTGGGCAGAACCTCGCGGATATCGCCGTTTTCATCGAAGAAGATGGGCTCGGCGCACATCCTCCGGCAGGTTACGCCGTTCTGCGTGGAGCGGTGATAGAAGACATACCACTGTCCTTTGAATTCCTCGATGCTTCCGTGATTGTTCCATGTCGCGGGGTCGCAGCCGATGTTGTCGATGATGATTCCCCTGTATTCAAACGGCCCGAGCGGCGATTTTGAAACCGCATAGCCCATTGAGGTGGCCCGGCCGCGCGTAATGTCGGTGAAGACCAGATAATACAGGCCGTTGCGCTTGCGCATGGACGCGCCCTCATGGAAGCCGTGACGCTTCTCGTCGATGATGCGGCGGTTGATGGTCGATTTGTCCAGCGTGCGCATGTCCGGGTTCATCTTTGCGCCGCGCAGGCTGAACTGGCCCCAGTAGTAGTAGGCCTGACCGTCGTCGTCGATGAAGATGGCGGGATCGATGCTGTCGCCGTCGGCATGGAGGATGGGCGAAGGGTCAGTGAACGGGCCCCACGGATGGTCGGACACAGCAACGCCCTCGACGGCGTTGTTCATGCAGAAATAGAGGTAATATTTGCCGTCCCGGTGAATGCAGTCCGGCGCGTACAGAAGCGAACCTTCGCTGGCCCACGGCACGTCGCTGCTGCGGAAGGCCACGCCGTGATCGGTCCAGTGAATCATGTCGTCGGTGGAAAAGACGTGCAGTACGTCGCTGCAGTATTCCTTGCTTCCGCTGATATCATAGGAACCGTACAGATACAGCCGTCCGTCCGGCATGACGTGCGCCTCGCCGTCGGGAACAAAGTGATTTCTGGGCAGAATCGGATTCATAAAATCGACTTCCTCCTTCGGTTTCGGATAAAGGGCGGGCATATTGATGCGTATATTATACCGCGGAACGGCGCTCCGATCAATCCGAAAGTTCAGAGACGGAAAAGGCGGCGTTAAGCCTGTTGAAATTTCTGTGTCTCTTTCCGGGCGCCGCCCCTTTGAAAACCGGAAAAACTGTGATATACTGTAGGCGATATCAGGATGAAATCAGACGGAGGTGTATCCCATGAAGCGATCGATCAACGCATGGTCCTGCCCTGGAAATCATGATTTTGAGACCGTGTTCCGCTCGCTCAAGGCCGCAGGCTTTGAAGGTGTGGAATTGAATGTGGACAACGAGGAAAAGCCCTCGGCGCACTCCCTGACCGTCAACACCACCAAGGAAGAACTCAAGGTCATCAAGGCCCTCAGTGAAAAATATGAGCTGCCGGTGTGCAGCATTTCTACCTCGCAGTACGGCGGCGATACGCTGGGCGCGGACGATCAGGCCGGACGCGACCGGGCGAGGCGCGTCATGGAAGCGCAGATCCGCTGCGCAGAAGAACTGGGCGGCGACGGCATCCTGATCGTTCCCGGCGGCATCGGGGAGAACCGTTCCATCCGCCGCGCATGGGACAACAATCAGGAATCCCTCCTCTCCATGAAGGACCTGATTGAAGGAACATCCGTCAAGGTCGGCGTGGAGAATGTATGGAACAACTTCTTCATCGACCCGAAGGAAATGGCCCGCTTCATCGACGAGCTGAACATCAAAAACCTCGGCGCGTATTTCGATGTGGGCAATGTTGCCATCTTCTCATGGCCCGAATACTGGATTGATATCCTCGGCAGCCGCATCGTGAAAATTCATGTCAAGGATTTCAAGAAGACCGGCGGCAACGCGGGACATTTTGTCAATCTCCTCGAGGGCAGCATCCGCTGGAAGAAGGTGGTCGAAGCCCTGAAAGCGGCCGGATACGACGGATATCTCACCGCGGAGCTTTCCGCCATGCCTGAAACGCCCGACTATCTCTATAAAATCACCAACGCGGCGCTTGCCGAAATCATCGCCATGCAATAAATACGATTTATGTACGGGAGGAAAGAATTCATGAAGAAGCTCGTTATCATCGGCTGCGGCGGCATCGGCACCTATCATCTGAATCATTTCCTGAAGTATACGGACATCGATCTGGCCGGATTCTGCGATCTGATCCCCGAGCGGGCGCAGGAATTCGTCGAGAAGGCCGGAACGGGCAAGGCGTTTACCGACTGGCGCGAGATGTATGATGAAATTCAGCCGGACATGGTGTTCATCTGCATTCCGCCCTATGCGCACGGCGAGATCGAATTTGAAACCATCAGGCGCGGCATTCCGATGTTCGTCGAGAAGCCGGTTTCCCTCGATCTGGAGCTGGCCAGAAAGATCCGCGACGAAGTTGAGAAGGCCGGGCTGATCACCGCGGTCGGCTTCCAGTGCAGATATTCGAACATCGTCAAGGATACGCAGGAGTTCTGCAAGCGGCATACCATCAACTTCGTCAACTGCTTCCGCATGGGCGGCATTCCGGGTACGCCGTGGTGGAAGGTCAAGAGCCTGTCGGGCGGACAGATTGTCGAGCAGACGGTTCATAATTTCGATATGATCCGCTACATCATGGGCGAACCCACGCAGGTATACACCATGGGCACGCGCGGCTTCGTTCAGGGCGTAGAGGATTACGACACCGACGACCTGACCACCACCACCATCCGCTTTGCTTCCGGCGCGCTTGGCACGGTATCTACCGGCTGCTATGCCACCGGCGGACAGTGCTGCGACAACACGATCACCTTCAGCGCGAAGGACGCCCGCCTCAACCACTATATCATCAGCAAGGTGGATATCTACGGCGAAGAGCCCGTCGTTCAGGATGAGGGCGGAAGCGAAGTCGTCAAGGGCGACGGCAAGATGAGCGCGGACGGCGGACAGGCCATCACCATCAGGGACAACAAGCAGGCCGGCGACCTGTGCGACCGCACCTTTGTCGACGCAGTGCTGACCGGCGACGGATCGAAGATTCTCTCGCCCTATGCGGACGCGGTCAAGACGCTGGAGTTCGTTCTGGCGTGCAATGCGTCCATGGAGGCCGATGCGCCGGTCAGAATCGAGAACAAATAAGCGAACAGCACATATGCGGGGCCGTGCGGAAGTGCGGCTCCGTTTCTATGAAACAAAGGATCGCGCCGCTTTTTTCAGGCAGGAAGGCCGAGGAGAGGGCGGCGTCGGGGAGATGAAGAAGATGAAATGCATGAATATCATCGCCGTGCTGGACCCGGCGGGCGAAAAAATGCTGATGTGTCTGCGCAGGAAAAATCCGTATAAGGGACTTCTGAATCTGGTCGGCGGCAAAATCGAGCCGGGCGAGGAGAGTGAACAGGCCGCATACAGGGAGCTGCAGGAAGAGACAGGGATTACGCGGGAGCAGATCAGCCTGCTCCACTTCTGCGATTTTACTTACTACACCTTTGATATCCGGCTGGAGGTGTGGTTCGGCAGGCTGGATGAAATGTGCGAAGTGTACGGCGAAGAGAATGAACTGAAATGGATCGATATGAAGGAAAACTTCTTCGACATGACGAGATTTGCCGGAGAAGGGAATATCGGACACATCGCAGAGGAACTCAGGCAGGCCGGGCTGGCGCCCTGAGGCCGGCCGGTATACGGAAAACCTCCCGCGCGGACTGATTGATTTCAGACCGTGCGGGAGGTTTTCAGGTTCAGAGGTGATTGATCCGTTCGACGAATATCCGGCGCAGTTCGGCGGGGGAGCGGGATATCTGGAACAGGCCGTCGCTGCCGTCCACTTCGACCGACGGTTCAAACTGGCCATACCGGGCATACAGCGCGTTCCATGCGCTTTTCCGCATGGCAGAGATGCTGTCGGCGGAGCCGTCGGCCTGATGGAATTCAGTTTCGACGGAGCTTCCGTTCCATCGGAAGGAGGTCAGGTTGCAGTCAAAGCTGTAGCAGGCGAGGAGTTCGCCGGCGTCTCCATCAAAGGCGTAATAGATTTGTCCATTGTTGCCGGCGGTGAAAATGACCCGTTCATCCACGAGGTCAAACTCGCCTTTGCTGCCGCGGTCGAGGAAAACCATCTGTATCAGCTCGCTGCCGTCCTGATACAGCACGAGGAGGATGGTGTCTCCGTTGATCTGATGGAGCCACGGCGCGATGATTCCGCTGCCTTCCTCGATGTATTCGGTGCCGTAGTAATCCTTGACGTCCAGCTCGCCGAAGTTCTGAGTCAGGTTTTCGTAGATCCTGACATAGTCCATCACGGGGCCGAGAATGGCACGCGCGGGAATCGGCTCGTTGACACAGGCGGACTGAAGCAGCATGCTGTCCGAGATGGCAACCAGCTTCGCCTCGCGCTCCTGTGCGAGGGCCTTGAAATCCCGCGCCAGAGAGGCCAGTCCGGCGTCGCCCATCTGCTCCATTTCGACGCCGAACAGATAGGAGCAGCGGTAATAGATGACGCCCGCATACTTCAGGCGGAGCAGGTCCTCGTCCCGGTACGCCTTTTCAATCTGCCGGGCGGCAAACTGCTGAATGCGGTAGTATACCGCGCTCATTTCCAGATGGTCCATCGCGCGCATGCCGGGCAGGCGCTGCATGGCAGCGTCGACGCCCTTGAGCACGGCCGAACCGCCCACGCCGAGCATGTAGGTTCTGTAGGATTCGTCTGCAAAGGAGCGGCCGAATTCAAGCGCAGGCTCAAAGAGAATGGTCCACAGCTGGTCCGGCGTATTGCCCTTGTACACGCCCATGACCTGCTTCATAACCTCGAGAAGGACTTCTTCCGTCTCGTCCTTTGGTTTACATTCCAGCAGATAATCGACGCCCGTCGCGCCGGCAGTGTATATGCCGTTGTAGAAGGAGAGCTCTTCGAGCATCGAAACATAATCGCCGAACGTTCCGCCGAAGGTTTTCTTGCCGGACTGAAAGAGGTCAGTGATCCGCTTGATTTCCTCCAGCTCCGTTCCGGCGTAGAAGGCGGCCATGACGGCTTCGCCGAACATGTCGTCCATGCCGTTGTAGAACTCGGTAAGCGGGCTGAGGATTTCGTCCTCCGCATAATAGATCAGGTCGCTGAAGGTGTTTTCATTTTCATCGTCGCTGCGGCGCAGCAGGGCGTACATGGCGGTGCGGTACATTTCCTTCTCGTAGCGATGGCCGAACAGATCGGTCAGGGAGAAATTGGAGACGATGTCGTAGAATTTCGCCAGCTTCAGACCGATTTTGTTCATCTTGTCGGAAGGGTCGAAGGAGATAGCGATCTGGTCGTAATCCGCCATGATTTCGTCCAGCGCGTTGAGCGCCTGGTTGGTGTTGTTGAAATACAGCTTTGCGCCCGCGGCGACTACCCGGGTGTTCAGCGTATCCATCAGGGCTTCCAGCGGATACCAGGTCTCGCCGTACGCCGAGAGATAGGGACCGATATAGGTCAGCTTCCGCTCACCGGAATGGTAGGTCAGCATTCCGGGATGCGGGTGATCACAGCGCATGTTGGCCAGCACGCCGGCAGTGGAGGGGGTGATATAAATCCGGTTATCCGAGGCCAGCAGCTGAACAGAGGCGCCATGCGGGTACTTGCCGGTGACGCAGTCGACATAGAACAGTTCGGCTCCGTCGGCAGAAGCGGGGACGGAGAGCGCGCCTGCCAGCAGAATCAGAATCAGACACAGAAAGAGAGCAAGGAGGCGCTTCATTGTTATTTACAGCCGTCCTTTCCGCATACGCCGGTTTCGGGCGCAGCGGGGGCGCAGCCGTCCTCGCCGCAGACCATGCTGCTGCCGCCGTCCGCGATGCCCAGAAGAACATTCGCCACTTCGTCCACGCTGTATTCGTCGAACTGCGTGCGGATGCCGTCGATGAAGAGGGTAGGGATGCCGCGGACCTTCAGTCCGTTGCGGGAATGATCGTCCTTGGAAAGAACGGTGTCGGCAAATCGGCCGTCGCTCAACACCTCGGCATATTCCTCGCCGTTCAGCCCGATAGATTCGGCCAGCGCGCGCAGCACGGCGGGGTCGCCGATGTCCTTTTCGTCCACGAAATAGGAGCGGTACATCAGGTCGGCATATTCGTCGCCCTTGCCCTGCTCGCAGGCATAATACCAGCCCTCGAAGGCCTTCTGGCTGACGGGACGGGGCGTGACCTTTACGGGAATCTTCATGTCGATATCCAGCGCATGGGCGGCGGAGGTGAGCGTCTCGAAGCGCTTGATGACCTGCGGATCATTGGGGTCGAACTGAACGGGAGGCTTCGGCTTGAGCAGCAGCGGCTGATAGGTGATCTTTGCTTCCAGACCGGTCTTTTTCAGCGCGCGCTTGAGCGCTTCCTTGGCCAGAATGCAGTAGGGGCATACGTAATCGGTAACGAACAGAATCTCCAGCATGATCATACCACCTTTTTTGATTATTATCCTGCTGTCAGTATATCACAGGACCGGGAAAAAGAAAATATAAAGACAAAAAAACATCCCGCCGCCTCCGGTTTGAGGGGCAGCGGGATGACGAATATTTTATGTGGGAAATCAGGCGTTGTTTTTCAGCGCCTTGGTGCGCCAGGCGCCCTTCTGATAGGCGAAGAAGGTCAGCACAGCGCCCAGTACCCAGGAGATCAGCAGAGAGAAATACAGGCAGTCGGGGCTGCCGTTGGGCATGGCCTCGGTTCGGGTCAGCGCGGCCCACAGATAGGCGATGGGCATGCGGATGACGACCGTGGTGATGATGGAAATCCACATGGGAGTCATGGTGTCGCCCGCGCCGCGCATGACGCCGGACAGGGACTGAGTGACCGACATGGCGATGTAGCCGACGGCCAGGATGCGCAGCATGCGTACGCCGAGATTGATGACCTCTTCGGTGCTGGTAAACATGCGCATCAGGCCTTCGCCGAAGATCAGAATCGCGCCTGTCAGCACGGCAGAGATGATCAGACCGGCGATTGTACCGACTTTTACGCCTTCTTCGACGCGCTTCATCAGCTTGGCGCCGATGTTCTGACCGACATAGGTGGTCATGGCCATGCCGAAGGTGAAGTTAGGCATCATGGCGAAGCCGTCAACGCGCATGACGACGTTGGAGCAGGCGATGACGCTGGTGCCGAAGGAGTTGGTCAGGGACTGAACGACGATGGCGGCCAGAGAGAAGATGGCCTGCGTCAGGCCGGACGGAAGGCCCAGACGGACGATCGATTTGGAGGTGAGCTTATCGGGAATGAGCGTCTTTTTGCTGATGATGATGCCGTTTTTCTTCATGCTAATCAGACGCCAGATGCACAGTACCGCTGAGATGCCCTGCGCGATGATGGTGGCCAGCGCAACGCCGTCTGCCGTCATACCCATGCCGGCAACGAAGAGCAGATCCAGGAAGATATTCAGCACGCAGGCGACAACCAGGAAGATCAGCGGGCTGATCGAATCGCCCATGCCGCGCAGGATACCGGAAACGATGTTGTAGAATCCACAGCCGACAATGCCGAGGAAGAAGATGGTGAGATAGTCAACAGCCATTTCGTAGACGTCCGGCGGCGTGTTGAGCATGGACATGACCCAGGGAGTCAGCAGCGGGCCGACGATCATGATGATGACGCTCGCGATGAGGGTCAGGGTCAGGCAGGTGCCGATGGTGGTGTTCAGGTCTTCCGTGCGCTTTGCGCCGAAATACTGGGAGACCATGATACCCGCGCCGGTGGAGATGCCCATGAACAGCAGAAGCAGCAGGTTCAGAATCGGGCCGCTCGTGCCGACCGCAGCCAGCGCGCTGTCACCGACGTACTTGCCGACGATGATCGAGTCAACGGTGTTGTAGAGCTGCTGGGCGACGTTGCCGATCAGAAGCGGAATGGAGAAGGCTGCCAGGTTGTGGAGGGGCTTGCCGACGGTCATATCCTGAGCGCCGAACATCTTGGAGAGTTTTCCGGCCATGGAGTCGCTTCCTTTCCTATTTATGTCATATGGTTTCATTCTATCATCCGGAAAATATAAAAACAAGGTATCGGGTGTTATGCATATGGAATTAACTGGATGCATACCGGAATGCCACAATGTTATGAGAAAATTAAGAGGAAATCGATCGAAAAAGGACGGAAGAGGATGAAGATTCGCTTGAGCGGCGCGGACCGCGAACGCATGGCGCAGCTGACCGGAATACAGGAGAACAACGCCCGTGCGCTGCAGACAATCAGCGCATATCTGGTGCGCAGAGCGCGCTGGGTGGAAGCGGCGGACGTGGATTCGGTATCGGCCTGCGGCGTGACCGAGGAGCAGGCGTATGTCGCGCTGATGAGCGCCGGCATGGGGCTGGACGAGCAGGACAATCCCAAAGACCGCGCGCTTGTGCTCGATTATATCGCGCCGGCGATGAGAAAGCTGGAGGCAGATACATACCGGAACGATCCGTATTTCCGCTCCGTCCGAGTACCGGAAAAGACGGTCGGCAGCTGGAATCTGGGTATGCGCAGATATGCGCCGTATGAGGCGTTTGTCCGCAATGACGTCCGGCTGTACGATGATTTCCGTGAGGTCCCGCAGCTCGGCTTCTTCAGCGAAACATTCATTTTCCCGGCCGTCATGGAAAACGGGAATGAATGGATGACGGTCACGCCGAACGAGGTGGAGACCATGAAGGAGGCGGTTTCTCGGGCGCGCGGCCGGGTGGCGGCGTACGGGCTGGGACTGGGCTATTTTGCATTCATGGCTTCGGAAAAAAGCGAGGTGACGGGCGTTACTGTCATCGAGCGGGACGAGCAGGCGATCAGGCTTTTTGAAGAGGAGATCCTTCCGCAGTTTCCGCACAGGGAGAAGATTGAAATCGTCTGCGCCGATGCGTTTGATTATGCAGCGCGGGGCGAGGCGTTCGACGTCGCTTTTGTCGATCTGTGGCATGACGTGTCTGACGGAATCGATCTCTATCTGAGAATGAAAAAGCTTGAAGAAAAGACGCCGGGCGCGCAGTTCATTTATTGGATTGAAAAGAGCCTTCTTTCGCATCTGCGGTTTCACCTGTTCTGGCGGATGGAGGAAGCGACGCGCAGGCGGGACGAAGAACTCGGAAAGCTGCTGGGCAGGGAGGAAATCTGCAGCTTTGAGGAGATCGAAAATCTGCTGGGCGAGCGTTCTTTGAAGGAGATGGCCTTGCGGCTGGAGAATATAAATCAGCTGAAGGGCATTTAGGCAGCATGAGAGGAAGGCGGTGGAGGAGCGGATGAATCAGTCGCGCAGGATAGCGTTTTGCAGCATGATGGCGGCGCTCAGCACCGTTCTGCTGATTGTCGGCTCTTTGCTGGGCCTTGGAACCTATGCCGCGCCGATGCTGGCGGGCCTTTGCCTGCTGCCGGTCGGGCAGCGGTACGGAAGCAAGTATCAGACGCTGGTCTGGCTGGCGGTCAGCGCGCTGAGCTTCATTCTGATCAACAATGTCGAGCAGAACCTGATGTATCTGGCGCTGTTCGGCTGCTATCCGATCATCCGCCCGTGCTTCGGCGGGTTCAACCGGTGGGCAAAGCTGGTGCTGAAGCTGGCGGCGTTCAACGTTGTGATTCTGGCGCTGGAGGCGCTGGTTGTGATGGTGCTGGTTCCGGAGGTCATCGGCCCCGGAATGGCCGCCGCGCTGCTGCTCATGGGCAATGTAACATTCATCCTGTATGATTACATGATCCCGCGGTACGAGCTGGTCATGGAGAAATATCTCAGCAGGCTGACGGGCCGGAGAAAGTAGCGGGAAACTACAGAGGATACGAATAAACGGCATGATCCGGGAGAGAATCCGTCGGAGCATGCCGTTTCTGTATATCCGGAAGAAAAATACGAAGTTCCGCTTCTTCCGGGCGGGAGTCTGTGATATAATCAGTATATATTATGTAATTTTATGCGAATTTCGGCATAATGCATACAGGAGGGATCATATGCTTATTGTGAAAAGGGAAACTGCCGTCTATGCGATGTCGCCGGAAAATGAGCCCGTCGCCCGCGTCCGGAGCGGAGACACGCTGACCTTTGAGACGGCCGACTGCTTCGGCGGACAGATCGTTCAGGAAACCGACCGGATGGGTACGCTCGACTGGTCGCGCATCAATCCGGCGACCGGGCCGGTATTTGTCGAGGGCGCGGAAGCCGGAGACACGCTGAAGGTGGAGATCCTGAGAATTGATCTTGCCGAGCAGGCGGCGATGGTGGAGGCGCCCGGCGAGGGCATCACGGGGCTGAACGCGCAGGAGGAATCGACGAAGATTCTCCCGGTGAAGGACGGCAGAATCATCTTTAGCGAGCGGATTTCACTGCCGGTTTCGCCGATGATCGGCGTCATCGGAACGGCTCCTGCGGATGAAACGGTCGCGACCGGCACGCCGTCCTTTCACGGCGGCAATATGGACTGCAGGCGCATCGGCGCGGGCAGCACGCTGTATCTCCCGGTCAACGTTCCGGGCGCGCTGCTGGCCATGGGCGATCTGCATGCGGTGATGGGCGACGGCGAGGTGTGCGTGTGCGGCGCGGAAATCGCGGGCGAAGTGACGGTGCGCGTGTCGGTCGTCAAGGGACAGCCGCTGCCGCTTCCGTTCCTCGTGACGCAGGAGCACGCCATGGCGATTTATTCGGCGGAGGGACTGGACGCTGCGGCAGAGGGAACGACGCTCAGAATGCGCGCTTTCCTGATTGATCAGGTTGGGCTTGCGCCGCACGAGGCCGGCATGCTGCTCAGCCTGACGGGCGATCTGCGCATCTGTCAGGCAGTTGACCCCAACAAGACCTGCCGGATGGAGGTCCCCATGAATGTGATCGGGGATTGCGGCTATCGATTTCCCTGATGAGGGAGAGCGCGGCGCATTGGATGTCTATTGATACATGACGCCCGGCATGATGACGGTTTCGCAGCGGTCCTGCGCCATTTTGAGATCGCCCATCAGCGATGCGGCGCAGATGGACCGGTAGCCGAACCGCCGCCGGATTTCATCCACGGCGTCGTCCAGCGCGCGCCGCTTATCGCGCCGGGCATAATCGGAGAAGAGATCGGTCTGCACGGGCTGCTGCGCGGAAACCAGATTGATGCCCCGGATGGTCAGTGCGCGGACGGGCTTCTCCCAGTCGAAATGACGCTTGAAGAGCAGATAGCCGGTCCGCGCGATTTCGAGCGGGCTCTGCGTGGGGTGACTGAGCGGCATCTGATACTGCCGCCATGCGAGGTCGTTGGTCTTGACGGTGATCTGAACGCCGGAAGCAGCCAGTTCATCCCTGCGCAGACGATGTCCGACGTCCTGCGAAAGTTCGTACAGCACCAGCCACACCGGATAATCGCTCTCCAGATCGACCACGCAGGTCGTGCCGTGGCCGACGCTCTTGACAGGCGGCGTGAAATCGCAGGGCATGACGGGCGCGGTATCGAGTCCGGCGGCGAAGCGCCAGAGCATGAGGCCGTTTTTCCCGAGTTTGGCATGCAGGACTTCCGGCTCGCACCGGGCCAGATCGCCGATGGTCAGGATGTTGAGAGACATCAGCTTCCGGGCGGTCGCATTGCCTACGTAGAGCAGCTCCGAAGCGGGCAGCGGCCAGATTTTCTCGCGGAAGTTGTCCTCGTCGATGACAGTGATGGCGTCCGGTTTTTTGAGATCGCTTCCGAGTTTGGCGAAGATTTTCGAGAAGGATACGCCGATGGAAACGGTCAGTCCCAGCTCTTCGCGGATGGCGCGCCGGATTTCCTCGGCCACCTGAAGGCCGGTTGTGCGGACGTCGGATGAATAGGGAAGGGAAAGCCAGCTTTCATCCATGCCGAAGGGCTCGACGTCGTTCGAATAGCGCTGGTAAATCCGCCGTACGAGCCGGGAATACTTGATGTACAGATCGTAGTTGGGCGGCACGCAGATCAGCTCCGGGCAGATCTGCCGGGCCTGCCAGTTGGCCATGGCGGTTTTGACGCCCATGCGCTTGGCCGGGTAGGAGGCGGTAAGCACGATGCCGTGGCGGTTTTCGGTGCTTCCGCAGACGGCGACGGGAAGCCCCTTCAGCTCGGGATGCTCGTTCATCTCTACCGAAGCATAGAAGCAGTTCAGATCGCTGTGAAGAATGATGCCGTGAGCCATGATGCGCGCCTCCGTACCGGTTTATATACTGGAATAAGTGTAGCACACGATTTGTGTTCTTTCAAACCGGGCGTGTAGAAAAAATGTTCGATCCGGAGCAGGGAATTTCAGGAAGCGGCGTTTGCCTGATGTGTGTACGGAAGGAGAAGGGAAATGGGATTCTTCAAAAAGACGCAGAAGATTCAGTATGACCCGGTCCGGCAGGAGCCTGCTGTGCGCAGGAGCATCTGCACGGGCGAGATGACGGTCGGGTTTATCGACCGGGAAACCGGAAAATTCCAGGACCTGATGAAGGTGAACGGCCAGAAGGGGCTGGATGATTTCTGCCGGGAGATCGGCGCAAAGGAGATCAAAACGATTTACTGAGATGTGTTGAACGATGTACAAAAGCATTATCGAACAGAATGTGAACTTTTGTTCGATAATGCTTTTTGGTATTTACAGACCACAAATTGTGTGCTACAATGCAGATGAAAACAGAAACGGAGGCGGAGCCGATGGACGGAAACAAGATCGCATCGATTGCGGAGCTGAAGGAAGAAAAGCTCCATGCATTCAACCGGGAAAAATATGGCGACGTCATCCGCAGGTTCCGCACGGAGAAGGGGATCAATCAGCCGCAGCTGGCCGCGATGATCGGCGTGAACAAAAACGCCGTCAGCAACTGGGAGGCGGGCCGGTCCCGGCCGGATATCAACACGCTGCCTGTGCTGTGCGCGGCGCTCGGCATTTCGATTTCCGATTTCTTCGGCGCGGAGGCGGGCGCAGGCAGCCTTTCCAGAGAGGACCAGCGCAGCCTGTCGGGCTTCCGGCATCTGACTGCGGCCAACCGGCAGATCGTCGTGAAGATGATCGACGCGATGCTGGAGGTGCAGGAAGAGGAGAAGCGGCGGTTTGTTGCTGAAAATGTCCGCCGCATCTTCCGGAACGAGGCCAAGACGGCCGCCGGTACCGGCAACCCGCTGGACGGCGGGCGCAGGGGCAGATATGAGTATCTGTATGCCGACCCGCTCATCGATCAGGCGGATGAGATCATTACTGTCACCGGAAACAGTATGGAGCCCACCTTTTACGACGGGGACATGCTGCTGGTTCAGCATTCGCAGGAGATCCGGATCGGCGAGATCGGCATCTTTGTTGCGGACGGCGACGGCTATGTCAAGGAGTACCGCGCGGACGGACTGCATTCGCATAACCCGAAATATCCGGTGCTGCGGTTCACGGAGGACGACAACGTCCGCTGCGTAGGGCGCGTGCTGGGCGCACTGGATCGGAAGCAGTTTGCCACCAGAGAAGAAATTCAGATCTACGAAGACATGTATCCGAAGAAGAAATAATCCCTGATAAACAAGTACAAAAGATATTTTGAGCCGACAGATTGTGCCGGGTGTATTTCGTTTACTCATTTTTCGAAAAGGGGCTGAAAATATGCAGGCCGGTCGGCGCAATATGAAGGTATATGTGAGGGTTGGCGTGGTTTTCCGGGAGGACGGAGCGATGCTGCCGAGATCGCTTGTGTGGGAGGACGGAAGGCGGTATGCCATTGACCGGGTGGTCAGCGTGCGGCCGGCTTACGCCGAGCGCGCGGGCGGACAGGGCGATCGGTACACGGTCATGGTCGGCGGGCAGGAGCGGTATCTGTTTTTTGAACACAGCACGGATGCGGGCGGCCAGAACGTGGGCCGGTGGTTTATCGAGCGAAAGGAGTGAAGCGCATGACGGGCAATGAGAGGAGAAACGAGATTCTGCTGTTCGTCAATCGCTACAATGATTCCAACGGCTATTCGCCCAGTTATCGGGAAATCGCGGATGCGGTGGGGCTGAAATCTGTTTCAACCGTGGCATATTATGTTAAACAATTAGAGAAGGACGGTCGGCTCGTTCAGCGGAGAGGGCAGAAATGCCGCTCCATCGGCACGGCGAGGCGGGTGTGCCTGAGGATACCGGAAGGAAAGGACGAAAGCACGCAGCGGGTCGCGGTGCGGATTGCGGACGGCGGCGTGCTGGAGATGGACTTAAGCGTAGTACGGACGGACGAAGGACAGGCGGCGGTTACCTTCAGCGGCGTGATGGACGCGACGAGACTGAAGAAGCCGGTAGGGAGAGTTGTGTTTTGCAGCGTGGAAACGGAGGAATTAAAATGAGATTTGGCATGAACAAGAGAAGATGGCACTCCCAAAAGAGTTATCGGCGCTGCGCGTTTACCGGCTACCGCCCCCAGAAGATGCCGTTCGGCTATGACGAGAACGACCCGAGGTGCGTTTCCTTCAAGGCGCGCCTGAGAGAGACGATTGAAAGCCTGATTGCAGAGGGTTATGCGCATTTTCTCAGCGGCGGCGCGCTGGGGATGGATCAGTTTGCGGCGGAAATCGTCGTGGAGCTGAAGGAAAAATATCCCTGGAT
>JAFQQU010000230.1 GCA_017410445.1 Clostridia bacterium | reverse complement strand
TAGTCCGGGGCGTACTCGATCATCTTCACATGGTAGTTGGGCGCATAGGTCTTGATGACTTCCTCGTCCATCTCCAGCAGAACGCCGTCGCGGGCCAGCTTGGTGTAATTCGGCACACCCGAGATACTCAGCGTATCCGGAGCGTCGCCGGCAGCGATAAGAACGTTCAGCGCTTCGCCGGCCGCATTGACGATATTGATCTCGACGCCGAACTTCTTGTTCCAGTACTGTACAAGGGGAGCGTCGTTCTCAACCGGGTTGGCCTGCGCGCTCAGAATGTCGAACGCGTACGTCTTGCCTTCAACGGGCGCGTACTTGTCGGTCGCCAGCGCCGCGCCTGCTGCTGAGATCAGCAGTGCGAGTGCAACAACCAGGGCCAGGATCTTTCTTGTCATGGGGATTCCTCCTTTTCTTTTCTCTATGGTGAAGCGGCCGATCGCACCGCTTATCCATCAACCCTTCAGGGAGCCAACCATAATTCCCTTGACGAAATACTTCTGTACAAAGGGATAAACACACAATACAGGCACCGTAGCGACGACAATCGTCGTGCTCTTTACCGCGTCCGGCGTAACCGCCATATTGGCGTCGCCGCCCAGTTCTTCCAGCTTGCCCATTACGACAATCTGACGCAGAATGGCCTGCAGGACCTGCCGTTCGCCCTTGGTGATGTAAATAGATGCGTCATACCAGGCGTTCCAGTGTCCGACCAGCGTCCAGAGGACCACCGTCGCCAGAATGGGCGTGGAAATCGGCAGAATAATCTGAAACAGGATCCGGTAGTCGTTTGCGCCGTCAATCTTGGCCGATTCGTCCAGATCGTTCGGGATGGACATGAAGTAGTTTCGGATCAGCAGCATGGAGTATGTCGGAATCAGGCCCGGAAGAATCAGCGACCAGATGGTATTGAGCAGCTTCATCGAGCGCATGAGGACATACATCGGAATAATACCGCCGCCGAAGAACATGGTGAACACGATGAATCCGGTAATTACATTCCGGTGCGGCAGATTCCTTTTAGAAAGGGGATACGCGGTTACAACGCTGACCAGCAGCACCAGTACCGTCGCAATAACTACGCGCAAGATGGTGTTTTTATAGCCTACCAAAACGAAATTTGAAGACAGAACCTGCTTGTAGTTGTCCAGCGTAAAGGTTCCCGGCTTGGGCAGCAGCGAAAAGGGGCTGATCGTCGCCGGGCTAGTGGTTACCGACATGGAAAACAGATACACGAAAGGATAGAGAATGGTGATCGAAAACAGCACCATGAAGATACCGTTCGCCGCATCGAATACCTTATCTCCTCTGGATTTACGAATCATACTGCCACCTCCTTTACCAAATGCCGTAATCGCCCATACACCTGCTGGCGTAGTTGGTTGCAATGATCAGCACAAAAGCGATGATGTTCTTGAACACGCCCGCGGCCGTGGAAAGGCTGTATTCGAAGTTCACCAGGCCGTAGCGATGGATATAGGTACTAAGTACATCGCCCACGCTGTATACAGACGTATTATACAGGTTGAAGACCTGGTCAAAATCGTCGTTGACAATGCCGCCGACTGCGAAGATCAGCTGAATCGATACAATCGGAAGAATGGACGGAATGGAGATGTGCAGGGTTTTCTGAAGCCTGTTGGCTCCGTCCAGCTCCGCGGCCTCATACAATTCCGGATCAATGCCCGTCAAAGCCGCCAGATAAATGACCGAACCCCAGCCTATTCCTTTCCATATCGTCGTAACGACAAGCACACTTCGGAAGGTCGATGTGTCCGCCAGAAAATGAATCGGCTTGATGCCAAGCTTGCCCAGAATCAGATTGATGGGGCCGTATACCGGGGACAGAATCTGAATGAACATGCCGCCCAGAACAACCCAGCTTAAGAAGTGCGGCAGATAACTGATCGTCTGTACCGTCTTCTTGAACCGGTTTCCGCCGATCTCATTGATCAACACAGCAAAGATGATCGGCGCCGGAAAGGTGAATATCAGCTTATAAAAGCTAATGATAAAGGTATTCCGAAATACTTTCCAAAAACTCGGCATGTTGAAAAGCTTCTCAAAATGAACCAGTCCGGCCCAGTCGCTTCCGAGAATTCCCTTCTTGAAGTTGAAGTTCTTGAATGCAATTGTTACTCCGTACATCGGCAGATAGTGGAAAACTACATAATAGGCAAGCGCTGGCAGCAGCATAGAGAGCAAATACTTGTTTTGTCTGAGTCGTCTTAATTCCCGCTGCCAGACGCTGCTGCGGGACTGCTGCAAGCTGTTTTTCTGCAATTCAGCCATTTCAATCCCTCCTATCTTTTTGTTAATCAAAGCGTATCACAGCCCCGTCAAATAAGTCAATATTTCACTTTCCCATAACATCAACACATAAAATTCAGCATATTCAAACCTAAATTCAAGCATATCATCCAAATATTCGCCTACATTCTTACCTTCTTAATTACACTACCCCTGATTACTGTTCTGAAACAGCGCCTTCAAGAATCCTCCTGCTCGGCCGGTGGTATAATGCCGGTAAAGTGCCGTGCACTCGCAGGCGCATATACGCACCGATCAGAAAACAGCACAAAAAAACAGCGAGCCTGGTACCCTTTCAGGTAATTTGCTCACTGTTTTTATGGAGCTGTTCTGGAGCCCCGCATATCAGGCAGTCCGATTTACTATAAATGACAAAGGAGCGCCCCGGCGCAGAGAGATCGATCAGAGCTTCCTCCTTGACTGTCCTGAAATACTGTCTCCGATTCTTTCCGTCTCATCAGCGGCTTCCCCGCAGGCACTTTCTCCATTCGAGCGGAGAGAGACCGAAGGCCCGGGAAAACTGATATCCGAAATTGCTGGCAGTGCTAAAGCCGACAGCACAAGCAATCTGTACGGCAGTCAAGTCGGTGGTCTGAAGCAGCATCTGTGCCTTGGCCAGCCGGTACTCCTTCAGATAGGCGTAAGGCGTGCGTCCGGTTTCGGCCCGAAACACCTCAATCAGGCGGTTAGGAGAAAGGTAAAACTGACGGCTGAGCTGCTCGAGCGTGATTTTCCGGTCGCAGTGCTCCTCCAGATAAGAGATAATCCGGGCGGAGAGCAGACTTTTCCGGGTAGGAGCAAAGAACATCTCTGTCAGAAGGCGGTCTTCCAGCTGCAGGATGGTCTGAGAAACGCTCATTTCCATCGCATGCTTATCTCCACCAAGATGAAGAAGGGTGTGGAGCGTCTCTGCGTAGGAATCCATGGAGCGGACGACAAAACACTCTTTACCCTCCGCGAGAAGGGCGTGGGCCAGCTGCTCCGTACGCATGCCGTTCAGATTGAGCCAGTAGAATTCCCACTCTTCGCCTGAGCAGTGATAGGAGATCGGGATTCTAGGCGGCGTCATGGCTACAGAACCGGCGCTCAGGATATGACTGCGGCCTTGTGCGCTAAGCGTTCCTGCGCCGGACAGTGTAAAAAACAGCATTGCATTTTGAAGTCCAGCGGGATAGTGCTGCCGGTACAGGGGACCGACGCGGTGATAGCCCGCCGTGTTGAGATGTTCCAGATACATTTTTGCGCGGACAGAAGGGAGAAAGGCGTTGACATATCCTATTCCCCAGGCTTGATTCAACTGATTCATGGGCGTGTCTCCTGTCGGAATGTCACTTTATTCTATCGAAAAATCACCACATAAAGAGTACGATGGTTTACAACCCGATCGGTCTTCATTATACTACTTGATAAGGCATTGTGTAAAGGAGGACCTAGCGATGACGCTCACTTCCCACGA
The DNA here is from genome assembly GCA_017410445.1 of Clostridia bacterium. Classification (GTDB taxonomy): domain Bacteria; phylum Bacillota; class Clostridia; order Christensenellales; family Aristaeellaceae; genus RGIG2066. The sequence goes on along the minus strand of JAFQQU010000230.1, from coordinate 10,769 downwards.
AAGAATCATGCGCATTTTTAGAAACGAAGAGATAGACCGGCCTGCCCTTAAGCTGTGGGGAACATCGCTCAATATGCAGCTGCTTCACCCTTCTTATGAGCCGGTGTATCGCACAGCGCTGGAAAAGACCGATCTGATGCAGTCTGTCGGCAGTCCGATCAATCTGCTGCTGGGCAAAAATGGAAAACAGTACCTTGAAGTCAGGGATATTCCCCTGAACGAACTGTGGTTCGACCGGCACAAATACTATCACACCCCCAAAGGCACACTGCATGAAGTTACGCGGGTTTCCAACGTGGGCGAACCGTCGTATATCATGGAATATGCAGTCAAGGAGCCGGAAGATATCGAAAAGCTCCTGTCTATTCCCTATGAACCCATCCCCTTCAATCCGGAAAGTTATCACAATACAGTCGGCCAGATCGGTGACCAGGGCATCGCGATGTTTTCCCTGCCCCATGCCGGCTACGCGGCGCAGGAGACTATGGGATCTGAAATGCTGGCCATCCTGAGCATGGATGAGAGAGAACTTCTTAAGCGGTACATCGGCATCCTGGGTTCCCGTGTCCGCGAACATGCCCGAACGGCAATTGAGAACGGAATACGGGGTGTATTCGGCTGGGTAGGTCCCGAGTTGATCATTCCTCCTCTGATGAGATATCAGGATTTCCGGGAGTTTGTCTATGAGGTTGACAAACCAATCTGTGACGATATCCACAATGCGGGCGGTTATGTGTGGGTTCATTGTCATGGGCGTGTCGCGCAGCTGATCGACGACTTCGCAGATATGGGCGTAAACGTGCTCAATCCGCTCGAACCGCCAAAGAACGGCGATATCATCCTTCATGAGGCGGTTGCAAAGCATGGACGGAAAATCGGCTGGGAAGGAAATATCGAAATTCAGAAGCTGATTCAGGTGGATGAGGAAGAAATCCGCGAACAGATCAGATACTGCGCCGAGATCGGCCGTCAGGTCAATCGATTCATCCTGTGCCCCTCGGCAGGATTTAATGAATACACGCAGCCTTCCGAAAAGTATATCAGCAACCTTATGCTCTATATGAATTACGGCCTTGAATGCCTCGAAAGCTAAAAAGCAGAAACATAATCAGTTTCTCTGAATATCCGGAAGATCGTTTGGCGAAACATTGACCGCCTGTTCCTTCCCTTGATAAGGGAAAGAACAGGCGGTTATCCTCTATGAACGCGACGCCATCCCGCTGCGATGTCTTGGCGTCGCAAATGATATACCGGTCGCCGTCGGAGTACTTCAACGGCGAGAAGATGCATCACGACTATATCGCGAAGGCCATCGCCGATATACTTGATAAATCCATCATGAAGACCGGACACGAATTGAAGATCACTTTTTGATGATCTCAGTTTTTCTTAGATCGTTGTCAGTTTATTTCAGATTTTCCCTGCAGAAGATGAGTTTCTGCGGGGTATTTCTCTGTCTTTGGCAGATCATTTTCAGATGTTTTTTGCCTATTTCAGAGGCTGTCTATTACAACAGGAAAAGAATTTCCACCAAGGTAGACTTGACTTTTATCGAAAAATGGCCTAATATACGTACATACGGTGGCTATCGGCTATTCAAACACACAAAATATAGCGTTTGTTGTGGTAGACGCGCTATTTTTTCATACGTGTGTATTGAGTAGACCGGGTATTTTTCCTGTCTATTGTATGCACATGCCCTGGATATGAGTGGGGCTACTCCAACAAGGTTCTGGACCTGATCGAGCGCATGTACTCTGTTGACCACAAGGCCTAATCGCCAAGTGATCACGGCTCTCATGAGCTTCTGATGGGTAAAAGTTCCGTTTAGCGGAGCGGCGGATTGATCGGCGTTCGCGCCGGTGAATTCCCCATTATTGCAACGAAACCGCTTCTTTTCAGATGTCAAAGTCTGAGAAGAGGCGGTTTTTATGTTGCTTTCATCCATCCGAGAAGAGTTCGTTTTTCATTGTCAGTGCAGGAATCTCCCTCCCCTGCACTGACAGTAACTCTGAAAACCAAACCAACCATCCACTGCGGTTTCTGCACGAAGATCATCCTGCCCTGTTTTTCAGAATCGCTGCAGCATCAGAGTCGAAAAGGCCATAATCCGCATCGCCAGGCACAATGATCATCATCCGCCGAACGGATCGCCGCGGTACGCAGTGACCGGTAGCTCAGAGCTCTCCTCAATGTACTTCTTCCAGCCTGTCTCGTTCATTTCCTGACCGAAGCACTCCTTCAGCGCCATCGCTGCCATCTTCCTGAAAACGCTTCGGGCATCCGACAGATATCCGACCAGCAGCCTTGCGCCGGCTTTGCTTCCGCAGTGCGCCGCAGCACGCGCAGCGGCGATCTCCATAAACGCAGACTTCGGCGGAGTGACGCTTGCGAGTATTCCTTCAATCCGCTGTCCTGCTAGGTCCGGATCGTTTAGAATACGCTCAAGCGCCGGCGCTGCCTTCTTATCCGCAAGACGCTCCGCAGCGGTGATGATGCTCCATATTCTATCCTCGGCGATCAGGCTATGGGTATCAATCCTGCTGAACGCATAGGGCGTTTTCCCTCGGAACAATTCACAGGCATTTGCCCTTTCCGCTATATCAATTACCTCTTCCAGCCCTTCTCCGCCAGCCAGTCCGATCAGTCCAAGCAGCCTATTGACGCGGCTGTACGAAAAATCCGGATCGTCCATTGCAATCCTAACCCAGCCATATCGCGGATCTTCATTGACAATCTTCTCAAATCCGTCGCTGCGCATCGCCTTAATATCTTGCTCTCCGCATCTTTCAAACACCTGTACATCCTTTTCAATCTCCGTCTTCAGCATCCGGAGAAGAACCGGCGCGCCTTGCGCCTCTCCATGCCAAGCCAGCGCCATTGCAGCATTATCTGCGCGAACCCCTCCTTCAGCCAGCGCCTTGAGAAGATGAGGCATAATGTCCTCCTTTTTCTGGACCATAGACGCAAATCCGCCGTCCGCCGCATCGCTCAGTGCTTCAACAGCTTCCTCTATTCCCAACGCATCGGACGGCTTAGCCGCCCAGTCCGGCAGCACCCTGAGCGCACGCAGTTCCTCTTGAACCGGTTCAAGCGCGACGTCCTCCAGAGAATATGTCCCTTGCCTGATTGCATACGCTGCAACCAGACCCACTGAATAAGCCGAATTGGAGATATCTGGATTCATGCGGCACAGACCAACCGCCTCCCGCTCGCCGCACATGCTCTTTCCGACGATTGCCACATTGTCATAACCACATGGCAGGAACATACCCAGCGGCATGCGGATGCGAATGTCCATTGCACCCGCTTCAATCATTCGTGCGCCGAACAGCTCCAGCGTATTCATAAGCGAAGACGGCCGGCCATGCGTATCATGGATACACAGACCGACGGCGATATCATCTTCATGGGTTTCACGGCGCGCAATTCCGGCCATAGTCAGACTCTTTCGGCATTTGAATCTTCGAGACTCCCGCTGCATACACATCTCAACGATCTCATATTCGCTGTTTCCGCGATAGCCCAGTCCAATACCTCTGAGCAGATCGGCATAGGAATCCGGGTCAATCACATCCTGATCCATATTGTAGTGATTCAGCGTAAAATCTTTAACCACATTGTTTTCAAAGCCCCACATGCTGGATGTTTGAACAAAGCCGTCCCGAGGCCCGCCCACAGTGTATTCTGCGCCGGTTAATGCGCACAAGTCGCCATCTGCCGTTCCGTCAATAAAGAACTTTCCATGCACAAGGGCAAAACCGTTTTCACCGCAGACCAGCGCATCTTTCATCCGACCATCCTCACGGATTCCGCCGCAGAGCGTAAATCCGCCGAGCATCCGTGCGCTGCCCGAAGCGAAACGCTTTTCCCACAGAAGCATGCCCCCTACACGAGGTGTAAGCGCTCCGGCTTCAGGCATTTCGGCGGCCTCCCGATAGCGCTGAGCGAACATGCCGTCCGTATATCCGTGCCATGCACTGTACACTTTGCCTACCGTGTTGGTACCGCCGCACCAGTACAGAGCATCAAGCAGAAGGACGTCCGTTTCATGGCTGCTCAGAGCCCATCCGGCCATTGCGCCGCCCGTTCCCGCTCCGACAACGACTACATCAGCCTCCATCCGCTCAAATTCCTGCGTTTCAGCGTCGAAGCTAAGCCTCATCAATTCCTGTTCGTCCGCAGCCTCCATTCTCCAGCCATAGATTGTCCTGCCTCCGCTGAAAAACTCCTTCGGTTCTCCGGCTCCGGTCAATTTGCTCACATAATCAAGCGCCGCATTCTCCGCCGCTTTCTGCACCTTCTCCAGCTCATCGGAACTGAATTCCGGAGAAAGCGTAGCAGAAATCATGCAGATCCGCTCATCCTCAGGTTTTTCGTCATAATACAGGCGGACATGAGAGCCCGTCAGAAGGACTTTCGCTTCTTCAAAGTATCGCTTTTTCTTCAGTTCAAGCGCAGTTCCTGCCATCAAACTGTGTGCTCTTCGCTCTATATCCATGCGTCCTGCGAAGCCGGGCGAAAGCTTTGCCGGGAACCGAAAGGATACATTGATCGTATTGGGCTTCATCGTTCTCGTCAGCAGCACGCGCTGTCCGGTCAGCCCCATCTCTTCCGGCATTGCAACGGTATCCGCCATCAGCGCCGGTGCATGCTCCATGTCATAGCCATATTCGGCTTCAGTGACCTGCGCTCGCTTGCCCGTCAGGTGATATGCGCCTTTCCCACTCTCTGTTGCATCGATCACAGCATCAGACCGCACAGCATATATGCCGTATTTTGTCGCTATCACAGCGCCGCATCCTCTTTTTCCGTCTGTAAGAATACCTGCACATCGGGCCAACAGCAGCATCTGGACGCCATGGTCGCGCAGCCGGGCATGCAGCATCATTTTGGTCCGACCGTTCGGCATGTCCATACGGAGTCCGCCTGTCCCACAGGTAATCCGCGTGTGCTGTGCAGCCACAACGTCTCCGCCTATAAAGCTGTGTTCATCGATCAAGGTCACTTCATATCCTGCATCGGCCAGAGCACATGCTGCGCTGACTCCGGAAAAACTACCGCCCAATACGATCGCTTTCATCTTTCCGCAACCTTTCATCTAAATATTCCTTTGATACAGTTTTTCTGCGTATCCTCTGTTTTTCCTTCACAGTTCCGGAAATCACTGAAATATTCGTATTATCGCCTTTATTTCATGTACGACTCTGCGGTCAACTGCCTTGCGGTAAGTTTCTTGCTGGTGAATTCATCACGATGCGTCCAAAGCAAATATCCTGCAGCTTTTGATGAATCCATTCTTCAAATGATATTGACATCGAAAAGAAACAGAGGTATACTGAATTTACCTTTTCTTTACTTAAGTATCTGTCAGTGAGTTTGTCAATAATCCGGTCCCGCTCAAGGACATAATGAACTGCCGCCCTATCTCGTCCGGCCAGACGGCATGCAAAGCAGCTTTACCAACAGGAGGTTTTATACATGACCCGATTTGACTTTGGAGCCGCCCGTGAAGAATTAACTGCAGACGTCATCGTAGTCGGAGGCGGACCTGCAGGCATGTGCGCCGCCATTGCCTCAGCGCGCGAGGGCGTGCAGGTGATACTAGTGGAACAGGGCGGCTCCTGCGGCGGCATGGCTACACAGGGCATGGTCGGCCCGTTCATGACCTGCTATGACCGCAAGGGCGAAAACATGATCATCCGCGGTCTGTTCGAGGAAATTGTCGACCGGATGGTCGAACGCGGATACGCACTCCACCCCTCCGGCATTCGTGCAGGCACCGCCTTCACTTCGTGGATTGTGCTCGGTCATGAGCATGTCACGCCCTACGAGCCGGAAGGTCTCAAGCTCGTGATTGATGAAATGCTGGAGGAAGCGGGCGTTCACATTCTGTATCACACCTCCTTTCTTCAGCCCGTTCTGGAGGGCAATACACTTACCGGCGTAATCGTATCCTCGAAGCGCGGCCTGGATTTCATCCGCGGCAGCGTGATAATCGATTGCACAGGCGATGGCGATGTGGCCGCCCGTGCCGGCGTTCCCTTCGAAATGGGCAACGAGGAGCTGGGGCTCATTCAGCCTGCCACCATGTTTTTCCACATCTGCAATGCGGACGCCGAGGCCATGGAAGCGGATATTCAGGCCAATCTACATAATTTCTACCGGAAAGACGGCGTCAACTACCGCTCGTTCCATTGGCGCGTGACCGAAGCCCGTGAAAAGGGCGACTGGAACCTGAAGCGCGTCAGTCTGGGCCTTTTCCGGATGCCCAAGCCGGACGAATGGTGCGTAAACACTTCCCGGTTGATGGGCGTCGACAGCACCGACAACGAAAGCCTGACCCGCGCCGAAATCGACGGCCGCCGTCAGGCAGAGCATATTCTCCATTTCCTGCGCAAGTATGTGCCCGGCTGCGAAAACGTCAAGCTCAAGGCGACCGCCTCGCATGTCGGCATCCGTGAAAGCAGGCACATCCGGGGCGATTACCGCCTGACCGCAGACGACCTGATCAACGGCTGCGTCCCGGAGGACAGCATCCTGCTCGCGGCAAACTCGGTAGACGTACACGGCCGCTTCGGGCCCACCAGCAATGAATATGTCGCGATCAACGGCGATTACTACGGCGTTCCCTACCGCAGCCTGCTGGCGTCCGGCGTGGAACAGCTGCTGCTTGCCGGCCGCTGCGTAAGCGCCGATTCAACTGCAGCCGGCGCCATCCGCGTGATGCCGCCCTGCATGGCCATGGGACAGGCGGCAGGCGTCGCCGCAGCAATGGCTGTGCATCAGAAGATCACCGTACGCGAAGTGAACACGCAGGAGCTGCGCGAAACGCTTCGCGCAAGAAAAGCATATTTGGGATAAAAAACGTATCGTCAGACAGAATGATTCTCTCTGAAACCGGAACGGAGGAATTTTATGCCGGATTATCCTTCTTCAGCCGCTGACCGCCTGTTCACCATCGGACTGGATTACGGTTCTCTTTCCTGCCGCGGAATTCTGACGGATGTACGCAGCGGCGCGATTCTCGCCGAAGAAACCTTCGTCTATCCGCACGGGGTCATGGACGCCTCGCTTCCTGACGGCACGCCGCTTCTGCCCGGATGGCATCTTCAGCATCCTTCGGACTATCTGGACGCACTGCAGGCTGTTATTCCGGCATTGGTGAAAAAAAGCGGCGTCTCGCCCGGGCAGATTGTCGGCATCGGCACAGACGCAACTGCCAGCACGGTGATTCCCGTTGATGAAAACATGCAGCCGCTCTGCCTGAACCCGGATTTCGCCCCGCATCCGCACGCATGGCCGAAAATGTGGAAGCATCACGCCGCCTGTTCGCAGGCGGAAAAGCTGACTGCCATCAGCCGGGAGCAGCGGCGTCCGTATCTGGACCGGTACGGCGGGGCTGTCTCCTCCGAATGCCTGATCTCCAAAGTTATCGAAACCTTCGAATGTGACCGGACGGTGTATGACGCGGCCTATGCGTTCATGGAGCTTGCCGACTGGATTCCCTCTCAGCTCGCAGGAGCGCCCATATTCAGCACCGCTCTCGCCAGCGCCAAAGCCTTCTACGACATAAAATCGGGCTATCCGGACGGCGATTTCTTTGCCGCCGTCCATCCTGACCTTGAGCATCTGCCTGAAGACAAACTGATCGGACGGTTTCCGCATCATGTACTGACCCATCCCTGCAATCATGCCGGTGGTCTGAGCCGTCACATGGCGGAAGCGCTGGGATTATGCGCCGGAACCGTTGTTACGCCCGGTCACATGGACGCCTATACCCCGATGGCCGCCCTCGGCATCGACAAGCCCGGCGTAATGATGATGATCATGGGCACCTCCACCGGCATCATGCTGCTCGGCGATGAAGGACGCCCCGTCAGCGGCGTCACCGCCAGCCTTCCGGATACGTTCTTCCCCGGTCTGTGGGGATATGCCTCCGGGCAGGCCAGCGTCGGAGACGGACTTCAGTGGTTTGCAGATCACTGCGTTCCCGGCAAATACGAAAGAGCCGCCGAAAGCGAAGGACTCACCGTCCAGCAGTATCTGACGAAGCTCGCACAGCGGCTATCTCCCGGCGAAACGGGGCTGATCTGCCTGGACTGGATCAACGGCAACAAGTCCTGCCTGGGCAATCCCCGCCTTTCGGGCATGTTCCTCGGGCTGAACCTTCAGACCACGCCTGAACAGATATACCGCGCCATGGTTGAAGGGACGGCATTCGGTGCGCGCATGATCGCCGAAGCATACCGCGCTGCGGGCGTGGCTGTGAATGAAATCCGTGCCTGCGGCGGCATTGCGGGCAAAAATCCGCTGATGATGCAGATCTATGCGGACGTGATGGGCATGCCGATTTCCGTCAGCAGATGCACGCAGGTCCCTGCGCTGGGCGCCGCAATTTATGCCGCGGCCGCCGCCGGGGAAAAGACCGGTTATCCGAGTATATTTGCCGCCATGGAAGCCATGGCCGAGCGGGAGTTCACGGTATACATGCCCGATGAGCGCCGCCATGCAGCTTACGAAACGCTCTACCGCGAATACCGCACGCTGCATGATTACTTCGGCTGCGGAGAGAACCGCGTCATGGAGCGGCTGTATGCCCAGAGAACGCAGGGCGGGATCCTTAACCACCAGAAATATTAAGCAGTTCGGCAAATTCCTGCCGACACCGGCTAACGATTCCATTAAAACAGCAGCTTACCGAAACGAGGCGATACCATATGGCAAGCAATCCCATCCGGATCCTCTGCTACGGCGACTCCAATACATGGGGTACCATCGGCCAGTGGGAAGATACTTCGCTCTACTCCATGCGTTTTGACCGCGCCCATCGCTGGACGGGCATACTGCAGGCGGAGCTGGGCGACGGCTTCGAGGTAATCGAGGAAGGCCTGGGCGGACGCACCACCATTTACGACAATCCCGCCGAACCCTGGAAAAACGGCGAACCCTCTCTGCTCCCCTGCCTGCATTCGCACAGGCCAATTGATCTGATCATAATCATGCTCGGCACCAACGACCTGCATCTACCAAGAACCCTCACCGAAGACGAACTGCCTATCGGCATTTCCCGGCTGGTGGATCTGGTCAAGATGCATCCCAAGGCAGGCCGCAGCGGCAAGCCGCCCGAAATCCTGCTTCTTTCCCCGATTGAAGTCCGCCCTGCCTCGCCCGAAGCGCGCATATCCGTCTATCAGAAATTCCGCGGTGATACCGGCAGAGAGCTGAGTCTCAGAATGCCCGGAATTTACGAGCGCATCGCCAAAGAAAAGGGCTGCTATTATCTCAACACGCAGGAATACGCCTCTCCCGGTCTGGCCGACGGAATTCATATGGACGCCGACTCTCACATGAGCCTCGGCAAAGCTGTGGCGGATTACATCCGCACGGCAGTTTTCCCGGACAATACTCAATCGACCGAGTTTGACGGCAGCAGATCGCAGCTTTACCTGCGTATTCAGAAGCAGCTTCCCTCCGTACAGGGAATGGCCGTTCACAATGACCGGGCGTACATGCTGTATGATTCCGGCTGGTGCGCCGTTCACGACCTGAACGACCGGAATGCTCAGCCGCTGGACTTCTTCCCGCTCGGCTCCATGAACGAGGGTACGCCGTCCAGAGATTACCGCAATCATTCCAATCAGGCCATGTTCGGCACAATTCATCATGAAGCCAATTCCATACCGCTGCTGTATGTCACCATCGGGTCGGGCATCGGCACGGATGAGGACGGATTCTTCTATCGCTGTGCCGTTGAAAACATCACCCGGACGACAGATGATCAAGGCGCAGAACACCATCATTCAGAGACGCTTCAGACCATCTGCTATCGGCCGGACGGCATTGATGATACCTCCTATGTCCCGCCCTGCTGGGGCTGCCCGGCATTCTTTCCCGATACGGAGAACGGATTTCTGTATATCTTCTCCGCCCGCTATCGCACCAAGCGGGGATGCGTTCCCGAAGGCGAAAGCAATTCGTTCATTATCACCAAGTTCCCGCTGCCCTCTCTGTCGGACGGCGCAATGATCCATCTGACGCCGAAGGATATCCTCGATCAGTTCGTCGTTCCTTCCGACACGGCGTTCACTCAGGGCGGCAACCGCCTCTGTGCTTTCAGCCGAAAAGTCTGGATCGTCTGCGCAAATATTTTGGGGTACGGTCTTGCGGCTCTCATTTTGCCTGCATTGATCTTTGAGATAATGCGCTTTCCCGCAATTCTTATAAGCCCCATTATCGTCGCAGTCACGGTTCCGCTCATTATCATATTTCGTCGTAAAGAAATAATGCTCGGAAATGATCTGATCGACGGCGAACTCGATAAATACAGAGAAAAGGCGGCTCGCTCCGTTCTGCCGACCGATTCAAGATATACATTAGTATCATAAAAGTCAGTATCAAAAAAAGACCTTTGAGTTAATTCTCAAAGGTCTTTTGTCTTTTTAATGCATCAGAACATCAGTTATCAGCATCACGCAGAAGCCGACAAGCAACGCATAAGTAGCGCCGCGTTCGTGACCGTGAGCGTGAGTTTCGGGTATCATTTCGTCGCTGATAACGTAAAGCATCGTGCCGCCTGCAAAAGCAAGCGCAAACGGGAGTATCGCCGACGCAATGCTGACTGCAAAATAACCGATCAATGTGCCGACAACTTCAACAAGCCCCGTCATCATCGCAATAAGAAATGTTCTTCCGGGTTTTACGCCCGCCGCGATCATCGGTCCGATAATTACCATGCCTTCGGGAATATTCTGCAATGCGATACCGCC
>JAFQQU010000229.1 GCA_017410445.1 Clostridia bacterium | reverse complement strand
CTGCCTATCGGCGGACGGCCCATGATGGACTATCTGATGGATGGAATCGCATCCATCAAAGAGATGACAGAGGTGCATATCGTATCCAATCATAAGTTTGCTTCTCAGTTTGAGGCGTGGAAGGCGGACACTGAACGGGAAGAGCGGTATCCGAATCTGACCTTCCGAGTATGGGACGACGGAACCACTTCCAACGACGACCGTCTCGGCGCGGTGGGGGATATGCAGTTTGTCATTGAGCGGGCCAATCTGGACGACGACGTGCTGGTCGCGGCGTCCGACAACTTCTTTACTTTCCCGCTCAGCCTGTTTGTGGATGAATTCCGGAAGCAGAACCGGGACATACTGCTGGCCGGACAGATTGATGATATCGAAACGCTCAGGCGCTTCGCCGTCGCGCAGCTGGACGAAGCCGGAAAGGTACTTTCCCTACAGGAGAAGCCTGAAAATCCGCTGAGCAATACCGGCATCTACGCGCTCTACATCTACAGGAAGGACACGCTGCCGCTTGTCAGGGAATATCTGGACGGCGGCAACATCGCCGATTCGCCCGGCCGATTCCCCGAATGGCTATTCCGGCAGGGGAGAGAGCTGGGTGCGTATACCTTTGAAGGCGAGTGCGTCGATATCGGCACGCACGAAAGCTACCGGGAAATCTGCGAGCAATACGCAAAGTGAATATAAAAACTGCCTCGGCATTGCGCCGGGGCAGTTTCTGTGTAATGATGTTTGAGTGGATTAGACGTAAATGCTGATGGCCTTCTGGTGGGAAATGCGGACCTGCTGGATAACGCCGCTGATGTTCAGTACGATCAGCAGTACGCCCATGACCGGGTAAGCGATCCAGATGGGATTCATATGAAGCATCGGAACGCGGATGAAGCCCCATACATTGAAGAAACCCAGGATCAGACTGATTGCGCAGCCGCTCGGCCCCTTGAGGTCCTTCAGCAGGGCGAAGATGGAATATACGGAGAAGAACAGGCAGGCGAAGATGGTCAGAGCGGGGGTGTTCAGGTTGAGGTCCTTCACATCCAGCTCGGCCTTGAGGAACTTCTGAAGCGGCTTGTAGCTGCTGGGCGTCCAGATGAGCTGGCTGATGGTGGTGGAAACGGTCTCATCGCCATCGGTATACGTCCAGAAGGGAACGAACATCAGGATGATGGTAACCAGAGCCAGCGCAATGCTGATAAGATTGAGGACTTTGAGGTTCTTCAAAATACATCGCTCCTTCAAAAATATAATCACTGCCCCTATTTTAGCCCATTCTTCCGGGATTAGCAACTCCTTTTTTCAAAAAAATGGTGACTGATTAACAAATTAACATTAGATCAAGTGGGAATATGAGTGAGTTGCGCGTTAAAAAACTGGTTAATAATTGTCTATTGTGCTGAATGCATGTTGACGAACGGGAAAGTCTGTGCTATTATTGGCATTAATGGATCAATGGTAAATCATTGACATGCCAAGGTCTGCTCGGGCGTTGGGCAGGCCTAAAACAATGTTAAGGAGGCAATGTTTCATGGCAGAATCCGTCAAGACAACTCAAAACCATGTCCCGCACATACATCCGCCGAAGCCCTTGCGCAAGCGAGTCGCTGAGAACTGGCAGATGGATGTGTTTTTGCTGATCCCGGTCGTTTGGCTGATCATCTGGGAGTACTGCCCCTCTTACGGCCTGACCATCGCGTTCAAGAATTACCGTGCGCGCGACGGCATCCTCGGCTCCGAATGGGTAGGTATCGAGCACTTCATCAAGTTCTTCCAGTCCTATCAGTTCGCCCGCGTAGTCGGCAACACCGTCGTTCTGTCTCTTCTGTCCATGCTGACGTTCCCGATTCCGATCGCCTTTGCGCTGCTTCTGAACATCGTTCAGAAAAAGAAGTATAAGAGCTTCATTGAGAACGTTACCTACATGCCGCACTTCATCTCGACCGTCGTTATGGTCGGTATCCTGCGCCGCGTTTTCGATACCAACACCGGTATCATCAATAACTTTGTCGAGCAGCTGTTCGGTATCAAATACGATCTGAACATGTTCATGGGCGGCACGAACTTCACTACGCTGTACATCTGGTCCGGCGTATGGCAGGGAACCGGCTGGGGCTCCATCATCTACATGGCCGCGCTGTCCTCCGTTGACCCGGAGATGCACGAAGCCGCGACCATCGACGGCGCTTCCCGCTGGAAGAGAATTCTCCACATCGATCTGCCCACCATCATGCCTACCGTCGTTATCATGCTGATCATGCGCTGCTCCAGCATCATGGGCATCGGCTTCGACAAGGTATACCTGATGCAGAACGATACCAACCTGATTGCGTCCGAAGTTATTTCGACCTACACCTATAAGGTCGGTCTGACGGCCGCCGGCGGCGCCAACTTCTCCTACTCCGCCGCGATCGGTATGTTCAACTCGGTCATCAATCTGGCCTGCGTATGCTTCGCGAACTTCGTTGCCAATAAGGTTAACGGCAGCGGACTTTGGTAAGAAAGGAGGATCCGGAAATGAGTGTTGTTTCGCATAAGTCTGTTGTGAAGAAGTCCAACGTCATCAAGGCTCCGTTCGGCGATAAAGTCCTGTATGTCACCTCTAACGTGATCCTCGGTCTGTTTTCTATCATCGTTCTTCTGCCGCTGATCAACGTCGTTGCTTCTTCTTTCTCCTCGGCCCGCGCCGTTAACTTCGGTGAAGTTCTGTTCTGGCCGGTTGAGGCTTCCGTAGAAGGCTATAAGCTGGCGTTCTCCTACCGCAACTTCTGGCGCTGCTTCCTGAACTCCGTCGGTTACACGGTCGGCGGTACGCTTATCAACATCTCCATCACCATGATCTGTGCCTATCCTCTGGCCCGCAAGACGCTGCCCTTCCGCGGCGTGATCATGGGCGCGATGATGTTCTCTACCATGTTCGGCGGCGGTCTGATTCCGACCTACCTGCTGAACAAGTCCCTGGGCCTGGTCAACAACCCTCTGGTTCTGATCCTGCCCGGCGCGATGAGCGTTCACAACATGATCATCGCCCGTACCTTCATCGACGGTATCCCGCATGAGCTGGAAGAAGCCGCTCACATCGACGGCTGCTCTGACTTCAAGTTCTTCTTCCACTGCGTTATCCCGCTGTCCAAGACCGTTATGGCGGTTCTGTGCCTGTACTACGCCGTTGGCCACTGGAACTCCTACTTCCAGGCGTTCATCTACCTGACCGACGAGCTCACCTGGCCGCTGCAGATGATCCTGCGTGCCGTTCTGAACAGCGCTTCCGTAAGCACCGCCGCTGTCGGCGCCAATCAGGAAGATATGCTGAACAACCAGTCCATGATGGACCTGATGCGCTACGCCATGATCGTTGTTTCCTCCGTACCGATTCTGATCGTCTATCCGTGGGTCAAGAAGTACTTCATGAAGGGCGTCATGATCGGCTCCGTCAAGGGTTAATTGAAAATTTACACCTTGGCAATCCAACGAAGCTATAGGCAACAAGCCTTTAGTGAAATAAAGAAAGGAGATTGAACGTTTATGAAAAAGTTCTTCGCGTTCATCCTGGTGCTGGCCCTGGCTCTGTCCATGATGGCTATGCCCGCGACCGCTGACGAAGGCGGTCTGTCCGAGCCCGGCGTTCTGCCGATCTGGACCGGTTCCGAACCCTATCCGCTGTCTGTTCTGACTGCCTCCAGCGACTACGTAAGCGATTGGGACAACAACGCTTACACCAAGTGGATCGAGGAAAGCTGCAATGTAGACCTTTCCTTCGAGTTCCTGCCCCCCGTTGAGTCTGACGCCAAGCTGAACATCATGATTCAGACCGGCGACAAGCTCCCGGATATCATCTGCCGCGGTATCTCCCTGGATAACGCGCTGATGTTCGAAGATGCCGGCGGCATCATCGACTGCACCGAGTACTACGAGAACGGCGCTGCCTACAACACCCTGAAGGCTGATGCGGCTTATCCCGAGCTCTACCTGATCGGCAACATCACCTCTGCCGACGGCAAGATCCTGGGCGTACCGAAAATTCAGCTGTCTCTGACCAACGAGACCAAGTACAAGCTGTGGGTCAACACCGTATACCTGAACAACCTGGGTATCGAAGAGCTGCCCACCACCATCGATGAGTTCACCGAGATGCTCCGTCGCTTCCGTGACGAAGACGCCAACGGCAACGGTGTTGCTGATGACGAAATCCCGCTGCTGGGCTCCTCTTCCTGGGGCGGCAACCCCGTTAAGTACCTGACCAATGCTTTCGTCCACGAAGGCGACAACGACATGTGGATGATCAAGGATGGCAAGGTTACTGCTTCCTACCTGCAGCCCGAGTGGCTGGATGCCTGCAACTACCTGCGCATGCTGGTCTCCGAAGGCCTGATGGGCAAAGAGGCTTTCACCTATGCCCGCCCCGACATCATCGCTGTTGCTGCTAACAACAACAACCTGGTCGGCTGCCTGTTCGACTCCTCCCTGGGCTTCTTCGGCGGCGAGGAAGGCTCCGAGACCCAGCTGGCCAAGCAGCGCTATCGCACCATCAATCCTCTGGTTGGCCCCAATGGCTATCAGTCCGTCGCTTTCGCTGCTTCCGCTACCAACATTCAGTGGGTTGTTACCGCTGACTGCGAGCAGCCCGAGCTGGCTTTCCGTGTAGGCGACTTCCAGTTCCAGGAAGAGGGCTACATGCGCGGCCGTTTCGGCGTTGAGAACGAAAACTGGATGACCACCGACACCTACCTGGCTGCCAATCCCGGCGCCGAGCTCGAGTTCATCTGGGGTCAGATGGGCTATGAGATGAAGTACATCACCGCGACCAAGACCGGCTTCGACGGCCCCGTCAACGTATTCGGCGAGGTTCAGAATGTCAACTGGTACGATGCGATGCCTTACTTCTCTGGCTACGAAGAGTGCAAGATCGCTACCGTTAAGAAGTACCCGGCCAACGCCGAGTATCCGGACGGCTACGAAGTAACCACTCAGAACTGGCAGGGCCTGGCCACTGCTTACATGCAGTCCGTTAAGCCCGACGAGAACACCTACTGCCCGAACCTCAACTTCTCTGCTGATGAGTCCGCTGAGTGGGGCGAAGTCCGCAGCACCCTGCGCACCTTCGTTAACGAGCAGCGTTCCCTGTACGTTCTGGGCCAGCCCTCCATGCTGGACAACCCCGATGCTTTCTACGCTGAGCTGAACACCATCGGCGTTGAGGGCATTCTGGAAGTTGCCAACACCGCTTATGCCCGTCAGTACGGCAAGTAATAAGCTCTGAGGCCTGAAACGGTCAGCTGAATAGTTGACACACGCCGGCGACAGTCGTTTGATTGTCGCCGGCGTTTTCGTATCAAAATTGAAGCGCAAAGCTGAAAATCTGATCGGATAAAAGGTTTGTTTGGGGTTGGCAAATGTGTCTGTATTCTGTATAATAGATACATATTGTCCTAATGAATAGAGATGCGTTGATTCTGATGGGAGGAACCGGACATGGATAAGGTTAGAATTGGTATTATCGGCTGCGGCGGCATCGCAAACAACAAGCATATGCCCGCGCTGAAAAAGCTGAAGGCTGTAGAAATGGTCGCTTTCTGCGACATCGTCGTTGAGCGTGCGGAGCAGGCTGCGAAGGAATTCGGCGTCGAAGGCGCGGCGGTCTATACTGACTACAAAGAGCTCATTGCACGCGATGACATCGACGTCGTGCATGTTCTGACGCCCAACAAGCAGCATTCTTTCATTACGGTTGATGCGCTGGAAGCCGGAAAGCATGTTATGTGCGAGAAGCCTATGGCGATCAACTCTGCTGAAGCGAAGAAGATGCTGGACGCGGCCAAGCGCACCGGCAAGAAGCTGACCATCGGCTATCAGAGCCGTTTCCGTCAGAACAGCATGTATCTGAAGAGAATGTGCGAGAACGGCGAGCTGGGCGAGATTTA
The DNA here is from genome assembly GCA_017410445.1 of Clostridia bacterium. Lineage (GTDB taxonomy): Bacteria > Bacillota > Clostridia > Christensenellales > Aristaeellaceae > RGIG2066. Next base: position 27,139 of record JAFQQU010000229.1, on the reverse strand, counting down.
CTACGCCCGCGCTCAGGCTGTGCGCCGCCGCGCTGTTCCGACCTGGGGCGTATTCCTGGACGCCGAGAATCAGGGCGGCGGTCCGCTGATCGACATCGGTACTCATGCGCTGGATCTGACCCTGTGGGAGATGGACAACTACGAGCCGCAGATGGTCGTAGGCTCCGTTTACCGCAAGCTGGCGGACAATGAGAATGCTGCAAATGCGTGGGGCAGCTGGGATCCCAAGAAGTTCACGGTTGAAGATTCCGCGTTCGGCATGATCAAGATGAAGAACGGCGCGACGATCTACCTCGAGGCCAGCTGGGCGCTGAACACCCTGCAGGTCAACGAAGCAAAGACCATTCTGTGCGGCGACAAGGCCGGTGCGGATATGATGGGCAAGGGCCCGGACGGCGGCCTTCGCATCAACGGCGAGAAGTATTCCAAGACCTACATCACCGAGCCCGACCTGACTACTGCCAATGTCGCTTTCTTTGACGGCGATCTGGGCGGAACTGCTGCCGAGGTTGAGGCAGCCATGTGGATCGCTCATGTTATGGACGACACCAAGCCGCTGATCACCAAGCCTGAACAGGCCTATGTGGTCACTCAGCTGCTGGAGGCCATTTACGAATCCGCCAAGACCGGAAAGCCGGTATACTTCGATTGATGATACTTAAAACCGCCTGTACGGAGCAAGCGCTTGTACAGGCGGTTTTTTATGTATGTATTTGATTCGGACAGATTACCAATCGCGCCATTCACCGGTGATGTCGCCTTCATTTGCTTCGATGCATTCATCGCTCAGGCCGCATTCAACGGCGCTTTCCTGAATAACCTGCCAGAGCGCCTCACGCGCTTCGGTTTCGATCAGGGAATCCTCTGTGTCGTTGTTCAGTTCGTTGAGCGCGAGAATGACTTCTTCGACCAGAGACATGATGGCTTCATCGGTCGGGGCCGCAAGGGCAGCCAATGCGCTGAGGTAACCGTTGAGCAGCGTTTCGCATTGCTTGACGTGCTCAGTGGTATACGGGCATTCTTCGCCGTCTTCTTCGAAGTATTTCATGTAGTCCAGCATGGGCTGGATAACGATTTCACCGGACATCTCCTTGAATCTGTTCAGGTTCATTCTGTTCACTCCTTTTGCATGAGGTATGGAACCATTATACGGTCCGGTATCCGGCTTGTCAATGTAGGGGATAGTAGAATCCATAATTCTTTTCAGTCTGATTGAATATGCAGGAGAAACATGATATAATGTAAAAACAAACCACAATTATTCGGGAGGAGTTTTCTCAATGCTTTCTTTTTCCTGCGATTACAACGAGGGCGCCCATATCAAGGTGCTTGAAAAACTGATGGAGACCAATCTGATTCAGGTCCCCGGTTACAGCGAGGACAAATACTGCCAGAGCGCCCGCGAAAAGATCCGTGCAGCCTGCGAATGCCCTGAGGCGGATGTGTTCTTCCTGGTCGGCGGCACGCAGACCAATATGGTGGTCATCGATTCGATGCTCGCCAAGTATGAGGGCGTTGTATCTGCGGTGACCGGCCATGTAAACGGCCATGAAGCCGGCGCGATCGAGTTCACCGGGCATAAGGTGCTGGCCATTCCGCAGCATGAGGGCAAAATCCGCGCGGGCGAACTGGAGGACTACCTCGAAGCCTTCTGGGCCGACGAGACGCACAGCCACATGGTGCACCCGGGCATGGTGTATATCTCTCACCCGACAGAGTACGGCACGCTCTACACGAAGGACGAGCTGGCTTCCATTTCCGCGGTCTGCCGCCGGTTTGATATTCCTCTGTACATGGACGGCGCGCGTATGGGCTACGGACTGGCCAGCTACCGCACGGACGTTACTCTGCCCGTCATCGCCGAGTACTGCGACGCCTTCTATATCGGCGGTACGAAGGTCGGCGCGCTGTGCGGCGAAGCGGTTGTATTCACGAAGAAGAACGCGCCTAAGTGCTTCATGACCATCGTCAAGCAGCATGGCGCGATGCTGGCGAAGGGACGCGTGCTGGGCGTTCAGTTTGACGCGCTGTTCACCGACAATCTGTATTTTGAGATCAGCCGACATGCGATCGATATGGCTGAAAAGCTCCGCAAGGGCCTCGAAGCCAAGGGATATTCCTTCTATATCGATTCGCCGACGAACCAGCAGTTCATTGTTCTGGAAAATGAAGAGGTTGAAGCGCTCAGAGAGCATGTGATGTTCAGCGTATGGGAGAAGCCGGACGACGAGCATACTGTTATCCGCCTCGCGACCAGCTGGGCAACTACCGAAGAAAATGTAGACAAGCTGCTTGATCTGATGCAGGACCGCGCGATCTGACTCTGATTCTGATCCGCTCACGACTGTGAAGGAGGTTTGGAAGATGCTGTATTACACCGAGCCCGAACAGGCCGGAATCCCGTCCGGTGCGATTGAACGGTTCATTGACCGGCTGGAAGGAAGCCGGCTGTGCATGCACGATTTTGTGATGATCAAAAACGGCGGCATTCTGGCCGAGGCTTATTGGAAGCCATTTCATGCGGACAGAAAGCACCGCATGTATTCGGTGAGCAAGAGCTTTGTGTCGATTGCGGTCGGCGTGATGATCGGAGAGGGCAGGCTATCTCTGGAGGATCATGTCGCGGACTATTTCCCGGAGAAGCTGCCGGAGAATCCGCATCCGTATATTCTTGAGATGACCGTGCGCGATCTTCTGATGATGTCCACCTGCCATAACCGATGTTCCTACGACAACCGCGATGCTGACTGGGTGGCTACTTTCTTCAACAGAAAGCCCTCGCACCGGGCGGGCCGCGTATTCAGCTATGACACGGCGGCCACCGTCGTGCTCAATGCGATTGTAGAGAAGCTGGCTGGAGAACCTTTCCTGGAGTACCTCAGGCCGAGATTCCTTGATCCTCTGGGCGTGAGCAAGGATGTATGGTGCGTTCAGCGGCCTGAGGGCGGCTCGTGGGGCGGCTCGGGCGTCATGGTCACGGCGATGGATCTGGCGCGCGTGGCGCAGTGCTGCATGCACGGCGGCAAGCATGAGGGAAAGCAGCTGATTCCCGAATGGTACATCCGTGAAGCGACCACCCGGCAGATCGACAACCGCACCTCCGAGGCCGATCCCGAATGGCAGTTCGGATACGGATATCAGTTCTGGTGCACGCGCAACGGCGGCTTTGCGATGAACGGCATGGGCAGCCAGTTCGCCATCTGTCTGCCGAAATACGACTTCATCCTGATCACCAATGGTGATACGCAGGAGGTCAAGACCGGCGCGAGCGTCATCCTGAACGCTCTGTGGACGGAAGTTTATCCCTATCTGGATGGGAGCCGGGCTATGCCTGCCGCGGGCGATTCTGAGGCGCTGAAGCGGCGTATCGAGGGTCTGCATGTCATGCCTGAATGCGGCGGACTGACGTCGACCCGCGCTGCCGAATGGAATGGCGCGAAGTTCATCATGGATGAGAATCCGATGGGCATCAAGTGGATGCGGTTTGTATTTGCGGACGGCGAAGCGACCATGCAGTATGAGAATGAACAGGGCGAGTGCGAGCTGAAATTCGCAATCGGCGGCGTTCACGCGCAGAAATTCCCGCAGAAGAATTACTACGGCAAACAGATCAGGCATATTCCGGGCATTCAGTATGACTGCCTGTGCACTGCCGCATGGGCGGACGAGACCAGTCTGGCGGCGCATGTGTGGGTGACGGACGATTACTTCGGCTCCGTCAAGATGCACATTGTCTTTGAGGATGATACGGTGACGGTCATCATGCAGAAGACGGCGGAGTGGTTCCTGGAGGAGTATCAGGGATTTGCGAGCGGCATGAGAGAAAAGTAAAAGAACAAATGAAGAAGGCGTCTTCCAGTCCGGAAACGGAACGGGAGACGCCTTCTTCGGTTCAGATGGAGGAGTGCTGAGCGATTTGAAATGCTTCGGTCAGGTTGATTCTCTTTCTGCGAAAGAAATGGCGGAGCGTTTGAAAGATGCAGACTTCGATATTTGCGGCGGAAGCCGCGCGTGTTATGTCGACATATGTGCAGCCTGTATCATCGGATAGTTTGATGAGCGCATCGTTGACGGCGTGAGTCAGGGGATGAGAAGAAAGGACAGATACAATATATATCTGCGCAGAGCCCTTCAGGCGGCTGTTGAGCGTATACAGAAACCATTCATAGGATGCGATAAACTTTTCGAGGCTGAAATCCGGGGCGGTCAAATCGGTTTCGCCCAGATTTATGAATAAGCGGGAAGGATGCAGCGGGTATATGCATTCCTCGGATGCATCCGCGGCGTCCGAAACGGTAAGATGCGTCAGACTGCGGTTGTATACCAGTGTGTCCGAACCCAAATCCTGAGACAATTCACCTACGGGGATATTTGCAAAGCAGTCTGAGCCGAAAAACACTGTTGAACTCTGGAGGGCTGTGCTGTTCAGGCGGTGATAACGCTGTAAATCGATGTTGCTGATGCTCATAGAAATCCTCCTATTTCGCGGCTTCCGGAGTAATCTCCCGGGTCGAAAGTTCTTCCTGCTCGGCTCGGCGGTCATATGTACGGTTGATAAAGTATACAACCAGATTGGCCGTGACTGCGAGAAGGTTGAAAATATATACTGCGAGCACATATGAATAGCTCTTTGTGCATACTTTTGCGGCAATACCGGCTGTGTATCCGGCAATGATGAGCAGGATGAAGCCTAAGCTCATTGATTTGGCGGAATGACTGCGTATATTGCGGACGACGGATATCGGCCATGAACAGCCGAAGCAGATGAGCATAAAGCTCTCAAGAAGCTGTGCCATTGAAATCAGATCCTTTCTTTTTCTGATAATCAAATTGTACTCTTGACGAACGATAATGTCCAATATATAATGCTGATTGAAACGATAAGATCTGTATTATGAAAAGGAAGATGGAAATGGAACTTCAGCAGATCCGGTATTTTCTCGAAGTGGCAAACAGCCAGCATGTTACGCGCAGTGCTCAAAAGCTGCATATTGCTCAGCCGGCTTTGACTCAGTCGATTCATCGTCTTGAGAAGGAACTGGGTGTTCCGCTGTTTTTGCCGAGCGGAAGAGGAATTGTACTGAGCGAAATGGGAAGATATCTGAAAAACCGTTTGGAACCGATGATCAGAGAGCTGGACAGCCTGCCCGAACAGCTTCAGACATTGGCGGCCCTCTCCTGTGAGACGATTCATTTGAATGTTCTGGCCGCCTCTACAATGATCACTGAGGCGATCATTGAATACCGGCAGAAAAACGGCGGCGTCAGTTTTCAGCTGATGCAGAACGAAAAAAGCGATATGTATGATATTGCCGTGATGACAAAACTGTTTTACAGAGCAAGGGAAGAGGACGACTGTTTTGTATGCACAGAGCGTATTTTTCTGGCGGTGCCCAATAATGGAATGTATTGCGGGAAGAAGAAAATCCGATTGGAGGAAGTAAGAAACGAAGGGTTTATCAGCCTGCTGGGCTCCAGACAAATGCGCTGGATTTGCGACAAATTCTGCCAGCATGCAGGTTTTCAGCCGAAAATCATCTTTGAAAGCGATAATCCGGCTGCCGTAAAGAATATGATTGCCGCCAATATGGGGATTGGTTTCTGGCCCGAGTTCAGCTGGGGAAGTATTCAGAGCGATCAGGTGCTTCTGCTGGAGATCGAGGAACCGATATGCCGGAGAGATATACTGATATCTTTAAAGAGAAACAAAGTGAATAATGCGCATGTAGAGGATTTCTTCTGCTTTTTGAAGGAATACTTCATGCGTGCTTCGTTGAAAAGCAGTTCAGAAGCATAGAAAAGCAATGAAAAAGCTCTCGATCTTTACGAGCGAAGGATCGAGAGCTTTTCATATTTCCGTCAGGAATGGGAGCGAGGAAGGCTTACAGCCCCAGCGCCTCTTTGACGACCGGATAGATGCCTTCTGCCATGCGGTAGAAGCCGAGGTCGTTCGGGTGCGTGCCGTCCATGGTGCAGCAGTCGCGGTCGCGGCCGCCGAACAGGGTGCGTCCGTCGATGAACCAGACCTTCGCATCGCCGTTTTTGCGGGCGGTGAGATAGGTGTTCAGGATGACCTCGCGGCGCTGATCGGCGTTTGCAGTATTTCTATCAGTATCAGGCATGGAAACCATGATGATGGGCAGATCGGGCTGCGCCTTTCGCACGATCTCATAGAAGCGATAGTGCGTGTTCGCCAGATGCTCGACGGTGGGCGCGTTGTGATCATAGTCGAGGACGAAGGCGCTCATTTCGAGCGAGGCGATGTATTCGGCCATGCATACTTCGCCCCTGCCGCTGCCGGAGAAGCCGAGGTTGATGTGGTCGGCGTCCAGCCAGCGGGAGATGTATGCTTCATAGCAGTTGCCCGGCTTGGAAGCGCAGCCGCCCTGGGTGATCGAGGAGCCGTAGTATACGACGGGCTTCTCGATGGTATAGGGCTTGGGGGCTTCGACGGTGGAGCCTGCCTTGACGCCGACATAGATTTCGGTATAGCCGTTGTACAGGCCGAGGTTCATCTCGATATCATGCATACCGGCGCTGCGCATGTCGGCTACGCCTTCAAACCACTGATCGCGCGCGCTGTTCGGACGGAAGGTGGTGTAGGAGACGCCGTCTACAAACAGATCGGTACCGTTGCTGCCGGTGAGCGGCATATGGCTCATCTGGCCGCCGCCGAAGGACTTGGCGCGGTAGGCGATGTAAGGACTGTCGGTGCGGAAGCGGATGCGTCCGCCGGCGGTGTGGCGGGCGAGGGTGGTCACGCCTTCGTTGACATGGTCGATCAGATCTTCGGGAAGACGCCAGAATTTTTCGTCGCCCACGACGGCGAGGCCGTGGATTTTCAGCGGCGCATCAATTGCGCTCATCCAGACAACGTCGTCTTTGTCGATCTTCGAGCCAATGAGGAAATTCGGGTCGATCTGAGTAATGTCAAGCTTCATGATCTGTCACGGCCTTTCTTATAATGTGTTTTATCGGATGTTCAGGGCTTCCTTGAGGCAGGGCAGCAGGTTCTTCGCCATGCGGTAGAAGCCGAAATCGTTGGGATGCGCGCCGTCCATGGTGCAGGCGTCGCGGTCCTCATCGCCGAACAGCGTCCGGCCGTCCACAAACCAGACATGCTTGTCGCCCTCTGCCAGCGCGCGGTCATAAGTGGCGCGGATGGCGGTGAAGCGCTCGGCTCGCTGGGCGGGGCGGAGGTCTTCGTTCGGCATGGTGGCGATGACGATGGGCAGATCGGGCTGCGCCTCGCGGATGATCTTGTAGAAGCGATAATGCGTCTTCCAGAGATGTTCGGCGTTGGGCGCGTTGTGGTCGTAATCCATGAAGAACAGGCTCATCGGGAGGGCAGCGATGTATTCAGCCATGTTTTCCTCGCCGCGTCCGGAGCCGGAGAAGCCGAGGTTGATGTGATCGGCATTCAGCCAGCGGCCGAGGAAGGCGGGGAAGCTGTTTCCAGGCTTGGATGCGCATCCGCCCTGCGTGACGGAATTTCCATAATAGACGATCGGAAGGTCAATGTCATAGGGCTTGGGGGCTTCCAGCGCGGCGCCTGCCTTGAGGCCGATATAGCCCTCGGTAATGCCGTTGTACAGACCCATGTTGAGCTCGACATCCTTCATGCCGTGCATGTCGGGGCGGTCGTCGGGAATGTTGACGATGCCTTCATACCATTCCGCGCTGTCGTGCGGAGGGCGAAAGGTGGTGCAGGATTCGCCGTTGATGAAGATGTCCGTTCCGACGCTGCCGGTGAGCGGCATGTGGGACATGTATCCGCTGTTGAGCGGCTTGGCGCGGTAGGCGATGTAGGGGCTGTCGGTCCGGAAGCGGATGCGTCCGCCGGCGGTGTGGCGGGCCAGCTGAGTCACGCCGCTGTTCACCTGATCGATAAGCTTTTCCGGCAGCCGCCAGAATTTTCCGGGTTCATGAACAGCGAGCCCGTGAAGTGAGATCGGCTCTTCCAGAATGCTGATCCATACGATGTCTTCTTTGTCAATCTTCGAACCGGCGAGGAAATTGGCGTCGATTTTGGAGATATCCAGCTTCATACGGATTCCGTTCCTTTCGTGAGCATTCGGGGATGCTCTGTTTATTGTTTTCATTATACCCGTAAACACCCTGAAAGACAAGCGGAGATGATAAATTATGCCGGGAGCAATCAGGAATATGGAAGCGTTGCGTCAGATGATCAGGCAATCGCCCGCGCTGATATAGCGAAGCTTATCGCCCATCCATTCCTTCAGTGCGGCATACTGCTCAGTACCGGTGCAGTGGCAGGTGTAGTAGACTGTTTCATATGCATTCAGCGCATCTGCGGCGTCCTTCAGGGCGCTTCTGTCCTGCATGGGATCCATCTTCATGAAATGGAAGCCGCCGATGAGGACGTCCGGTTTGAGCCACTCCATGATGTTCAGAATGCCTTTGTGGGAGCAGCCGCTGATCAGAATGCGCTTTCCGTTCTCTTCGATCAGCAGATAATGCTCATGGAGAAACTCATCCTGCAGGAAGGAACCGTCAGGCTGACGGACGGTCAGGCCTGCGCCGGAGAGAGGGAAGCGGCGGGGGAGTGCATTCATGGTATACAGCGTAAGCTGAGGAGCGACGGCGTATTCGTCCCCGGTCAGGATGATTCTGCCGCTGTCCCTGAGGGATTGGTCGATGCCGATGTAATGATCGGCGCCATGCCAGCAGTCGGAGAAGGCACGCTCGTTCATGTACAGCGGCGCATGATCATTAAGCTGAAGAAAGCGCATGAGACCGCCGCTGTGATCGTAATGGCCGTGCGAGAGGATGGCAAGATCCACCTTTTTGAGATCAACATTCAGCTTTTCGGCATTTTCTGAGAAGAGCTCGGTCTGCCCGGCGTCAAAGAGGATTCTGCAGTCGCCGGTCTCGATATACAGGCTCAGTCCGTGCTCGGAATAAAGGTCGTCCCGGGCGGAGGTGTTTTCCATGAGGGTAATCAGTTTCATATTCAGGCTCCTGTCTGCGCCGTGCGGCGCCGCATGTGTTTGTCTCTATTATACACGAATGGAAGGAAAATGTCAGCGGATGCAGGAAGATTCGAACGGGGTTTTTCGGAGATCATTCACCGGCTTTCCGTTTGGGCATAGTATGGGAGTGGAGTCCAAACAAGGAGTGATCTGAATGGGTAATTACGAGGATTATACCTGCGGCGCCCCGTGCGAAACAGCCTGTACCCGGTATGAGAACCGCTGCGAGAACCGCTGCACGAATCGATACGCGCGCTGCGGAAGCAACGCGGTCCTGTGTTCCAACAAGGTCATCGGCTTCTTTGTGGTCGCGCTGGCGGCTGCTCTCGGGCTGATCTTCGGTGCGGTGTATGCCGAGCAGATTTTTGCTGCGCTGGCGGCCGTGATCGTGTTTGCGGCGGTGATGGTCGTTGCGATCGCCGCGCTTCTGATCTACCGGCTCTGCGACAGGGGCTGATAACTCAGGAGCAATGATGCTTCGCCCGGTGCTGATGCGCCGGGTACATGAATCACTAAAAGAACCGCCCGGCGTCCGGATTTGACTCCGTTCGGACGCGGGCGGTGTTGAATATTCAGCTCTTCTGGGTGAAAGTATGGTGGCAGCCGGGGCAGGTGATCTGCTTTTCGCCGGCGCCGCGCTTCATGCGGATGGAGGCCTTGCAGTTCGGACAGGAGAAGTATTTATACTGGCGGATGTTCTTAAGGCGGGTCCAGTAGCGCACGACCTGTTTCCTGGCTTTTCCGTAGAAGGTCATGAACTTGAGGTTCTCGGCGCGGCGCTTTACAACATTCCGCGAGAACATGCGGAAGATGGTCAGCGCATACAGGGCGAGGCCAAGCAGCGAAAGAATGCCGGTGAAGAGGAAATTATCCAGTGTGTTGAGGACGAGCGCGGCAATCAGCGTAGCAAGACCCAGCTGGTCCGCGCCGTTGCGGCCGATCATGAAGGCGGTGAAGCGCTGCCTGAGCTTTGTAAGAAAAGACATTTGTGTTCTCCTTCTGCCGGACATGCTTCCGGCCTGTTGATTTGATTGAGTTCATCATACAACAAAAAAGAGAACTGGGAACAGTGATTATGCTAAGATTGTGTGAGTAATCATGATGAAAAGCCATAAAACAAGGCCCGGGCGAGCGTTCGTCCGGGCCTGAATGTGTATTATTGCGATCAGATCTCTTCCAGCAGATCCTTGAAGTACTGCTGCATTTCCTCTTCGCTGTCGAAGTTGGCGATGTACATCTGGTTCGCCATCGCGCCGGACAGGGCTTCCGGTACGCGGCCGACCATCTTCATGTTCGCGCCGTAGCGGGCCATGATGGCTTCATGGTCCATCTTGAAGGGCTTGCCGTCGCGGCGGCCGCAGAACGCGCAGAAGTGATGCGGGCGATCCAGCGGAATGGTGTTGCGGTTGAAGGCGATCATGTCAGCCCAGATCTTGTAAACGTCGCACTCGTTGGCGAAGTTGTACATATCGGGGGAGTAGCCGCCGGAGGGACGCATGTTGACTTCCAGGCCGATGATGTCGCCCTTCTTGCCCAGACCATCCTGATCCTCCTGCAGTACGAAGAACTCGAGATGGACAAAGCGGCTCTTGACGCCGAAGGCCTTGACGGTGCGGCGGCCGAAATCGCGCATGTTTTCGGGCAGCTCCTTGACGATGTAGTAGCAGGAGTTGTCGTTGGTGTTGACGACGTCCATCAGGGACTGGGGGGTGACGTTGCCGGTTTCGAAGATCGGATCGCCGTTGGCGTCGATGATGGCGTCATAGGTGCGTACTTCGCCCTTGACGAACTCTTCCATGATGTAGATGTTGTCGTCCTTGGTGGCGTAGAAGTAGTCCAGATCGGCGTCGGACTTCAGCTTGTAGGTGTTGTTCGCGCCTACGCCGTTGTCGGGTTTTACGACGACGGGATAGCCGACCATGTGGGCGAAGGCCTTAGCTTCTTCGTAGCCGTAGCACAGGTGGTAGCGGCAGGTGGGAACGCCGGCCTTGGCATAGTATTCCTTCATGGCGGACTTATGCTTGATGCGGGCCATGTCGGCGGTCTGCTGACCGGTGGTGATGTTGAACTCGGTGCGCAGGGCGGCGTCGCGCTCCAGCCAGTATTCGTTGTTGGACTCCAGCCAGTCGATCTTGCCGTACTTGAAGGTCAGGAAAGCGACGGCGCGGTATACTTCGTCCCAGTTTTCAAGGCTGGAGACCTTGTAATACTCATGCAGGGCTTCGCGCAGCTCGGGACGCAGCTCATCATAGGGGCAGTCGCCGATGCCGAGAACGCGCATGCCGTTCTTCTTCAGCTCGTTGCAGAACATCCAGTAGGAATCGGGGAAGTTCGGAGACAGGAAGATAAAGTTTTTCATATGTATTCGCTCCTCTTAATTTGGAATCTTAGAAAATAATCTGCGGTACATAGTAATCGCACTGCTTGTACCACCAGGGCCAGTCATGGTTGACGTCGTAGCCCCACAGGTCGATGTGGGCGTTGATGCCCTTCGAATCGAGCGCGCGCTTGAGATTGTTGGTGCTGTCCACGGCGACGTCTTCCCAGGCTCCCTGACCGGAGATGATGAAGATCTTGCGTTCGTTGTACATCTTGATGTAGTGATGATCATCGGGCAGGTTCTTCAGGAAGATGGCGGGGGAGTTGTTGTAGAGAATCTCGTCCATGTAATCCTTCGGGAAATACGGGCCGGGCTCGTACAGACCGGACATTGCCAGAACGGAGCCGAAGATATCCGGGCGGCGGAAGAAGAAGTTGGCGGCATGCATTCCGCCCAGAGACGCGCCGAAGATCATGATCAGGTCTTCGCGGCCGCCGTTGCGCTCGGCATTGAGCTTCTTGATCATCGGAACCAGCTCGTCGATGGCGTAGTTGTACCATTTCTCGTGCAGCTGGGTGCGGTAAGCGCAGTCGCCGCCTTCGTTGGCGTAGGTCTCGCCGTCGATGGTGTCCATCGAATATACGGTGACCAGACCCTGATCGATCCACTTTGCCCAGACGTCGATCATCTTGAAGCCTTCAAAGTCCCAGAAGCGGCCGGCCTGGCAGGGCACGAACAGAACGGGCTTGCCGGTATGGCCGTACACCTTGAATTCCATGTCGCGCTGCAGATTGCTGCTGTACTGCTTATAGTAACGGATTTCCATCGGTTACACACCTCTGTATCTCATTATTATTGTTCTTAGATTCCAAAACACTCCATGAACACGGGAATCTGTCTTTCCCACGAGGCCTCGCTGTGCGTTCCTCCGGGAATGATCCGGAATGCCAGATCGATTTCCTTGCTTCTGAGCGCGTTTACAACGCCGGCAAGCGCTTCCCGGTTGGCTGCGTGGTTTCCCAGTTCTTCGCTGCCGTAGTCCATGTAGATGAAGGTATCTCTGCGGATATTTGCCTGAGCGATCATCCGCTCGAATTTCTCGGGAGCGACCCAGATACTCGGGGACAGGCAGGCGGCTTTGCTGAAATACCTGCCGTATTCGACTGCGGCATACAGCGCCATAAGCCCGCCCATGGAGGAGCCGCAGATGAGCGTGTTGTCCCGGTCGGGCAGAGTACGGAAGCGGGCGTCGATGAACGGCTTTAGCTCTTTTACCAGCCAGTCCATATAGACCTTTCCTTTGCCGTCGATTTTGCCCAGCGAGCCGGTTTCGAATTTCAGCGGAGAATATTCGATCAGCCGACGGTTGCCTTCGTGGTTGCACTCTATGGCGACAATGATCATTGCCTTTTTCGTCCAGCGCATGTAGGCGTTGATGCCCCATGATTTGCCGTAGGTGGCGTCGCTGTCGAAGAAGACGTTGTGCCCGTCGATAATGTACAGAACAGGATACATTTTCTGCGGTTCGTCGTCATACGAATCCGGCAGATAAACATATCCTCTCCGGGGCTTCTTTCCGCTGAGGGGAGGAATGGTTACATCCCATTTGAATATCATTCTGACTCAGCCTCCGAATACCTACTTATCTATATAGTATATAAGAATGTTCTCCAAAAGTCAATTTTTATTCATGATTGCTGTCCTAATATACTGCATTATTTGTGTTGAGAATCGGGTAATGAATTGCATGTGAAGCTGAATACTGCATAATGCCGGGATGCTGCCGACATAGAAAACAGCGTCCGGCCCGGATGTGCCGGGACAGACGCTGCTGAATGAGAGCGGGGATTATGCCGCGGAGTAGGAAATCATTTTATAGGTGCTGCGGTCGGCGAGGTCTTCCGCATAAATCAGCGCGCTTCCGCATCCGCCCGGAGCGCCGTAGAGGGCTTCGATTTCCTCTGTGGAAGCGGACAGAATACTGTTCTCCCAATGGTTACCGCCGCCGTAGATATAGAACAGCACGAAATACTGATTGTCTCCGATGGGGCAGATACTGACTGCATGCGCAAAGCCGCAGGACGTCCAGCCGCCGGTTTCACAGTGATAGTAGTACCCGTCGATGTAATCGAACCGGGTTTCGGACAGGTCGACGGGATAGGAGTCGTAGAAATATTTATCGATGATTGTCTGGATGCGGTCGTCGGACACGCGGCAGTTGTTGCCTCTGCTGTATTCGCCGTATTCATACGAAGACTGTGAATTGAACCACATGTGATCGTGCGCAAAATCCACAAGCACCATATCGTCGGAATAGGAGGAACAAGAGCGTATGCCGGTCTCGGTGAAATTGGACAGGAACAAATTCGCGGCTGCGGCTTCGTCAGCGGTCAGCGCACGGGGAAGGCATCCTTCAGCCATGACCGGGAGCGGCATAAGCAGCATCAGAAGGGCCAGTACAGCGGGAAACAGTTTTTTCATCGGTAAGCACCGCCTTTCGTTGATACCGGTTAGGCGGAGGAGAGCGGTAAATTGTTCCTCGAAAAAAGGCGCCCGGCGTTTATTCTGCCGGGCGCTTCGGGGAATCAGACGATGCCGCTGATGCGGACGATTTCAATGCCCTTGGCTTCCCAGGCATCCAGAATCTGGTTGAAGCCGAGCGAGTCGCTGGCCATGTGACCGGCAACGACCAGGTTGGATTTGTTGTGCTTCTTCAGGCCGTCGATGACGTCGGGCGTGGCATGCATGGTGATGAAGGTGCCGACGCCGGCGTTGGAGCAGGCGATGTACTCATCCAGCGTGGGCGCGCCTACGCCGTACATTTCAACATAGATGCGGCCTGCGAAGCTGTCCTTGGAGCCGACCCACACCTCGGGCTTCTGGCCCTCGAGCGCGTCCTGATACTCGCGGATGGTGAGCAGTTCGTCGATAACGTCCTGAACGGTGCACTGGGGATTGCGCTCCATCAGGGCGTCCATGCGCTTCTGTGTGTAGCGCTCGGCCAGAATATCGGCCGGGGTATGGAAGGCGACGTCGCTGATGTCCAGCAGGCGGGCGACGTCCTGCATCTGGGTGCGGTTGCGGGTGTGCATAGCCTGAGCGCGCTTGGTCTTGCTGGCATAGGCCAGACGCTGCGCCTCGTTGATCGGAACGCCGCATTCCATCAGCTTCTTCATATGGTCGCGGCCGAACAGATCGCCTACGTGCGCATTGATGATGCCGGCCGGATGATGCTGCGCTACGCAGTCAAAACCCAGCTGCTTGGCGAGCATCAGCATGGTGTTGTCCATGTCGATACCGGCAAGGACTTTCTTTACGTCCTTGCCGTTGTCGAATACGATGCCGGAGTCCTCGGGCATAGCGTCGAGACCGACCAGATCGAGCACCATCTGATACATTTCTTTGACTGTCATTGAAGTTTACCTCCTGCTGCCGCCGACTTTATTCGGCGGGATTTGTTATTATCATAATACAGATCAACCAAAACATCAATAGGATATTCGAAAAAATGCGCAGCACCAAAACAGAATCCGGTCTGCTGAAAAGAATGATTATCCTGTGATGTGTTGAAAATGTGTAAATATAAAGTAAATCCATGCTGCTTCCGTTCGGATTCAGCATGGATTCTGACACTTTTTGCTTCAGACGGGAGTCTGATTTGTAGATGATGTTCGTGGATGAGTCAGGCTTCGGCAGGCTGCGCCTTCATCAGATGGATGAATATCACGACTAAAGCCGCGGCCATCAGCAGATCGCCTATGCTTGCCAAGCCGTCAAACAGGGGAATGGTGTCCCCGAGGAACCACAGCGGCCCGTCCCAGCCTACCAGTACATACTCAGGTAAATCTCCCGACCGGATTCTGTCTACAAAGTCGGACATAGCGGGGTAATTGTAGATGAGCGGACTGACCGGCATGCGGAATCCGTTTGCAGAAATCGCAGCGAAGTTGACAACCGTTGCTGCGCCCAGCAGCTTGACGCCCCGGGAGCTTCTGTTGCACCAGATGAATACAGCCAGCAGCAGATATTCCGCGCATACCGTTACCGGAAGCCATTTCTCCGGCGGCAGACTTGTCCATTTACCGATGTGGCCAAAGGTCGCTTCGATGGCAAATGCGAGACAGGGGAGCAGTACCAGCTTAAGCGGCGCGTTCAGATAATTGCTGAGCCGCCCTCCGGTCAGGTATCCGACCAGGACGGCGGCAGCAACGCAGTATACAAGAAGCATCTTATTTTTTCTCCATGGACGCGATGAAAGCGTCTACTACTTCGGGATCAAACTGACTGCCCTTGCCCTCGAGCAGAATCTTCTTGACAATCTCGAATTCCATGCCCTTCCGATAGGGACGGTCGCTGGTCATTGCATCGTAGGAATCGGCTACGCACAGGATGCGAACGCCGATCGGAAGATCCTTCGCGGCGCGCTTTTCGGGATAGCCGTCTCCGTCGTATCGCTCGTGATGGCTTCGGACCATCTCAAGCACTTCCTTTTCCAGACCGACTTCTTCCAGTACCTTGACGCCGATCAGCGGATGCTGCTGAATGGTGAGCGTTTCGTCTGCGTCCAGCTTGTCCGGCTTGTTCAGAATCTGGTCCGCAATGCCGATTTTTCCGATATCGTGAAGCACGGCGCCCTGCTGAATCAGCTGAATTTCGTGCCTGGACAGCTTCATCTGCTTGGCAATCTGCACGGCATATCCGGCGACCCGTTCGGAATGACCCTGCGTGTATTTGTCCTTGGCTTCAATGCTGTTAATGAATGCTTTGATCAGGTGAGAGCGTGCGCTTTCGGAATCCAGATACAGCTTCCATGCATAGCGCGCAAGCAGCAGCGGGAACAGCATGATGAACACGAACCACATGTAGGATTCAGAGGAGTAACCGAAGCCCATCAGGAGACCCATCGGCATGGCAGAAATGACGTTGGGCGTCAGACCCAGCAGTACATGCGCCATTTCGGCAAGCGGCAGTTCGCCGTTCAGACAGAACATGCTCAGCTGAAGGACGCCGTTGATCAGAAAAGTCAGCAGGGAGAACAGGGCGGCGGGAATCAGCACCTGGGGCATTTGAATCGGGCCGGGTATCCAGCCGGGAATCAGGCTTAGCGCCAGGTCGGGCAGAATGATGGAAAGAATGACTGTCGAATCGTTGAAAAGGAGCCGCTGAAAGCCGATGCCAAAGATATGCTCCAGCTTATTGGTCTGGGTGTTGTGCTCGAAGGAGAACAGAGAGCTGATCATGTATACGGTTACCGCGGCGTCGGCGCCCTGCGTCAGGTATATCGCCAGAACGCTGATTACCGAAAGATCCAGCTTTTCCTCGCCACGTACCGTGATGGGGAAGGAGCGGCAAAGGGCACAGATCAGGAGCGGAATGGCAAACATATGCGCGGCAAGATAAACCTCTCCCCGGAAAATGGGCAGCAAATAGTCGATACAGCATTTGATGCCCAAAGCGATGCCGATGAGAGATACCAATACAATGTAAGCTATTGCACGCTTTTTCACGTCGTACCCCTTTCATGACGATAAAACATACTGTCATAATCTGTGTAAAATAAATTAAGCAGGCCCTCGGAGAGATCAATGGGGAGATATTACTTTCTCCAGGACAGATAAGCGCCCGCAGACAGAACGAAAGTAGCCAGCGAAATCAGCGCAGACAGGATCTTAGCCTTATTCATGAATATAGCCTCCGTTTCTCAAGGCTATGTCCTCCGCTAACCGGACACGCACTTTTCCGCTTCGCTATTTCATGGGTTAAGCCGAAATCCGACGGCCTGCTTAAACTGGGATTCTATTATATAGTTATCAGTTTTTTGAAGAGGGATAGAGCTTGCCGAGGCTGCGGTTCAGTCCGTCCAGCGTGCTGCGGACAATGCCTGCGGCGGCATTATCCTTCTGCGTCGCTGCGCCGATCAGGATGACGGGATCCGCGTCGTCTTTTTCGAGATACTCAATAACCGTAACGACAACGGTTACATCCCAGATATTGACCTGTTTGACCTCGAGCAGACCGAAGTAGTCGTTTCCGAGGAAGGCGTTGACCGCGTCAAGCGTCGCACGGGCAATGGTCCGGTTGCGATGCACCAGTGAATCGCGGCATTTTCCCTCGCCGGTGAGATCATGACCGTCCCAGAACAGATGCACGCTCACATGAAACTGACCGCCGCTCATGCTGGATTCCATGCCGGAGAAGAGGGGCCGGACCTCATGATGAGACTCGGCGGGCTCGGCATGGGAGGCGTGGGCGGCCGGTGTGAAGGGGTCGGAGGGAAGCTGCGCAATGCTGATGATCCTGTGGTCCACTTCTACGCCATAGGTGGCGAAAATGGCGGACTGGATATCGCGCGCGATCTGCTTGGCGTTGCGATCTGTAGCACCCAGAACATGGATTTCTACAAGATCGCCATCCTCAAAGCGCAGTCTGGCCGCATAGACGCCGGGCAGCTTCGAAAGAAGCGCGCTGCACTGCTCGGAATCGTATTCGTGAAATCCGTTGTGAATGATTTCCATATCGATCCTCAGCCTTTCTGTTTCTCTATTCTTAATTATACATAAAATGATTACAAACAGCCGTCGGGTACGTGACGAATGAGTAAAACTTTTACTTTTTCGCCCTTTTTGTGATGACGGAGGCGGGGGTTCCGGAATGTGTCCGGCTGATAAGCTGGGCGAAATCCTTTCCGGAAAGCGCGGGCGAGAGAACGTCGCCCTGGACGATCTCGCAGCTGCATCTCTGCAGCAGTTCAAGCTGTTCATGGGTTTCGACACCCTTCACGATGGTGAGGGTATTCAGTTCTCTGCAGAGCGTAACTGCATGGGAGAGAATGGTGTGATTGGTGTTGGAGGCGTCGGACACTTCAATGAGCGTTCTGTCGATGATGATCGCATCGACAAGCACCTGATGCTGCGGTATGAGCGTCATCAGATAACTGTTGATGCCGTTCAGCTGCACAGAAAAGCCCTTTTTGCGGATATCGGAGACCAAAGTCGGTAAAAGATCCAGACTGTTGTGGTCAAGCGAGGTGCGGGCGATCTCGATATCCAGCAGTTCGTACGGGATATCATATTCATCGGCCAGCCGGCACAGACGGCCGACGCAGTCGGTTTCATATACGTGGAGACGGGAGAAGTTGACAGATACCGGCAGACAGCGATGGCCGGCCTCCAGCTGCTTCTTCAGGAACTGACAGATCTTCCTGATCATATACCAATCCAGAGACAGAATCAGTCCGCTTTTTTCCGCGAGCTCCATAATGTCATCGTGGGAGAGGGATTGATTTGGCTGCAGCCAGCGAATGACCGCTTCGGCGCCGACAATCCGGCTTCTGTCAGATGAATAACGGGGCTGATAATAAGGAAGAAACTCCTCCGATTTCAGACCGCGCTGAAGCGATGAGGCGAGGCGCATGTTTGAGATATGACGCTGCTGATCCTCCGGGCTGTAGACGTGATACAGCGTGTCAAGCTGCCCCTTGATGCTGATGCGGGCGTTGGACGCGCGGCTGCACATATCGCTTACCGGAGTCAGGCGGTCGCTAATCAAATAAATGCCAAAGCTGGGATAGAGGACGAAATCGCTCATCTGAGCCTGCAGGCGGTTGGTTTCTTGTGAAATCCGGTCGGTTAATGCGCTGATGTTCGGATAATCGCCGTAAATCCAGAAGGAATCACCCTCGGCGTGGGCGCAGAAGCCCTTACCTTCGCACAGACACATGGCAAATTCGGTCAACTGCTGCAGCAGCTGATTGCCTGCGCTCCAGCCAATCGAAAAACTGTAGCTGTCGAAAAAGTTGATGGAGAAATTTATAATGCACGGACAGACCGGAGTATCGGAATGAAGTACGCTGTAGAGACGCGTTTTGAAGGCGGGGAAGCTGAGAATTCCGGTCGTAGGATCAATCTGTTCAAGAATCGGATGGCGAGCAGGTTCGTATGCTGCGCGCGCTGCTTTCTGAGCGGCTTTATACTGATACATGGCATTGTCGGCCAGAATCAGCAGCTCCATGACGTGAAGCGTTGCGTTCTGCGGGTTCTGCCTGGACGCGAGGCCCACGGCAACAAAAATTTCCAGACCGCCGTGCATACTGTGCTCCAGAATCATCTGTTCGAAGCGCGTGCGGGCAGCCTGTACTTCTTCCAGATCGGCTTTTTCGATCAGGATGATAAATTCGTCTCCGCCGTAGCGGTAAATTTTACCCAAAGAGCCGAACGCCTGTTTCAGGCAGTTAACCAGCGAACAGATCAGTTTATCGCCCATCATGTGTCCGAGCGTATCGTTGACCTGCTTGAGGTTGTTCAGATCAGCCATAATCAGCGTCAGCTTGGGCGATGCGGAGGCGCCCAGCTGTTCGGCGGCAAGATTGAATGCGGCACGGTTATGAACCTGAGTCATCGCGTCGGTATAGGCCTGCCGTTCGATCTGGCTTTCATCATCCGAGACGGAGATGTAGTGCTTAACATACATAGCATATAGCGTAATGAGCAGAATGTCAAGGCCTACGCTCAGTGGCAGGAGCATATTCGGTTCACTGCTGATCGACGGAATGGACTGGAACGCGACGACTGTCGTTATACAAGCGATGATACAGATGACCAGAAAAATGATGGATAATCCGGTCTGCGAACGCTTCTGCATAGTCATAACACCTTTCCGGCAGTTCTGTGCGGTAAAAATGGTTTTATCCATATACTATTCTATCTCACTATATGATAATCCTTCTCTTGTAATGAAAAAGGCAGGTGTGTTTTCAGAAATAGGCCGATTTGCTGATTGGTGACATGATGGATACATCACGTAAACAAAAATTAACATACGAGGTAATTCTTTGGGTTGCGTTAAGGGTTACACTGTGATAGAATGTAACTGTTGATTAATGTAACTGAATGTAATTCAAAGATTGGAAAACGGGAGGAGAGAGACTCATGTTTTCGCTTCAAACCATGCGGCGCAAGATGCTTGGCTGTTTGCTCATTGCCATTTGTATCGGATGTGTCGGAGCGCTTGCGCTGCTGGCCGATGCGGTTTGGCCGGAAGCAAGCGGCGAGATTACGGATTCCAAGGGTGAATTCGTCATTGACATCAGTCATACGGATAAAGGTTACTTCATGGCGAAGCGCGAGGCCTGCTCCAAGGGCCTGAAGCTGCGTGTAACCAAGGGAGACAGTACTTATACGTATGATCTGAACAATGACGGTGAATATGAGGTCTTCCCGCTTCAGATGGGCAGCGGCACCTACAAATGCTCTCTCTACCTGAATGTATCGGGCAACAAATACTCGAAGGAAGCGGAACTGAAGTTCACTGTAGACATGGACGATTCGGACGCCGCGTATCTTTGCCCCAGCCAGTACGTCAACTACAAGCAGGATTCGCTGGCTGTCCTGGCCTCTGAGGAAATCTGCGAAGGTCTTAAGACCGATCAGGAAAAATACGAAGCGATTATAAAATACGTCCGCGAGAATTTCGTATATGATTATAAGCGCGCCGCTTCCAATCCGGGCGCTTATCTGGGCGACGTGGACGGATGCTTTGAGACGAAGACCGGCCTGTGTCAGGATCTGTCGGCGATGACCGCCGCAATGCTGAGAGTTCAGGGCATACCGACTCAGATGGTCATCGGCTATGCGGACAGGCAGTATCACGCATGGATCAATGTTCAACTGGATGATGAGTATCACAGAATGGATGTTACCGCTGAAGTAACCGGCGTTCCGGCTTCGGTCTACACGCCTGAGAGACGTTATTGAGAATGAGGTGAAGAGGAATGGCTAAGCAGGATAAGATGAGATGGAAGATTTCCTCCGAGGAGCTGTCCGGCTTCTGCGCGCAGATGGCAATGATGCTGAACTCCGGTATGTCGATCTACGAGGGTATGGAGATTCTCGAGCAGACGCACAGCGCGAGCCCGAACGCAAAGGCATACACCGAGCTCAAGGAAGCCTACATTCAGAATGGTACGCTTTACGAAGCATTCAAGCAGGAAAGCAGCTGGCCGGAATACCTGGTTGAAATGACCGGGATCGGCGAGAGCACCGGCAGCCTCGACAGCGTGATGAGCGGCCTGTCCGAGTATTACGGCCGGGAAGGCAGAATCCGCCGGGCGATCGTAAATGCAGTTACCTATCCGGTGGTTCTGGGCATCATGATGCTGCTGATTCTGCTGGTTATGATTGTGAAGGTTCTGCCCGTGTTCAAGCGGGTGCTCGGAAACTTCGGCGTTGAAATGACCGACTCCGGAAACGCTGTCATGCAGCTGGGCATCAGCATCGGCTGGACGATGCTGATCGTGGTAGCAGTGATCGTGCTTACCGTGCTGGTTTGCTGCCTGCTGATGAAGTTCGGCTTCCGCGGTCAGGTGATGGGTGTTCTGAGAAAGGTCTTCCCGCCTCTGAAGAGCATCAGTTCCCGCATCGCTTCGGCGAGAGTGGCCTCCGTGCTTTCGATGATGATTTCCGCCGGCAAGCAGCTGGATGAGGCGCTTGAAATGGTTCCCCGTGTACTGGACGACGAAGTGGCTTCGCAGCAGATCGGCCGTGTACGTGAACGCGTTGCCGAGGATACTTCCTTTGAGGATGCGCTGAGCGAAGCAGGCCTGTTCGATGAGTTCTATACCGGACTGATCCGCATGAGCTGCAAAGCAGGCTGCGTTGACACGACGATGGCCAAGGTTGCCGCAGAATACGAGACGCGCGTTGAAAACAGCATCTCCAATCTGATCTCGATCATTGAACCGACGCTGGTCGCTGTCCTGTCGATCGTCATTGGTGCCGTGCTGCTCTCCGTCATGCTGCCGATGGCTGGCATTATCTCGAGCATTCTGTAATAAAACCAAGAGATTCGGTTGGAGAGGAGAGATTTCACGATGAAAAACAGACGGCATTCTTATTTTCGTGCGCTGGCTGTGACCGTGATACTGTTTGCACTTCTCTTTTCCGGCGCCGTAATGATTCTGAATTATGTCGATGATACCTCGAACGAAGCTCAGATGAACATGGTGCGGGACGCGGTACGGAATGCGGTGCTGACCTGCTACGCGGTAGAAGGCACTTATCCCGAGAGTATCGAATACCTCGTCGAGCATTACGGCCTGGCTTATGATGACAGTCGCTTTCTGATCACATATGATGCGTTTGCTTCGAACATATTTCCGGACATCCGGGTGAATATGAAGGGAGCGGATATCTATGAATGACATGCACGGAGGAATGGTCCGGGATCGCTCCATTTCACAGGTTTTCGTGTTTCTGCTGCTGGGCGTGTTCGCCGTATTCTCTACGCTGATGGTCCTGCTGGGCGCACAGTTGTACAGGGGAACAGTTGATCAGACCGATCAGCACAGCGAGCGCCGCGTGCTGTATAACTACGTAAAAAATATCGTCCGCGGCAACGATTCCGTTGATATTATCCGTATAGATAACCGGATGGGCATTGATATGCTGGTCTTCGCATATGATTTCGACGGGGAGACCTACGAAACCATGGTATATTGTTACGAAGGCGAGCTCAGGGAACTCTTTATCGATTCGGAGCAGGAGTTTGAGCCGGAATACGGCGAGAGCATCTGCAAGGCCCAGTCGTTTGTTCCCGAACTGGACGACGGTCTTCTGACCATCCGCATGACCGACGCCCAGGGACAGGCCGGCGAAATGCATATTGCGCTTCGCTGCAGTCAGGAGGGAGCACGATGAGTAAAAACAGAAGTCAGAATATTCTGCTGGCTGAGATCATGGTTGCAGTGCTGTTTTTCGCCCTGTGCTCCACAGTTATCCTTGAGGTATTCGTAACGGCGAAGGAGTACAGCGGACGGGCTGAAGCCGAAAGTGAAGCAATGCTGATCGCTCAGGACCTCGCCGAGCAGTTCTACGCGGCAGACGATGCGGAAGCACTGCTTCAGGAAAAGGGATTCATCATTCAGAATGATATCTGGACGGCAGAACTGAACGGATATACGCTTGCAGTTGAAACTGCAGAAGAGAGTACCGAAGCGGGAATACTCCGGACTGCGCAGATCAGTATCAGTCTTGAGGAGGACATGCTTGCCGGACTGCCGGTCGCGCGCTATATTCCGGGAGGTGTTTCGGAATGAGAGACAGAGAATACCGGATCGGTCCGGGCGCGGTATCGCTTCTGCTGGTGGTTGTTGTAGTCAGCATGAGCGCGCTGGGCCTCTTGGCTCTGATCAGCGCCAGAGGAGATTACCGGCTGAGCGAGAAAGCTGCCGAAGTGATTCTTTCGGAGTATGAGGCGGCGGCAGAAGCCGAGCGTGCGTTTGCCGAACTGGACGCTCTGCTGATGAACAGCAGAGCCGCGGCAGACGACGCCGAGTATCTTTCGATGATCGAAGAGGCGCTTCCCGGGAAGATGACGCTGTCGGGACGCATTGTAAGCTGGGAAGAGGGTTCGGAGGGCGGACGTGTCCTGCTCTGCGAGGCAGAGATTCTTCCGATGGATTCAGCTGAGCGGTATGCCAGAATAACGTTTATGTTCATGGCTTCCGGGAACGAAGAATTCCTGTAGTCTATTATAATAGGAAGCGATTGGTACAGAAAATGGAACTGCTGAAGTTGTTGAAAAAGACCCTGGATCTGAAGGGGTCGGATATTTTCATTATTCCCGGTTCGCCGGTCGTTGCCAAGGTCAACGGATGCATGGTGAACATTCAGGAGGAACGGCTCAAGCCGGAGGAAAGCAGAGAGCTGATCCGGCAGACTTACGAGCTGGCGCTGAACAGGGATATGAGTCCTCTTCTCGAAAACGGAGACGACGATTTCTCCTTTTCCGTCAAGGAACTCTGCCGATTCCGCTGCAATGCCTATCAGCAGCGTGGAACGCTGGCAGCTACCTTCCGGGTTGTTGCATTCGGCCTTCCGGATTCCGAGAAACTGGGTATTCCTGAGGCTGTCATGCAGCTGACCAATCACCGGAACGGCATGGTACTGGTTACCGGACCTGCGGGCAGCGGCAAAACGACGACGCTCGCCTGCATGGTGAACCGGATCAATCAGAACCGGTCGGGACACATCATCACGATTGAGGATCCAATTGAGTATCTTCATCCGCATGCAATGAGTCTGGTCAGCCAGCGTGAAGTACCGAACGATTCGCCGACTTTTGAGCGTGCGCTTCGTTCAGCGCTTCGTCAGGCGCCCGATGTGATTATGCTGGGCGAAATGCGAGACTATGAGACGACCCAGACAGCGATCACTGCGGCCGAAACCGGTCATTTCCTGCTGTCCTCGCTGCATACGGTGGGCGCGGCCAAGACGATTGACAGAATCATTGACGCCTTCCCGGCCAATCAGCAGCAGCAGGTAAGAATTCAGCTTTCCATGGTACTCAGAGCGGTCGTTTCTCAGCGTCTGATTCCCACCAGAAGCGGCAGGCTGGCTCCGGTTTTTGAACTGATGACCGTGACAAACGCCATTCAGAACATGATCCGCGATAACAAGACGCATCAGATTGACAATGCGATCTACGGCGGCATGGCCGATCAGAGCATGATTTCGATGGACAACGAATTGCTCCGTCTTTATCGTGAGAAGGAAATTACCAAGGATGTAGCGCTATCCTATGCAGTCAATCAGGATACGCTCCGTAAACGCCTCATCTGAGAACAGGAGGAA
This sequence comes from Clostridia bacterium, assembly GCA_017410445.1. Taxonomy (GTDB): domain Bacteria; phylum Bacillota; class Clostridia; order Christensenellales; family Aristaeellaceae; genus RGIG2066. Next base: position 2,198 of record JAFQQU010000229.1, on the reverse strand, counting down.
GACGATGGGAGATCGGATTCATATACAGATGATGGACAAATTTGCCATCTACATAAACGAGCGGCATCAGGCACAGATGCTGAACAACTCGAAAAAAGGCCTGGAATTGATCGAGTATCTGATTCTCAATCAAAACCGACCGGTGTTGAATCAGCGGCTGCTGTCCACACTCTGGCCGGATGAGAACAGCAGCAGCAATCCGGCAACCGCGCTGAAGACGCTGATCAGCCGGACACGGGCCACGCTCAACAAGATATCCGAGGGCTTGGGAAACTGCATTGTGGCAGACCGCGGTGCATACCACTGGGAAATGCTTCCGGATATGACCGTGGACGTCTGCATGATTGAGGATATTCTGAGCGGCCTGGCGGCATACCGGGAGGATCACGGGAAGTACGGCGAACAGATTGAGCGGCTGCTAGAGTTGTACTCAGGCGATCTTCTTCAGGACAGCGAGCCCAGCGAATGGGCGATGCGCCGGGCAGCGAAGATCCAGAGCAGCGTGCTTGAAGCGGTTGACCAGTATGTAAAGCTTTTGCTGGAGAAAAAAGAATACGATAATGCAATCAGGATTTGCCGACAGGCATTGGATATTGACAATTTCAACGAACAGTTCCACATGTATCTGATGAAAGCGCTGATCGAAACCAACAGGAACACCGAAGCGCTGACCCAGTACAAGCATGCGACGCATCTGCAGTACCGGTATTTCGGCGTGCAGCCCAGCGAGGACATGCAGGAGTTCTACAAGCAGATTGTCAATGCCGGACGGACACTGGAGTTTAATCTTGAAGCAATACAGAATGAATTGATCGAAAGCGAAAACCAGTCGGGCGCATTTGTTTGCGAATACGCGGTTTTCAAGGAAATCTTCAATCTGCAGATCAGAAATCTCAGACGCCTTCAGACGACGATGTTCCTTGCGCTGATCATGGTCAGTGACATCAAGGGAGAGGCGCTGGATTCGATGAAGCAGGCCGGGATCATGAACGGGCTGATGGAAATCCTCAAGACGAACCTCCGGAAGGGCGATGCGATCACGCATTACAGTCCGACAATGCTGGCGCTGCTGCTGCCTACTGCGGATTACAAGACGGCGGGAATGGTCATGGAGAGGATTAAGAAAATCTTCTACAGCCAGTACCCGGTATCGGAAGTTAAGTTCGATTATCGCGTCGGTCCGCTGCGCAGCGCCTCGGCAAGTCCGGATCATCGCACCAGTCCCTGATCGAAGTAGGTTCTATTTGGCTCAGAAATGAGCAAATAGAACCTTTCGAGCCCATATAGGGGGGATTGGAATGGTTAGACACACAAAATATAGTGCGAAAAAGACCAAAGTCTGAATGAGGCAATCAAAAACAGACTCCTGGAAGAAAGTGGTTTTTTGTGAGAAAAATGGTTAATAAAATGTTAAACATAAAGGGGTGATATTGAAAAAATCTCCTATGTAACCGATACTGTAACATAGGTGCGCTACAATAGTATCATAACGATTCTATACAGACAGGTCGTCTGTGAAGCAATGAGGAGGTTATTAAATATGAAGAAGACTACGACCAGACTGTTCGTAATTTTCCTGGCGTTGGTATTGATTATCAGTACCTTCGGCACGAATTATGAAGGCGGATCAGCCCGAGCAGTTTCCAATGGAGTTTCGGTGGGAGATCCTAAAAATGGAGCAACACTGGAAGGAGGGCCTACGGTAGAGCCCACCCCCGAGCCTACTGCGGAGCCCACCGCCGAGCCTACTGCGGAGCCCACCGCCGAGCCCACCGCTGAGCCGACTGCAGAGCCTACCGCTGAGCCGACTGCAGAGCCCACCGCTGAGCCTACTGCGGAGCCCACCGCCGAGCCGACTGCAGAGCCTACCGCCGAGCCGACTGCGGAGCCCACCGCCGAGCCGACTGCAGAGCCTACCGCCGAGCCTACTGCGGAGCCCACCGCTGAGCCTACTGCTGAGCCGACTGCGGAACCCACTGCTGAGCCCACTGCTGAGCCCACTGCGGAGCCCACAGCGGAACCCACTGCTGAGCCGACTGCAGAGCCCACCGCCGAGCCGACTGCGGAACCCACCGCTGAGCCCACTGCTGAGCCTACCGCTGAGCCTACCGCTGAGCCCACTGCTGAGCCTACCGCTGAGCCCACTGCGGAACCCACTGCTGAACCTACCGCTGAGCCTACCGCTGAGCCCACTGCTG
>JAFQQU010000228.1 GCA_017410445.1 Clostridia bacterium | reverse complement strand
TGAGCGGAAATATCGAACAGGGGATCGAAGATATTCAGGAACGGCTGGAACAGCTGGCCGCGAAGAACAAAATGACGCAGCCTGATACTAGGGCAGCATATACCGCACTCAGTTCAGAAACGCTGGGTGCGGCGTTATTTTGTGAAGGAGGAGCAATATGGGCATCAAGACATATGCACAGGCCGCGGCAAACTGGGCGGTCAGCATGGTCGGCTGCGAATACAGCCAGGCGAAACGGCTGCAAGACATATGCTATGAATGATAATTAAAATTGCATTAAAGAATGATTTACACGGGAAGCTCTGTGTGCTATACTGAGTAAAAGAACGGGGACGATTCGGGAGGGTTGAATATGAAGTTTTATTCAGCAATACCGGATGAAAGGCCGGTCCGTCTGACGGAAGAGATCAGAAAATGGGCATGGGAATCTATGCATGGCAAATACGGTGATGAAGCGTTGAATACGTATGCTGTAGAGATGGACGATATCGTTGGATTTACAGAAATGACGCCTCTGAGGCAGCATGACTTGTCCATCAGGCGGATTGCAGAACGTGCGCCAATACGGATCTGCGAGCATGAGCGTATTTCCGGGGCGGCAACGTTGGGCTTAAGCATCAGACATAGGATTCCGTCTACGCTGAACGGAAAAGATGTTTTCAGGAGCGTCAGTCATCATACGCCCAATTATAAGCGGAGCATTGATGAGGGTGTAGAATCCTGTGAGAAAGAAATTGCTGCGCATATGGCCGACGATACGCTGACTGCGGATAAAAAAGAGTTTCTTGAAAGCCTTTTGAATGTCATTGAATCAATACGCATCTGGCATAAGAGATATCTTGAAGCGACAAAGGATCGCAAGCCGGAGATTCATAAGCTGCTTGAACGTGTGCCGTTTGAAGGAGCGAGGACGTTTCATGAAGCGGTTCAGAGCCTGTGGCTTTTGTTTTCGTTCATGCGCCTGTGCGGAAACTGGCCGGGAATCGGTCGGCTCGACTGGCTGCTGGGAGATTATCTGAAGAAGGATCTGGAAAAAGGAACCGTTACGATAGATGAGGCGCGTGAAATTCTGGCCTCCTTTTTCATTAAGGGATGCGAATGGATCGAATCGGATACGCCTGTCGGCAGCGGCGATGCACAGCATTATCAGAATATCGTGCTTGGCGGTATTGATGAGAACGGTCTGGACATTACAAATGATGTGACGTATCTGACGCTGGACATCGTCGAGGAACTGGCTATCAGCGATTTCCCGATAACCGTGCGCATCAATCAGCAGACGCCGGAGAAGCTGATTCGGAGAATCGGCGAAGTTGTGCGGCACGGCGGCGGAATCGTCGCAGTATATAATGAAGACACAATTCTGAAGGCGCTTCATAAGGCAGGATATGCTGAGAAGGACAGCTGGAAATTCGCAAACGATGGCTGCTGGGAAGTTCAGCTGCCGGGAGAAACGTGCTTTGGCTATATGCCGTTTGACGCGCTTCAGCTGCTGAATGATGCGCTTGTAGTCGCAAGTGATGATGATATTCCGGAATACCGGGATATAGAGGAAGTTTATCAGGCATTTCTGAATAAGCTCAGACAGCATCTGGCGAACGAATATGAGCGTACGGTGAAAAGAGGATATCTGAAAACGGATAACGGATATGTGAGCGCCGGACAGAGTCCGTGTTCAGTGGTAAGCCTGTTTACGGACGGATGCATTGAGCGGGCGAAGAACTATTTTAGTCTGGGTCCGAATTATACAGTTCGTTCTCCACATATAGGCGGCGCGCCGGATGTGGCCAACTCTCTGTATGCGATTGAGAAAATGGTCTTTGAAGAGAAGCGAATGTCTTTAAGAGAATTGATATGCGCGCTCCGCGATAATTGGGAAGGACTCGAATCGGACAGACGGTATGCGCACGGGAAATATGTCTATTACGGAAACGATAATGATGAGGCGGACCGATGGATGGCGCGGATTCTGAAGGATTTTGCGGAAATGACCCTCGCATGTCAGGATGAAACGCCGGTTAAATTTGTGCCGGGAGTCAGTACGTTCGGGCGGCAGATTGACTGGCTGCCGCAGCGCATGGCGACGGCGTTCGGTGCAAAGAAGGGTGAGATTCTGTCGGGCAACGGTTCTCCTACGCCCGGAACGGATGCTTCCGGAGCAACGGCGATCATCAAATCCTTCTGTAAGGCCGATATGACTCTTCAGACAACCGGAGCGGCGCTTGACATAAAGCTGTATCCTGAGACTGTGAGAGGCGAGCGGGGAGTCGAAGCGATCGGCGCATTGATCCGTGGTTTTGTTGCTCTTGGCGGATACTTTATGCAGATTGACGTCATGGACGCTGAAACGCTCAGAGCAGCGCAGAAAAGACCGGAAAACTACAAAACACTTTCTGTCCGAGTATCTGGATGGAATGCCCGTTTTGTAACGCTCAATCGGGAATGGCAGAACATGATCATTGAACGAACGGCACAGAGGATGTAAACAGAGGCAGGGGGAGCAGAAGATGAAGTGGGAAGTGGATCTTGATAAATTCTGGAAAGACGACGAGATTGCGCATAGAGACAATTGCTTTTACCGGGGCAATCAGGTTGCGCTGGGCATTCGGATGAGCGACGAATGCGTCTTCTCGGAGCTCGAAGTTGAGGGAACTCCGTGGGCGCCCATTGACCGAAACCTCCGGCTGGAGCTGAACAAACGATATAATGATAAGGCCGAGAAGATTGTCGGGAAAAGGCTGCTTTATGAAACGCTGCCCGATCCGCGTTCTTACTTCCCTTATGTCAAGCGGATTGGAGAGGTGTTCGGCGGAAGATATGAGTATCAGAATGATACGGAGTGGCTGACTCAGAGTGTGGATACGCCTGAGGAGCTTGAGAAGCTGCTTGATCGTGTGGAAAGAATGGATATGCGTGAATTCATGCTGCCCGAGAACTGGGAAAGCGAGAAAAAGCGCATTTACGAAGAATTCGGGCGGAAGCCGGGGACCATGCACCATGTGCGCGGCCCGGTTACTCTGGCCTGTTCGATTTTCGGATCGGAAAATCTTCTTTTTCTGTATTATGATAAGCCGGAACTGTTTGAGCGGTTCGGGAGGGTCATAGGCGATACGATTCTGAGGATGACCGAAGTCTTGGATGAAGAGGCCGGATTGGGGCCGGAGGGAGAAAAGGGCTTCTCCTTTGCGGACGATAACTGCTGCCTGATGACGCCGGATATGTATCGCGTGTTCGGTTATCCGGTACTGAAGCGTGTGTTTGACAGATACAGTCCGGATCCTCGGGATAAGCGGTATCAGCATTCTGACAGCGCAATGGGACATCTGCTGCCGATTCTAGGCGAACTGGATTTGAACGGCGTGAACTTCGGTCCGACTGTACTGGCGCCGGAGATCCGGAAGTACTTGCCGAATGCGAGGATTGACGGGTGTATTGCTCCGTTTACCTTCATGCGCAATGATGAGGAGCAGCTCAGAATTGAGACGCTGCGTGACATCCGGGACGGATTTGCGTATGGCGGCGTGAATATTTCCACGGCCGGTTCGATCAATGACGGATCCAGCCTTGAAAGCATGAGGCAGATTATGTCGATCATTCAGCAGAATCAGAGATAATATCCGTGGGACGGAGCCAGGATACTTATGAGGAGGAGAGCGACATGATTGGAGAAAATGCCGGGCGCATCGAATCGCTTCGGAATGCTGCTGTAGCTCCGTTTATATTTTACGATGAGTTTTATCTGAATTTCTACCGGCGTTATTCCAGGAATTCAGGTCTGGGCTTGCGCGAAAGGCGGTATGCCGATGCGTATGCTCATGCGATGTCCATGGTGACTCCGGTGATTGACGACGGTGAACTGATCGTTGGAAAATGCTCTGTGCAGCTTACCGCAGATGAAAACGCCGAATGGAAGCGACTTCGCGAAACGGTAGCAGAACCCATGACGATTCGCGCCGGTCAGGATTCGCATATGGCGATAGATTATGAACTGCTGCTGAAGGAAGGTGTTTGCGGCGTTGTCGGGCGCATCGAAAAGAAGTTGGTCGTTGAGAATGATGAAGGGAAAAGGATCTTTTACGAAACCTGCGTGAAGTGTCTGAGGGCAACGGTTGTTTATGCCAACCGGTATGCGGATACAGCCGAGAAGCAGGCCGAAGTTTGTCATGATACCGGGAGGGCGGAGGAGCTTCGGAAGATAGCGGAAATCTGCCGCCGCGTTCCGGAATTCCCGGCGGAAACGTTCTATGAAGCGGTGCAGTCGGTACACTTCATGTCGCTTTGTCTTTCGATGGACCCGCTCAGATACTTTTCCATGCAGCAGTTTCAGCTGGGCCATCCGGATAAGTATCTGTATCCGTTTTACCGGGCGGATAAAGAGGCAGGGCGGCTTACGGACGAAGAGGCTCAGGTGCTCATTGACTGCCTTGCAATTCAGATCAATAACCGCGTGCCGCATGGTCTGTCGTCTGGCTACATGGTAGGCGGACGGGACCGGAGCGGAAATATTGTCGCCAACGAACTGACATTCATGGGAATGCAGGCGGTGGATGAAATCCGGTTGGTTTATCCTGCGGTCGGATTG
>JAFQQU010000227.1 GCA_017410445.1 Clostridia bacterium | reverse complement strand
TCTTGCCGTTGTGGGTTCTGGCGGTGATGGTGGTTGTGCCTTCCTTGTGGGGGGTGACGAGGCCGTTTTCATCGACCGTCGCATACTTCTTGCTCTCGGTTTCCCACTTGATCTCGCTGCGCGCGGTGGCAGGCTCGAGGGTGGTGGAGAGCTGGAGCGTATCATAGAGGCTCAGGGTAATGGTGCCGGTCTGGTCGATCTTAACGCCGGTCGGCTTGTAGGGATCGACGACTTTCACTTTTACGGTGGCCTTCTTGCCGTTGTGGGTGCGCGCGGTGATGGTGGTGGTGCCTTCCTTATGGGGAGTGACGAGGCCGTTCTCATCAACCGTCGCATACTTCTTGCTCTCGGTTTCCCACTTGATCTCGCTGCGCGCGGTGGCGGGTTCAAGGGTAGTGGAGAGCTGGAGCGTGTCGTAGAGACTCAGGGTGACGGTGCCGGTCTGGTCGATCTTGACGCCCTCGGGCTTGTAGGGATCGACAATCTTGACCTTGACGGAGGCTTCCTTGCCGTTGTGAGTCTCGGCGGTGATGGTAACGGTGCCCTCTTTGATGGGAGTAACGACGCCGTTTTCGTCAACCGTCGCGCGGGACTTGCTGGAAGAATCCCATTCGATTGTGCTGATGGCGGTGGCCGGCTCCAGAATGGCGTTCAGCTGCAGGGTATCATACATGCTGAGCGTGACCGTACCGGCCTGATCGAGCTTGATTCCCTCCGGCTTGAAGGGATCGACGATCTTGACCTTGACGGAGGCTTCCTTGCCGTTTCTGGTCTCGGCGGTGATGGTGACGGTGCCTTCCTTGAGCGGCTGAACAAGGCCGTTTTCATCGACCGTCGCGCGGGACTTGCTGGAGGAACTCCATTCGATCGTGCTGACAGCGGTAGCCGGCTCCAGAATGGCGTTCAGCTGAAGCGTCGCATGCAGGCTGACGGTAACAGTGCCGGTCTGATCGAGCTTTACGCCGGTCGGCTTGTAGGGATCGACGACCTTCACGGTCAGACGCGCCTTTTCGCCGTTTGCGGTACGCACGGTGATGGTCGCGGAGCCTTCCTTGACGCCGGTCACATAGCCCTGATTGTCAACCGCGGCGATCTTCTTATCGGAGGAGGACCAGGTGAGGGTGGATTCCGCGCCGGCGGGCTCCATGCGGACGGTCAGCGGCAGGACGCTGCCAACTGCGACCGTGGCGCTGCCATCCGATACGATCTCAACGCTCTTGGGCGCGACGGGGGCCTGCTTGCTGCCGCAGTATACGCAGACCTTGTTTTCGAAGACATGGGCTCTGCCCATGCCGTTGCTGCCGCCTCCCTTAAGGACGGCCTTGCCGTCGATGACCGCCTTGCCCTGATAGACGGCATAGCCGCAGTCGAGGCAGTAGTCGCAGGAAACCTTTTTGCCGTCGATATAGGTGTAGGAATTGCTGATATAGTAGCGGGTTTGGCAGAAATTCTCGTCCACCCTCTCGCCCAGATAGACGGACAGCTTGTCGGTTACGAGGTTCTTGTGGCTGCAGGCGGGCAGGTTCTTATTGGCGACATGGCCGCAGTCTGTGCATACGCCGTTTTCATAGCTGTGCGGCAGATCATCGACGATGGTGGCGACGCCGTTCCAGCGGTTGGTCAGATCTTTATCGCAGTACTGGCAGAAGATATCGGTTTCGCTGCATACGCGCGTCCGGCGGTGGGTATGTTCGTCCAGCGAGACATACGTTTCGGATTCACGGATGGTCGGATGCAGAATGAGGTATTCCTGCGGATGAGAGCAGCTTGAAGTGTTGTATCCGCAGTATCTGCAGCGGCTGCTGCCCGGGGCGGGATTGTGATCTCCGATGGCAACCTCCGCCGGGCCGTCCTCATACCACACGAGCATATCCTCGGAGCAGTCGGTGCAGTAGATAGACTTTTTGAGCTTCGGATAGCGCTCGCAGCCCAGGGGATTGGCCTTATAGACATACTCCAGCACTTCGTTGTCAAAGGCGAGGGAGAAGTGCGGGCAGTCGCCGTCGAATTCGACGTAGCTGCAGTAGTAGCAGTAGCCGTTTACATATTCATGGTCGGTGTATTCGCCGTCATAGCCCTTGCCGGGAATCAGGTTGGCACAGCCGTTGATGACCGTTTCGCCCTGATAGACGGGGAAGTGGCAGATGAGACAGAAATCACAGGGAACCTGCTTGCCATCGATGAGCGCCCAGCAGGCGTTGGTAACTTCGTACTTTTTGCAGGCGTACTTGCCGTTGCGCGCGCCGTAGCGGTCGGTGGTTTCGCCGGCTTTCAGCAGGCGGCTGTGGCTGCAGTCGGGAAGTTCAAAGGCATATTCGTATCCGCAGTCCACACAGATGTTGCTGATAAAGTTGTGCGGAAGGCGCGTGGACGCCTCGTAGGTATAATTGGTTTTTACGAGGAAGCCGCAGTCACTGCAGCGGACCTTGCCGTAGATATAGTGCTCAGAGTAGTAGTGATACAGCTCAGAGTATGCCCAGTAGGACAGGTGCTGCGGTACGGGGTCCATATAGTCGTAGGCCTTGTAGGGATGCCCGCACTCGGGCATCTTCACGCCGCAATGCTTGCAGGTTTTCGATACGCCGTTCTGTTCGTGATAACGGCTGGCCTCGACGTATTCGTCGCTCTTGTCAAAGCGGACATTAAGAAGCTCGCCGCAGTCCTTGCATACGGTGGATACCTGTTCGGTTCTGTAGTAGGCGCAGACCAGCGGGTCGGGGGTGTCGCCGGTCAGAACTTCTTCGCGGAATTCATAGGTGTTCGTGTGTGCGCAGTCGGCGGAGGCATTCTTGCGATGGCCGCACCATGCGCAGCGGCCGTTTTCATATTCGTGCTCAGTCGCCTGATAATACCAGTAGGCTTCGCGCTTCATGATGCTGATGTTATGCAGCTCGCTTGAGCGGTAGGTCTTGCCGTCCTTGAAGCCGAGGCGGCATTCCGGGCAGTAATCGACATGGAAGCCGGTTCCTTCACCCGTGGAAACCCATGCTTCGGCCTTGCGGTAATACTTCTGGCAGTGATTCTCGTCGAACAGCACGCCGTACTTGTTTTCCTCGCCCGCCTTGCAGATGAGAAAATGGTCGCAGGAGATCGCCTGAGCCGGCTCCTTGTGGCCGCATTCCTTGCAGACGCCGTTTTCATACCAGTGGGGCAGCAGATCTCCGTAGGTCACGACGCGTTCGCCCATGAGGTCGGTCACGTCCTGTCCGCACCGGAAGCATTCAACCTTGTACGGGTTGAGCGCGGTGGTCTGAATCCGGTGGGAGCTGTCGTTCACCGGGATGTGAGTGTAGGTGAACACGCCGCCGTGGGTGTACAGCTTGTCTGCGGGATGCTCGCAGTTGAAAACCATGCCGCAGAAATCACACTTGCCGTCGCTCTTCACCGAATGGGAAGAGTTCAGGTGGCTGCGGGATACGTTTTCACTATAGCACCAGCCGCAGTCCTGACAGACGAAGCTCATCTGCCGGGTTTCCACCCATTCGCAGCCGACGGGGTTCTCGCTGAACTCGCGGCTGACGAACGTGGCCTGATGAAATTCTGTCATCGGGACAGCGTTTTCGTGGCTGCAGACGCCTGCTTCCTCCGCAAATGCGGACGGAACGAGCATCAGCACAAGCAGCATCAGAAACGCCGCGTAAGCTTTCTTCATCATTTGTTTCCTCCTGTCCTGCGCAGCTTAACTGCGCTTTTATGGATTCATTATAGCAGGTATGGCGGGGAATGTCTACTTACTATTATGTTGGATTTCCGATATGCCTCCCTTCCGCTTATTGATTGACGGAACCGCCCGGAAAGACGGAAAAGCCCGCCGGGCAAAGCCTCTCGTAAATAAGACGCTCCCGGCGGGTGAATCGGATGAAAATATGAAATTTTAACCCATGCTCCGGCGGATGAGGCCGACGGCAACGTCGTTTACATTGGTGCCGGTCGGCCCGGTGACGATCAGGCCGTCCGCGGCTTTGAGCGCATGATATGCATCGTTTTCCTGAAGAACGCGGAAGATATCAATGCCCTTTTCATGCAGCGTTTTTGCGGTATCTCCGTCTGCATAGCCGCCTGCCGCGTCGGTCGGGCCGTCCGTTCCGTCGCTGCCGACGCTGAACACGGCAAGGCCCTCTTCGCCCTTGATGCCGGCTGCGGCGGAGAGCGCAAGCTCCTGATTCCGCCCGCCTTTGCCGTGCCCGGTCAGCTGAACGACGGTCTCCCCGCCCGCGATAAAGGCGAGGTTCTTCCCGTCCTGCGCATGGGTTTTAAGGACCGACGATATGAAGCTGCCCGCCTCCTTCGCCTGACAGCACAGTCTGTCCGTAAGCAGAATGGGCTCGTAGCCGAGAGATGAGCAGGCCCTTGCGGCGGCGGCGCACAGCTCGCGGACCGAGCCGGTGATCATGGTTTTCACATTTCCGAGGGATTTCGGAGTTTCCTTGGCGAGGAGGGATTTTGCCTCGGCTGACAGGCGCAGGCTGTACTTTTCCGCGATGGAAACAGCCTGATCTGAGGTGCTTGCATCCGGATAGGCCGGGCCGGAGGCGATCATGTCCAGCGGGTCGCCCACGATGTCTGAAAGGACGATCGAGAACACCTTGGCCGGAGCGCATAGCTGCGCAAACCTGCCGCCCTTCACGGCGGAGAGGCGCTTTCTGATGGTGTTGATCTCCACGATGTCCGCGCCCGAGGCCAGCAGCTGTGAGGTAATGCTTTGCAGCTCTTCGCCCGGGATGAGCGGCTTTTCAAACAGCGCGCTGCCGCCGCCCGAAAGGAGGAAGAGCACGGTGTCGGTTTCCGAAAGGCCCGCGACCATGCCGAGCGCCTCCTGCGTCGCGGAGAAGGAATTCTCGTCCGGCACCGGGTGCCCGGCCTCCCGGCAGACAATGCCCGGAATTTCCCCCTGAACATGCTGATATTTGGTTATGACGATGCCGCCCGAGATGCTTTTCCCAAGCGCGTCATATGCCGCGCGGGCCATCTGCCATGCGGCTTTTCCGGCGGCGACCAGAATGATGCGGCCGGGGAAGGAAGCGTCCTTCAGGGCGCGGGCGACCGCCTCGTCCGGCAGAACTGCGCGGATGGATGATGAAATGATCTGATCCGCATGGGATCGGAGCAGGGTGTTCATATATGTATCTCCTTCTGCTTTGAAGAATCGTTGTTCTGATCCGATTATACAACACCGCCTGAGAAGAATCAATCTCGCTGCTGAATAGTTTTATCCTGTCGGCGCATACTATGCGCATCTGCCTGCTGAGACGGGCGGACAATGTGGAAAAACAGCGATTCATGCCGGCCGGCGGCGGTTTTCCGCCGGAGATGACAAGCAGGGAGATGATGATATGAGCGCGGTCAGGAAAATCCTGTCTCCGCTGACGGGAAGAGTGCTTCCGATGGAGAGCGTGCCGGACGATGTGTTTTCGGCGAAGATACTGGGCGGAGGAGCGGCGGTCGAGCCGACGGGCGGCAGGGTTTTGAGCCCGGTGGACGGAACGGTTTCCACCGTCGCCGGAACGCGCCACGCCTACGGCTTCACCTCGGACGAAGGAATCGAGGTGCTGGTTCATATCGGCATTGATTCGGTCGCGCTGGACGGCGAGGGATTCCGCTCGCTGGTGAAGGAAGGCGATCACGTGCGCGCGGGCGATGCGGTCGCCGAGGTCGACTGGGAATTTCTCAGAAGCCGGGGGATAAATCCTATAACGCCGGTCGTCATCTGCTCCATCCCGGCGGACGCGGAGATTGAAATCATCGGGGAGGAAACGGAAGCCGGAAACGTCCTCATGACCGTCCGCACGGAAGAAAGGGCGGAGGAAACCCGGGAAAAGGCGCGCGAAGAGAAGCCGGAAAAGAGAAAATCCGCCCGGTTCGACGTTCTTCAGAAGCTCGGAAAGGTGCTCATGACCGTCATTGCCGTCATGCCGGCAGCCGGGTTCATGCTGAGCGTCGGAAAGCTTCTGCAGATCGCCGGAGGCAGCGTGCCGATCATTCAGTCGGTCGGCAGTGTGATGGAGGGCATCGGCTGGGCGGTGATTACCAACCTGCACATCCTCTTCGCGGTCGCCATCGGCGGCTCATGGGCAAGGGAACGCGCGGGCGGTGCGTTTGCCGCGGTGATTGCGTTTATCCTCATCAACCGCATCACGGGCGCTGTGTTCGGCGTGACCGACGCCATGCTTTCAGATCCCGGCGCGGCGGCGTATTCGCTATTCGGCGCGGAGATGAAGGTGAGCGACTATTTCACCTCTGTCCTGGGCGCGCCCGCGCTCAATATGGGCGTGTTCGTGGGCATCATTTCAGGTTTTCTGGGCGGCGCGGTGTATAACCGGTTCTACAATTACCGGGGCCTGCCGGACGCGCTGGCTTTCTTCAACGGAAAGCGGTTTGTTCCGATGGCGGTCATCTTTTATTCGGCGATTGTGTCGCTCGTTCTCGCGGCGGTATGGCCGGCGGTTCAGTCGGGCATCAACCGGTTCGGCGTGTGGATTGCGGATTCCGCCGATACCTCGCCCGTGCTGGCCCCGTTCATCTACGGAACGCTCGAGCGTCTGCTCCTGCCCTTCGGTCTTCATCATATGCTGACCATTCCCATGAACTACACCTCCTTCGGCGGAACCTATGTCATTCAGACCGGGGTGAACGCGGGATCTCAGGTGTTCGGGCAGGATCCGCTGTGGCTGGCGTGGGTTACGGACCTGATTCATTTCAGGAATTCGGGAGATATGGCTTCGTATGAGCGGCTGCTGACGACGGTCACGCCCGCCCGCTTCAAGGTGGGCCAGATGATCGGCTCGGGCGGCCTGCTGCTGGGCGTGGGGCTGGCGATGTACAGGCGGGTGGAGCCTGACCGGCGCAGAAAATACCGGTCGATGTTCGTATCGACTGCGCTTGCTGTGTTTCTCACCGGCGTCACCGAGCCGATTGAATTTATGTTCATGTTCTGCGCGCTGCCGATGTACGCGGTGTATTCGCTTCTGCAAGGCTGCGCGTTCGCGATGGCCGGGCTGGTCAATCTGCGGCTGCATGCCTTCGGAAGCATCGAATTCCTCACGCGCGTACCCATGTCGCTAAGCGCGGGTCTCGGCGGGGATATCGTCAATTTCCTGATCTGGACGGCGGTCTTCTTCGCGGCCGGCTATGCCGTCTCTTACTGGATGATCGGAAGGTTTTCCTATGCGACGCCCGGACGGCTCGGAAACTATACGGACGAGAGCATGGAGACGCCGGAGCTGGCGCCCTCGTCTGCGCGGACGGACGGAAACGGACAGGCCGAGCGGATTATATCCCTCCTTGGCGGCAGGGACAACATCATTCTGGTCGACGCCTGCATGACGCGGCTGCGCATCTCGGTGAAGGACACCGACCGGGTGGCGGACATGGCCGAATGGAAGAAGGAGGGCGCGATGGGACTTATGAAGAAGGACGGCGGCGTTCAGGCGGTGTACGGGCCGAAGGCTGACGTATTGAAATCCGACATCAACGATCTGCTGAATGAGTCCGGAAGCGGGGACGGCGCGCTATGAAGCTGATGACGCTGAACGCACACTCCCTTCTGGAGAAGGAATACATCAGAAAGCTCAGCTGCTTTTTGGAATATGTCATCCGCGAACAGCCGGACCTCATCGCGCTGCAGGAGGTCAATCAGTCCATTGACGCCTCTGCGGCGGACCCTTCGCTGACCTCGGGCATGGCGGAGATTGAGGGCGTTTCGGTGCCTGTAAAGACCGATAATCATGCGGCATGGACGGCGTATGTCCTCAATCAGGCGGGGCTTGAATGCCGCTGGGCATGGCTCCCGGTCAAGCGCGGATATGGGCGGTTCGACGAGGGGGTGGCGATTCTGACGCTGGGCCATGAGATCGCCGAAACCGACGTGCAGCCGGTCAGCCTGACGGACGATTACGGGAACTGGAAGACCCGCAAGGCGCTGGGCGTAAGGCTTGCTTCCGGCCCGGACTGGTATTATACCGTGCATATGGGCTGGTGGAACGATGAAGAGGAGCCGTTTCTCGGTCAGTGGCGTCAGCTGGAAGCACAGCTGAGCGAAAAGAAGGCCAGCGCGCCGGTCTGGCTGCTGGGCGACTTCAACAGCCCGGCGGAAATCCGCAGCGAGGGATACGACCGGATGCTCCGCGACGGCTGGAACGATACATGGCTGCTGGCC
>JAFQQU010000226.1 GCA_017410445.1 Clostridia bacterium | reverse complement strand
TCTCCCAGTACAGGCCGATTTCCGGATAGCCTTCACGATGGGCTACGCGGGCCATCGCCAGATACATGCCGACCTCGCTGCACTCGCCGTTGAAGTTCTCTCTCAGGCCGTCGATGATGCGCTGATCTACGCCCTTCGCTACGCCGACTACATGCTCGGCCGCCCAGGTCTTCTCGCCGGACTGCTCGTTGAACTTGCTCGCCGGAGCCTTGCACAGGGGGCACTTCTCGGGGGCAGAGTCGCCTTCGTGGGTGTAACCGCAGATGCTGCATACGAACTTCTTCATGTTTTGTTTCCTCCTAATAATATCTCAATTTATTTTTTCTTCTCTCCGGGGCCTTTCTTCTCGCTCGCCCCTGATGATTTATATATAAACCGCCTGTGTGCGCTTGAAACACATGAATCACATTTTTTTGAAAAAACATTTCTTTCGCGCTCCGTCCGCTCCACGCTGGCGCGGCCCATCCCGCTGTGCTATAATATGGATAACACATCATCCGCGCAAGCCGGAATGGGAGGCATTCTCATGACCCAGACCGAAATCCTTGTCCGCTCCACGCTGGACGGCTCCATGCAGCCGTCTCTGTTCTACCGGTCGCCCCTGCCCGGCAAGCGGCCGCTTCTGATCGGCCTGCATACATGGAGCCACAACCGGTTCAATCAGATCAATAACTTCCTTCCCTATGCCGAAAAGCTGGGCTTCCACCTGCTGCTGCCCGAATTCCGCGGCCCGAACCTGACCGGCAATCCCCATTGCACCGAGGCCTGCGTATCGGATTACGCACTGCAGGACGTCAAAGACGCTGTCGATTCACTGCTCCCGTCCGGCAATATCGACGAGGACGGCATCCTTCTCCTCGGCCACAGCGGCGGCGGACTCATGGCCCTGATGCTGGCCGCGAAATGGCCGGAGCTGTTCCGGGCCGTCGGCGCCTATGTGCCGATCACCGATCTGGCAGTCTGGGCCGATGAGAATGCCAATTACCGCGAGCACGTCCTCGCCTGCTGCTCGGGCTCAAAGGAGGAAATGGCGAAGCGCTCGCCCATTTATCACCTCGCCGAGATTTCTCGGGCAAACGTCAAGCTCTTTCACGGAAAACACGATCCCACCGTGCCGGTATCCCACAGCATACGCTTCTTCAGCCGCATGACCGAAGAATATCCCTCCGCCCGAGTCTTTCTGGACGTCTTCGACGGCGGCCATGAAATCGACATGGATCAGGCGATGTACTGGCTGCTGTCTCAGTATGACAAGCGCGCTCTGACGCAGGTCACCGGCTGAGTTCAGCCCGTCTATCAGAAAGGGGCCTCATCATATGATCTCCATCTATTATTTCACCGCCACCGGAAACTCGCTGACCACCGCGCGCCGTCTGGCGGACGGCCTCGGCGGCTGCCGGCTGATTCCGGTCGTGTCCGCCGTCCGGCATAAAAAAATCGTCGAAGAAGCGGAGGCCGTCGGCTTCGTCTTCCCGGTCTATTTCAGCGACGCGCCCTGCATCGTGCGCGACCTGATTTCAAAGATGATCTTCACGGCCGAAAAGCCGTATATCTTCGCCGTGCCCACCTGCCGCGGCCATGCCGGCGCATGTCATCAGCGCCTCGATCAGCTGCTCATGACGCGCGGCCAGAAGCTCTCCCTCGCCGTCAACGTCAACATGCCCGGCAACAGCTATATCAACGAGCCGGGCGTGGACGAAAAGCACCTCGCCAATCAGGACAGCTCCGTTCAGGCCATTCTCCCCCTCATCCGCTCGCGCGAGACGCGGGATTATTCCGAGCCCGCCCTTCTGCCGCTCGCCCGGACCGCATGGCCCAACAACTTCCGCGGCATCACCGCTGAGGCTGACAAGTGCACCGGCTGCGGTATCTGCGAGGAGGTCTGCCCCATGGGGAATATCGTCCTTCGCGAAGGCAAGGCAGTCATCGGGGACAACTGCTCCACCTGCCTCGCCTGCTTCCACTGGTGCCCGAACGAGGCCATCTGGATGAGCAAACAGGAAAACATCGCCCGGCGCAGCAAATACCGCCATCCCGAAATCAAGCTTCAGGACGTCATCAACCAGAAAAACTGACCATACTCCGTCCGCATCCGGACAAGCAAACAGGGAGGTACGGCCATGCTCTATCAGAAACAGATCGAAACGCGCTATACCGTCGATATTCTCGTCGTCGGAGGCGGCGCATCCGGCGTTGCGGCGGCGGTTTCCGCGGCGCGCATGGGCAAAAAGGTGCTGCTGTGCGAATCAAACGGCTGCTTCGGCGGCGCGGGTACGAGCGGCATGGTGCCCGCGTTCGGCCCGTTCACCGACGGCGTCAACGTCACCTGCAGCGGCGTCGGCCTTGAAATCCGCAGAAACGCCGCCAAAAACATCCCCGTCGAAACCTACTGGACCGGATTCGACGCGGAAGAGCTCAAGCGCGAGTACGACCGGATTCTGACCGAAGCCGGCGTCGAATTCCTGTTCTTCACAACGCTGTGCGACGTCCTGACCGACGGCGACGCCATCCGCTGCGCCGTATTCACCTCCCGCACCGGCGTATTTGCCGTCGAAGCCTCGGTCTACATCGACTGCACGGGCGACGGCAACCTCATCGCTCTGGCCGGCGGCGAATTCGAGCTGGGCGACAACGAGGGAAACGTCATGCCGCCCACCCTCTGCACCCAGTGGGGCGATATCGACCTCGACCGCTACGACATGGGCGCAGTGCCCGTTCAGCTGGAAAAGGCCATCCGGGACGGCGTATTCACCTATGAGGACCGGCACCTGACCGGCCTGTTCCCCCGCGAGGGCGGATATGCCGGCGGAAACATCGGCCACATCTTCGGGACCGACCCGCTCAGCGAGCGCTCCCTGACCGACGCGATGGTCTGGGGCCGCAAATCCATGCTGGAATACACCCGCTTCTACCGGGAATACATCCCCGGCTGCGAATCCATCCGCCTGACGGGCACCGCCGCCATGCTGGGCGTGCGCGAGTCGCGGCGCATCAAATGCGACTATATGCTGAACGTTCAGGACTTTCTCGCCCGCGCCGACTTCGACGATGAAATCGGCCGCTACAACTACCCGGTGGACATCCACATCATGAACACCGATTCGGGCGAGATGGAGCGCTTCAAAAAGGAATATGAAACCATGCGCTATCAGCCCGGCGAGTCCTACGGCATCCCCTACCGCTCCCTCATTCCCGTGTCCTTCCGCAATGCCCTGACCGCGGGCCGCTGCATGGGCTGCGACCGGCAGATGGAGGCGTCCATCCGCGTCATGCCCGGCTGCTTCATCACCGGTCAGGCCGCGGGAACGGCTGCGGCGCTGGCGGCGGACAGCGGAGATGTTCGCGCCGTGCCCGTCCGCTCGCTTCAGGCCGCGCTGGTCAATGCCGGCGCATATCTGCGCGAGGCGCTGCGCTGACCCTACCAAAGTAAAGGAGGCAGCTTTCCTTGAAACTCTACATGGTCCGCCACGGCGAAAGCCAGACCAACCTTGAGCGCCGCTTCACCGGTCAGGCGCAGGCCCCGCTCACCGAAAAGGGCATTGCCGACGCCAAGGCCGCGGGCGAAAGGCTCAAGGGACTTCATTTTGACCGCATCTACTCCAGCGACCTCATCCGCGCCGCAGATACCGCCCGGTATGCGATTCCCGGCTGCGAGCCGGTTCAGCTGCCGCTCATCCGTGAGCTGGACGTTGGCGCAAAGCTGGAATGGCGCACCGTCGCCGAATGCGAAGCCGAATACGGCGAGGAGCTCATGAAGCACAGAAACGCATACGACTACACGCCCTACGGCGGCGAAAACGAGGCTCAGCTGGCGGCGCGCGCAGACGCTTTCCTGCATATGCTGGAAGAAGACCCCTGCAATCAGGTCGTCGCCTTCTCCCATGCGGGATTCATCTCCTGCACGCTCTGTCAGGTGCTCGGCCATTCCTTCAACCGAAAACACATCCGCTGCCTGAATGCCTCCATCGCCGTATTCTCCTATGAAAACGGCCGCTGGATTCTCGAAAAATGGGGAGTATGACCCGATCATTACAGCCCGGACGGAATAATCCGCCGGGCTCAAATCATTGACAAACCCCGGTGAGGTTTGGAGAGGCAGGGAGCCTCTCCATGTTCAATCAAAATTGGCGACATGTGCGTCAATTTTGTGGCATTTTACGAAGCGCAGCGGAGAAAAATGCTTCTTTCCCTGCATTTTCGCCCGGAAAATCGTGAGATTTTCAGAAAATGCCGCCTTGAGGGGTGGCAGTGGCGGGGAACCGCAGTTCCCCGTCCACAAGCGTTGACTTTGTCAACGCGCAGAAACTGACCTGTGAACGAAATCATAGGTCAGTTTGTTTTTTCAGGAAAGCTTTATTCCTTTATGGATCTCGAACCCGCTAAGGTCAAACCCGGATAGCAATAGCAGCAGTATTACGGCTGCAGCAAATGCAATGCTCGCAATGACGGCCCATTTTTTGAGCTCTTTATCCATATCAGATGTTTCCTCCAATTCCTTCCGACGTTATGCTCTGGGAATGCGGTCGTAAGAACCGGGCGGCTCGTCACTCCGGGAATCAGTACGCGCGGGGCTTGATATCGGGGAAGACCGAGCGGAGAATGGCGGTGCACGGGCGGCTGGCGATCAGCTTCTCGCCGTCGGTGTGGCCCTCTTCGCGGCCCTTGAGGTCTTCAATCAGGGCGCGGCGCAGATGTTCGATTCGTTCCTGACAGGATTCGTCGCCGATCCGGTTATTCAGCTCCTGCGGATCGCTGACAAGGTCGAAATACTGCTCCTTTCCGGTGTGCGAATACCAGATGAACTTGTCGCGGCTGGTGACGATGAAGTGCGCGGAGCCGGTCTCGTAGCAGTGCTCGCCGTGGATGGTTTCGCGCCAGCCGGTCTCGCCGCGCAGGAGGGGAAGCACGCTCCGTCCGTCCACCGTATCGGGAATATCGATGCCGCAGGCGTCCAGCAGCGTGGGCATGACGTCCATCAGCTCGACGACCGAATCACTCACCGTACCCGGCGCGATGCCCGGGCCGCTCAGCAGGAACGGAACCCTTGCGCTGCCCTCGTAGGGGAGGGACTTGCGGTAGAGGTTGTGGTCGCCCAAAAGCTCGCCGTGGTCGGAAATGAAGAGGATATAGGTGTTGTTCAGCACGCCCTCGAGCAGCAGCCGCTCCATGATGCGGCCGATCTGATGATCGATCTGCGTGATGCAGGCGTAATAGCCGATCTGCGCCTCTGTGTTCAGGTCGGGATCGGCGATGCCGTAGGGGCTGGACTGCACGCGCGAGCCGATCTTCTCCGCCCAGTCGCCGACCGGGGGATTTCTGAGGTTTTTGCCGCGGTACATGTCGAAGAAGCATTCGGGCGCGTCAAACGGCGGGTGCGGGCGCACGAAGGACGCCATCAGGAAAAAGGGATGGTCCCTGTCCCGGCGGCGCAGGAAATCGATGGTGCGGTCGGCCACCCAGCGGGTGGGATGCGTCTCTTCCTCATAGGGCCACGGGCGGGCGACCGAGCCGTTGCATTCGATGCCGGTGTCGGTGATGTCCTTGTGGCCGCGTCCCTGCATTTCGTAGAGATAGTCGTCCGCGATCATCTGGCTTTCGTAATAGGGGATCATGGGGCTTCTGTAGTAATGCAGGAAGCCGTCGTGCAGCTCGACGTCCTGAAAGCCCTGACGGGAGCGCAGGGGATGGACGTGCATCTTGCCGACGCACTTGGTCTGATAGCCCGCATCGGTAAACGCCTGCGGCATGGTGTGTTCATAGGTCCACGGCACGCCGTCCTGATAGCCGACGCGGCCGTGATGGCAGGGGCGCAAGCCGGTGAGGAGGCCTGCGCGGGCGGCGATGCAGGTGGGCGTGGCGGAATAGGCGCGGGTGAAGCGTGCGCCGCGCAGCGCCAGCGTATCGAGGAAGGGCGTCTTGACGTCCGGATGTCCGTCGATTCCAAGACAGTCTCCGCGGAACTGGTCGACCATGAAGATCATGACGTTGGGCTTGGGCATATTCAGACCTCCTGTTCAGTTAACCTTTTCTTTATTATAACAGACCTGCGTCCGGGCGGCAAGATGCGGAAAAATTTTGATCCGATGCAGCATTTTGCGCGTCTTATGAGTATTTATAGCGAAGGGAGGTGAGGGCATGCAGAACCGATCGTTGCGCGCGGACGATTGGGCGGCGGAGGCCCTCCGGAAATATTCCGATATGGTGTACCGGCTGGCCTACGCCCAAGTCAGAAACCGCACGGATGCGGACGATATCTTTCAGGAGGTCTTTATCCGGCTGGTGAAGAGTAGTCCCGAGTTTGAGAGTGATGAGCACATGAAAGCATGGCTCATCCGGGTGACGGTGAACTGCTCAAAGACGATGTGGCTGTCCTCGTGGAAGAAAAGAATGGTCTTCTGGGAGGACAAGGACCTGAACAGGATTCCCGCGGAGGAAGCGCCTGCGGGAAACGAAGCGCTTGAAGAAGCGCTGGACTCGCTTCCGGTGAAGATGCGGCGGGTGATTCATCTGTTCTATTATGAGGAGATGAGCGTGGACGAAATTGCGGAGGCGCTTTCCGAAAAGCCCTCCACCATCCGCAGCCAGCTTACCCGGGCGCGAAAGCTGCTTAGAAAGAAACTGATCGGCGAGGAGGCGAAACGGCGTGTTCAAGGATGACTATAGGAAAATGAACGAAACGATCACACCCGGCTCCGAGCTGCTGAAAAGGACAGAAAGGAGCATGGAAGAAATTATGAATAAGAAGGATGCAAAGCGCGTGAGCGCAAAGATGGCCCTTGCATTGGCGCTGGCAGGCGTGCTGGCGCTGACCGGAGTGGCGTTTGCGACGGGGGCGGTGGAGAGTCTGTTTGGATGGTTCAGAGACTGGGGATACTCTACGACGGCTGATATTGATCAGCTCAATGAACTGGCGGACAGCGGTTTTGAAGCTGAAAGCCAGTCTACGCAGTACAACGGCAATGTATCCGCCGAACTCGTTCAGGCCTATTACGACGGCTATCAGCTGATCATCGGCGCAAGGTATCAGGAGGGTGCGAGCAAGGTTATCCTGGGGCTGGAGCATGACGCGCTGGCCATGACCCGACCGGATGATCCGGCTTTCTGCGCGACGAAGCACGAGCCGGGCGGCGTGTATATCAATGATGACGGCCAGATTCCCGAAAAGAGCAAGCTGCTGCCGCCGTACATTATCCAGTGGATGACCGACGAGCAGATTGCGGCTTTTGAAAAGATGTATGCAGAAAACGGCGAGGCGGGCGTGGTGCTCTATACCGCCGGCGCGTCCGATCATATTGCAGTCGAGGGCGACGATCAGAACAGACTTGTTCCCGAGGATGATCATCAGAACATGCAGGAAAACGGCGTGATGCTCCGCTATGTGGATTTCGGCGATCTGATTGAGGAATGCCGGGACAAGGAACAGCTGACGGTGACGCTCCTGATGGGCGAGGGTGTCAGTGCAGTGCGCACGGATAAGGACGGAATATGGGTGGCAGGGCAGCCGCTGGGCCAGCTGGAGTTCCCGTATGTCGTCAGGAAGAACGAGCAGGATACGACGATGCTGTATGGTTCCTATGAAAACGACGTGTATTCCGCCAAGGCAGAAGTTCGCGTAAGCGACGTAAGCACCCGTGTAATCGTCGATGTTACCCAGCCGGCAGAATGGCTTGAAGCGAGAAGCGATCCTAAGCAGTGGAAGACGGTTGAGTTTATCAGGATGCTGTATGTGGTGCAGCCGGACGGCAGCATGGTCAGCTTTGACGGCATGCCCACGGAGAATGGCGCATATCGATGGGAGACTGCGCTGGATCTCATCGAAGGACAGGAGGAGATCAGAATCCGTCCGTATTATTCCATCAGCGGCTATCAGGAATCCGAGGACATCGTCATCTCCCTTGAAAATGGCATTTCCTCTGTTAAATGAATCATTTTCCGTTAAATACCGCTTGACAGAGGAACGGAGTTGGCGTTATACTGATTCCAATCAGTCATTCCGAAGAGACGAAGACCAATTGCGGGAACACCGGCGTCAGAGAGAACGCGTCACCGGCTGAAAGCGCGTTCAGTCAGGCTTCCGTGAGCACCAGCTTCCGATCGGAAACGGTTGGGCTCGTTATCGCCCGCTTAAGAAGATTGCGCATGAGCGCTGTCAATTAAGGGTGGAACCGCGGGTTTATTATGCTCGCCCCTTTCGTGTAAGGGGCGGGCTTTCTTTTTTCCGGGATGGAAGGAGTCGCTGACTGTAGGCTCCCTCTCTGAGGGAGCTGTCGCCGAAGGCGACTGAGGGAGTTAGTTTATGATTAGATACTGAACGACGAACTCCCTCCGTCACGGCTTCGCCGTGCCACCTCCCTCAAAGAGGGAGGCTTTTGGAGAGAGACTGATATATTATTTCTGCAGGAGGAAACGATTATGGAACTGAAACTCAAGGGTGACGTCCGCGTATTTGACGACGGCATGAACGCGCTGGATATCGCAGGTGCGATTTCTCAGGATCTCAAGAAGAACGCTCTGGCTGCCCGCCTGGACGGCCAGGTGATCTCTCTGGTCACGCCCATTTCCGGCGATCATGAGCTGGAAATCCTCACCTTCGACGACGCCGACGCCCGCAAGGTCCTGCGCCATACCGCCAGCCACATCCTCGCGCAGGCGGTCAAGAAGCTGTTCCCTGAAGCCAAGCTGGCCATCGGCCCGGCCATCGACGACGGCTTCTACTATGACTTCGAAGTGGACAAGGCCTTTACCAACGAAGACCTCAAGGCCATCGAGAAGGAAATGACCAAGATCGTCAAGAAGAACGACCGTCTGGAGCGCTTCGAGCTGCCCCGCGCGGAAGCCATTGCATTCATGGAAGAGAAGGGTGAGCCCTACAAGGTAGAGCTGATCAACGACCTGCCTGAGGACGCGGTCATCTCCTTCTACAAGCAGGGCGATTTCACCGACCTGTGCGCCGGTCCGCATCTGCCCTCCACCGGCAAGGTCAAGGCCATCAAGCTGATGAGCGTTGCGGGCGCATACTGGCGCGGCAGCGAGAAGAACAAGATGCTGCAGCGCATCTACGGCACGGCCTTCACCAATAAGGAAGACCTCGAAGCCTATATCACCCAGCGCGAGGAAGCCCTCAAGCGCGACCACAACAAGCTGGGCCGCGAGCTTGAATACTTCACGACGGTCGACGAAATCGGCCAGGGCCTGCCGATCATCCTGCCCAAGGGCGCCCGCGTCATGCAGCTGCTGCAGCGCTGGATTGAGGATGAGGAGCAGAAGAGAGGCTATATCCTCACCCGTACGCCCATGATGGCCAAGCGCGAGCTCTACAAGATCTCCGGCCACTGGGATCATTATCTGGACGGCATGTTCATTCTGGGCGATCCCTACGATGAGACGAAGGAATGTTTCGCCCTGCGCCCGATGACCTGCCCCTTCCAGTATCAGGCCTATCTGAACCGCATGCGTTCCTACCGCGATCTGCCCTTCCGTTACGCTGAGAACTCCACGCTGTTCCGCAACGAGGATTCCGGCGAGATGCACGGTCTGATCCGCGTGCGTCAGTTCACCATCTCCGAGGGTCACTACATCCTCCGCCCCGATCAGCTGGAGGAAGAGTTCAAGAACTGCCTGGAACTGGCCAAGTACATGCTCGGCAC
>JAFQQU010000225.1 GCA_017410445.1 Clostridia bacterium | reverse complement strand
TTTTCTTCTGCTTGCTGATTTCGGTGATCTTCTTGAAGTCCAGACGGTTTTCGTTCTTGTTGAGCAGGCGCTTGATGTTGGCACGGTGGCTGTAGAGCGCCATGAAGCCGAGAATGAAGCCGAAGAGCATGTATCCCCAGTCGCCCCAGTGGAAAATGGCGACCAGAATGGGGTAGGCAATGGAAGAGGCGACGGAAGCCAGACTCATCAGCTTGGTCGGAATCAGAATGCTGAACTGAATGACCAGCAGAATCAGCGCGATCCACGGATCGGTCATCAGGATGACGCCGAGCGAGGAGGCGATGCCCTTGCCGCCCTTGAAGCCGAAGAAGACAGGCCAGTTGTGTCCGGCGACAACGGCGACGCCGGCGATGAACTTGCCCATTTCAGGATCGAGCCACATGCCGACCAGCATGGCGGCGATTGCCTTGATGACGTCGCCAACCAGCGTCACGACGGAAGGAAGCCATCCGAGCGTGCGCATGACATTCGTGGTGCCTGCGTTGCCGCTGCCGACCTTGCGGATGTCGGTTTGAGCAAACAGCTTGCCGACGATCAGGCCGGTGGAGATATTGCCCAGCAGATAGGCGATGACGGCGATCAGAACCCAGATGAGATATTTCATGATGCGTATCCTCCTTATTCATCCTTGTTGCGTTCGCGCAGGATAAAGCGAAGGGGCGTACCCTCGAAGCCGAACGCCTTGCGGAACTGGTTTTCAAGATAGCGCTCATACGAGAAATGCATGAGGGAAATATCGTTGATGAAGAAGACGAAAGTCGGAGGATTGGTCTGCTGCTGCGTGGCGTAGAAGATCTTCAGGCGGCGGCCGGAAGTTGCCGGCGGCTGAAGCGCAGCCTGCGCGTCAGTCAGAATGTCGTTGAGGAGGCCGGTCGTGATGCGGCGGGAAGCCTGCTCGTAAACCTTTCTGACCATGTCGATGACGTTGCCGGTACGCTGGCCGGTCAGTGCGGAAATGAAGATGACAGGAGCGTATTCCATGAACTTGAGTTCCTTGCGGACTTCTTTGATGTAGTCGTTCATGGTATTGGTATCCTTGTCGACAGCATCCCACTTGTTGATAACGATGACGGCGGGCTTGCCCTGCTCGTCGATGTAACCGGCAATCTTGCTGTCCTGCTCGGTAACGCCTTCCTTGGCGTCGATCAGGAGGAGAGCGACGTCGCAGCGGTCGATGGCGGCGAGGGAACGGACGACGGAGAAGCGCTCAAGGGACTGGTATTCGATCGACTTGCGCTTGCGGATGCCGGCGGTATCGATGATGACGAACTCCTCGCCGTGATCGGTGAAGCGGGTGTCGATGGCGTCGCGCGTGGTGCCGGCGATGTCGGATACCATGACGCGCTCCTGACCGAGAATGCGGTTGACCAGAGAACTCTTGCCGACGTTGGGCTTGCCGACGACAGCGATGTGCGTGGCCTTATTCTCGGGTTCAAGATCCGCGGTCTCGGGGAAGTGGGAGACGATCTCATCGAGCAGATCGCCGATGTTCATCAGGTTGACGCTGGAGATGGCGATGGGATCGCCGATGCCGAGCGCATAGAAGTCGTAAATGCCGTCCGCCATGGAAATCTTGTCGATCTTGTTGACGACGAGGATGACGGGCTTGCGGCTGCGGCGCAGCAGATCGGCGACCATTTCATCATCGGAGGTCAGACCCTGACGACCGTCCACGAAAAACAGGATGACGTCGCAGGTCTCAATGGCGATCTCGGCCTGGCGGCGCATCTGCTTGAGAAGGGGATCTTCGCTGGTCGGATCAATGCCGCCGGTGTCGATCATGGTAAAGTGATGATTCTGCCATTCGCAGTCGGCATAGACGCGGTCGCGCGTTACGCCGGGGGTATCCTCGACAATGGCGATGCGGTGACCGGCCATTTTATTGAAGAAGGTGGACTTGCCGACGTTCGGACGGCCGACAATAGCAACCAGAGGCTTAGCCATATGTTATTTCCTCCCGGAATGAATAATTTTTAGGATGCAGATCAGGCGTACAGAAGCGCATTCATAAGATCGTCTCCGGTACGGCCGACTTTGACGATCGGAATGCCGATTTCCTTTTCGACTTCTTCGAGCGTCAGGTTGTCGAGGAAGACATCCTCGAATTCGCGGAGCATGCATTCGGTAATCAGGATTTTGTCCGCGTCGATTCCCTTGAGCTCCCGGATCAGGTCAGAGCCGGTCAGAAGGCCGGAAACGGTGACGCTGGGGCCGAAGAAGTGATTCTCAATCGGAACAACTTCAACTTCGACGCCAGGAATTTCGAACCGACGGAACAGGCTCTTCATGAACGGAGCGACCGATACGCCGCAGGCGTCGACAAAGCGCGCTGGCCGTACGGAGGTGAGATCGGCTTCCTCATAGGCGTATTCCATCTCGGTTTCAAGCAGCCGCATGAGGCCGACGCCGTTTTCGATCTGAGGATAATCCTCATAGCGTTCGTCGGAGGGGATGCGGACGCCGGCAGTGACATAGAATTCGTCGGAAGCGGAGACAAAAGTAGTACCGAATTTCTTGAGATACTTGTCCTGCCATTTGGCAACTTCTTCTACGATAGTGCGCGCTTCGGCCTTGGTGTATTTCCTCAGTTCGCACAGGCCGTCGC
The DNA here is from genome assembly GCA_017410445.1 of Clostridia bacterium. Lineage (GTDB taxonomy): Bacteria > Bacillota > Clostridia > Christensenellales > Aristaeellaceae > RGIG2066. The sequence continues at coordinate 26,456 of JAFQQU010000225.1, read as the reverse complement.
GGTGGCCGGTCAGGCCGACGGGCACGAGCGCAAGAGAGAGGCATGCGGGATGCAGTGCAGCAAGCTGCTCGACGGTCTTTTTGAGGTACTCTCCGTCGTTGACGCCGGGGCAGAGAACGGCCTGAGCATGGAAGGAGAGGCCGGCGTTTTTCAGCTTGTTCAGCTGGCTCATGATCTTGGAGCCGAGCGGAGTGCCCAGAAGCTTTGCGCGCAGCGCTCCGTCCGTTGCATGTACGGAAATGTAAAGCGGGGAGGCGTTCCGGGCGATGATTCGATCCAGCTCCTTATCGCTGACATTGGTCAGGGTAACGAAGCTGCCCATCATCAGGGACATGCGCCAGTCGTCGTCCTTGACCAGCAGAGAGGGCCGGACGTCCTTGGGCAGCTGGTCTACAAAGCAGAACATGCACTTGTTGGCGCAGTTTCTGACCGGCGACATCAGCTGGGTTTCAAACTGAAGGCCCAGCGGTTCGTATTCGTCTTTTTCGAGCTCGTATTCAATTTCTTCGTCGCCCCGTCGGATGACGATGGACATCTGCTCGGTGCAGCAGAATGCTTCGTAATCAATCCAGTCCACGACGGTCTGACCGTTGATGCTGACGAGCGCGTCGCCGGGCAGGATTTCAAGCTGCTCGGCAATACTTTCGGGCAATACAGCGGTAATCTTGTGCGGCATATAAATATCTCCATTCACTGGCATAATACTTCAACCTATATTATGTATCAGAAAAGACATTTCGTCAATGGAAGGAATGAATTAAAACGGCAAAATTTCTGGATATATTATTGTATGGAGGGAAATTAACGGGAGATTTTGATGCAGTTGATGTTTGAAGGGCGGGTTTTGTGTTATATATTACTCAAAGGAGTTGATACATATGGCATGCAAGGTTGAGGTATTGAACGGAACGGTCCCTCAGGTGGAAATCGACGCTTATATCGCGAGAGCGCGTGAGAAATACGGCAGAGAGCCGATCGGTATTACGATCCGGGTGGACGGAGATTATGTTGATCTCGACTACAACTTCGGAAGGGTTCCGTTTGAGAGGATCCGTAGAATCACGGGATCTCTGGTTGGTACGCTGGACCGGTTCAACAACGCAAAGCGCGCCGAGGAGAGCGAGCGCGTAAGACACGGATTATAAGTATACAGTCAATCAGCAGGAGGAGCTCAGTGCTTCCTCCTGCTGATTTGCGTATCTTCTGATTCAGCGGTTGTCCTTGATCCTGCGGAGGGTGTTCTGCATTGCGGCGATAACCTGTGCATCCTTTTCGACGTGCATCTGATGCTCGATATGGACGCGGCTGGCGGGTCGGCCTGTTTCGGCAAGGGCAGATACAGCTGCCTTGCGGACAGCGGCGCTTGCGTCGTGAACAAGCGGAACGAGCGTGTTGAATGCATCGTCGCTGTCGCATGCGCCAAGGCCGCGAATGGCGGCGAGTCGGATCTCTTCGCTTTTGTTGGCTGTCAGGGGAATCAGACCGGCAGCATTCTTCTTGGCGGTGAGTTTTTCGATCTTTGCGAGTTTGTTTCCGAACATGGATTAGTCGCCTCCTGTGTTATTTTGTCGACAATCCCATGATAGATTTGAAAAAAGGCAGAAAAAAGGCCTGCGGATGGCTTTGAACCGAATTCCGCAGGCTGAATTCTCGTACTGTTCCGAACGTTTGAAACGAACTGAACATTTTTTTGTCAAATGCGCTTGTACTGACGCGCTTCAACGGCTTTATGCGCGCACTCCTTAAGTACCTTGATCTCTTCGGCGGTGGGAGTCAGTTCGGGCTGATCCTCCTTGACGGGAACGAAGGAGTTGTCCGTCAGGTCGGCGCCGGTCAGCATTTCAACCCAGGTGAGGCCGATCAGATACCGGCCATGCGTCCAGCTGGCATGGAAGCCGTCTCTGTTCAGGGATTTGCCGCCGTTGGCGTAGTCGAAGATGGGATGGGAGCGGGCGATCTGCATGGCGTCGCCGGCGGGAATGACGCGCACGCCGCCGAGGGAGGCGGCAGCCTGATCATACGCGGAGCGCAGCTGCAGATACATCTTCTTCTGATCACAGTCGTAGGTGGGGAAGTTGGGATGAGTGCTGGTGATTTCGTAAGCCCAGGTTTCGTGGATGACCTGTTCGGCCTGAGGAGCATACTTCTTCACATATTCGGAGAGTTTGGTGAGATAGGGCTGATAGGTTTCGTAAAGGCCGCTGAAATGGCTGGCCTGCTGCATGGTGACGACATCCCACTTTTCTTCCTCGAGCGCCTCTCGGATGGAAGCCTCGCGGCCTTCGGCGCCGGTCTTGGTGTAGCTGTAGGCGACGGCGTCTTCGGTCATATTCTGGTGATGGCGCTCCAGAGAGCAGCCGCCGATGTACAGGTTGCCGAAAACCAGTTCGATGCCGGAAGCGGCGGCGATCTGGGGAATGTAGGTTCTGGCGTCATCCGAGAAACTGTTGCCGATGGCAAGTACTTTAATCATGGCTTGCAGTAGCCTCCCTTGATGTTCTTTTTTGCAGTGTCATTATACCACGCTCGTTGGAAAAAAGAAAAGCTCAATCAGGTTGAATGCGGTTAACGATTGTGAAATGAGTTATACTCGCTCGGCGATATCGAAGGAGAAGATATGAGCGTCGTCTGCGCCCCAGGTTGAAAGCGGAATAAGGGTGACGGACTTCAGCTCGCAATTCAGCTCAACAAAGTTGCGCCGCTGATAATTATTGGCTGTTTCGTAAAGAAGAATGGTTTCGCCCGACGGTGTGACGCCCTCCAGGCGGTATGCCTTTACCATGGTCTTGGGAACATAGCTGTCCGCCCAGTCCAGCGGTCGGTTGTGGATCATGTTGCGCCGCAGTTTGCGTTCGCATTCGGGCAGGGTTTCGCGGTTGAGATCGCTGTCGAAGATAATGCGCACCCGACCTGCTTTGACTGCCTTCGGAAATTCATAGGTAATGCGCGCTCCCAAAGCAACATGGCAGCCGTTGTCTTTGTCCTGAATCGGACGGTCCAGACCGTTGCGGAGATTTTCGGCATCAGCCACAGGACAGCAGAGAACAGCGTTCCTGGTCAGAAGGGGGATATCGCGGCGATTGAAGGGCAGATAGGAGTCATCCTCCATCAGGGTTTGCTTAAGTTCGTTCAGACGCTGTTCGTATACGCCGCGCGGAGTGAGTCCGTCGCGTACGGCGATGGCGGCTGCGGTGCCGACCGCCTGACCGATGGTTCCGCAGGTGGCCATGACGCGGGTAGAACTCATGGCCGTATGAGTGACGGAGATGTTGCGCCCGGCAAACATGAGGTTTTCGATGTTTTTCGAATACATGCTCCGGTAAGGAATGCCGTAGGGAGAGGGAGCGGGGTGGAAAATGTTGGGCCGTTCGGGCGTGCGGAAACCGCAGGGGTGGTGATCGTCCATGGTCCAGCCGCCGTATGCAACCAGATCCTCAAAGCGGCCTTCTGCGCGGACGTCGTTCTGCGTCATGATGTAATCGCCGATATAGCGGCGGCTTTCCCGTTTGCCGGGCAGAATGCCCATCCAGTCGAGACGCCAGTTCTTGTTCTGTTCTTTATTCTCGGGATCATTCTTGACGTAATCCCAGAGGCCGTAAGCGGTTTTCAGAAGTTCGTCCCGCAGTGTTTCACTGTCCGCAATGCTGTCGCATTCTCCGCCCAGTTCCAGATACCAGAAATTTTCCGAAACATTACGCATATCCGGAACGCGGTGGGGAAGATCGGACTTGGTGTATTTGTATGCCCATTTGGGCGGAATGAACTCGGAAGGATGGGTTTCTTCCCTCGCCTGAATCATGCAGCTCATGCCCATGGTCTTTCTGTCTGCGGTTTCCGGGGCGATGTCCTCGCCGAATTCTTTGCGCGCTTCCCGTCCGATGCGGAATTCTGCGCCGGTCAGCGGGGCGAGGACACTGTCGCCGGAGCAGTCGGCAAACAATGCGGCGTGGACTTCGTGGAAAGTCTGGGTGGTCAGCTGCCAACCCTTGACTGACTTGACGACGCTGCCATCCATTTCACATTCATTGCATGTGCAGTTGAGAAGCAGTTCGATTCCTGGCTGATAGCGCACCAGTTCATACATGATGCCGTCCCAGACAGAGTAATTCTTGTCGGGGTTCCGGTATTGATTCTCAAGCATCAGTTCTTCGATGAGGCCGGTTTCTTTATTGTTGTCTCCGTGGGCGCCGCACACCCACATGCGGATTTCACTGGATGCGTTGCCGCCCAGCATGGGACGCTCCTGCATGAGGACTACGTGCGCTCCATGCCTTGCGGCGGATACGGCGGCGCATATTCCGGCAATGCCTCCGCCGACAACGCACAGGTCGGCATGGTGAACAATGGTTTTGAATGCCGTCATGATTGGTCAGCTCCTTTTAAGAAGATGAGGGACCGGATGCGTATATCATAACACATACGGCGAGGAAATACCAGAAAAATGAATCGAAACAGAGGCGGCGGAGGCTGCGTTGACAGAGCGACGCGGGCCAAAGTATAATAGATGGCAAAGATGAATGAGTATCGGACGGAAGGAGCGAGGGCATGAATACGCAGCATTTTAAATATGTGCTGGAGGTCGAACGGACAGGGTCGATTACGCAGGCAGCCGAGAATCTGTACATCGGTCAGCCCAGTCTGAGCAAAGCGATTAAGGAACTGGAGGAATCGCTGGGAATCACCATCTTCAACCGGACCAGCAAGGGGGCTGTTCCGACGCAGAAGGGCATGGAATTCCTGAAATATGCACGGGCAGTCATGGTGCAGATTGAAAAGATGGAAGCACTGTACCGGCCGGGGCATCCGGACAGACAGGAATTATCCGTTTCTATCGCCAGGAGCGGATATGCGTCTCTTGCGGCGGCGGAATTTGCGGCCGAGCTGAATGCAGAAAAGGAAATGGATGTCAGTGTGATTGAGGCGGACTCGGTCTGTGTGCTTGAAAATGTGGTAAATGACAAAGCCGGGCTCGGCCTCATCCGATACAGGCCAGAGGACGAAGCGTTTTTTGTGAATTACCTGAGAATGCATGAGTTGAGATGGGAGCAGATATGGGAATTCGACCTGCGCGTTATCTTTTCAAAGAAGCATCCGCTGGCAGACCGGACGCCGCTGAAGGCGGATAGTCTGTTTCCGTATATTGAAGTGGTACTGGTTGACGAAACGGTTCCGTATGTCACGTTTGAAGAGGCGGAACGGCCGGACCTGCGCGAGGATAAGCATGTGCACGTAAAAGACCGGCTTAACCAGCTTGAAATGGTATCGCGGATCAACGGAGCCTATATTTGGAGCGAGCCTCTGCCGGAAGAGATTCTTTCGAGATATTCTTTGGTTCAGCGCAGATGCGCGTCGGTCGAGTTCTGCCGGCGCGACGCGCTGGTGTGTCATAAGGATCATGAGTTCTCGGCAGCGGAAAAGCGGTTTATCAATAAAGTGTATGAATGCAGGAATCGTTTGGCATTCAAGTGACGAAGTGAATGATCACATTCCTTAATGGAATGGCCAGGAAAATGGTCAAATCCGTGAAAAATGGTCGGAATTGATGGAAAATTTCTTAACTGACAGGCAGGAGTAAGGGTGAAAACCTCTAAATTCTGCATATAATCCGAATCTTTGCGACAAAACTACTGCGGGATCATTAAGGTATATATGCGAATAAGGAATGGGCAAAAAAGGATGAAATACCTCGAATATTCGAGAATTGACATAGAATAAACAAAAACATAGCGATAAATGCATACTGAAATGCCGTATTGGCATTTGAAAAAGAGAGGGTTCTTTGGTAAAATAGGTGTGATAGAATAGCTTCATTGATAACTACAAATATTTATTAAGGAAGGGATTTACAATGAGCAACAAGGTAACCATTATCGGAGCCGGCAGCGTCGGTTCCACGATTGCGTACACCATGGCCATCAATAACATCGCCTCTGAAATCGTCATGATCGACGTTAATACCAAGAAGGCTCTGGGCGAAGCCATGGATATCCGTCAGGGTACTCCTTTCTGCTCTCCCATCAGCATCTATGCCGGCAGCTACTCTGATGCCGAGAACTCCGATGTTGTTATCATCACCTCCGGCATCGCCCGCAAGCCCGGCCAGTCCCGTCTGGAGCTGGTTCAGACTAACGTAGACATCATCAAGTCCATCGCTCCGGAAATCGTGAAGTATGCTCCCAATGCGGTATATATCATCGTCAGCAATCCTGTTGACATTCTGACCTATGTCTTCAATAAGATTTCCGGCATTCCCGAGAGCCGCATCATCGGTTCCGGTACCATTCTGGATACCGCCCGCCTGCGCTCCCGCATCTCCGAGTATCTGTCCATCAGCCAGAAGAACGTACATGCCTACGTATTCGGCGAGCACGGCGACAGCTCTTTCATTCCGTGGTCCATCGCCACTGTTTCCGGCGTACCGCTGAAGGAGTATCACAGCAGCCTGACCTCCGAATACACCATCACTCCTGAGCTGGACTACGAAGATATCGAGAAGTACATGCGCACCTCCGGCGGCAAGATCATTTCCCGCAAGGGCGCTACCTACTATGCCGTATCCGTATCCGTGTGCCATATCGTAAAGTGCATCTTCTCCAGCATGGATACCATCATGACCGTATCCACCATGATGCACGGCGAGTACGGCATTGACGACGTATGCCTGAGCACCCTGTCCGTTGTCGGCCGCCGCGGCATCATGAGCAACATCAAGCCCGCTCTGACGGAGGAAGAAGTTGCGAAGCTTCAGCACAGCGCCAACGTACTGAAGGATGTCATTGCTCAGGTGAATATCTGATAATTTGATGACACTCGCATCCTTGCCGCCGGATTACGGCCCGGCGGGGATGCGACTGTGAATAAGCCCCAAGGCAAAGAGAAATCGGGTAAGGAGTTTCACACTTATGAATTTCAGTTATTATCCGGGATGCACCCTGAAGACGAAGGCGAAGGAACTGGACATGTATGCCAGAAAATCCGCCGAAGCGCTGGGCGTAACGATGGAAGAGCTGGAGAACTGGCAGTGCTGCGGCGCGGTTTATCCGATGGCCGAGGATGAAATTGCCACCAAGCTCTCTGCCGTTCGCGCGCTGGCCGCTGCAAAGGAAAAGAAGCAGGATCTGCTCACGCTCTGTTCCGCCTGCCATCATGTGCTCAAGCGCGTGAATGACGACATGAAGAACAACGAGTATATCCGCACCCGCGCCAACAACTATCTGAAGCTCGACGAGGCTTATGAAGGCGAGACCAACGTCGTTCACTATCTCGAGATGCTGCGCGATACGGTCGGCTTCGACAACCTGAAGAAGGCGGTTGTCAATCCGCTCAAGGGCCGCAAGATCGGCGCGTTCTACGGCTGCCTGCTGCTCCGTCCGAGCGGCGTTATGGCTTTCGACAACGCCGAGAACCCGACCATCATCGAGGACTTCATCAAGGCCATCGGAGCGACTCCGGTTGTATTCCCGTGCCGCAATGAGTGCTGCGGCGGCTACATCGCCATGGACGATAAGGCTGCGGCGCAGAAGCAGGTTGAGCGGATTATGGATTCTGCAGTCGAGCACGGCGCAGAAGAGCTGATTACCGCCTGCCCGCTGTGCATGTATAATCTGGATGCCAACGCCACCTGCCATAAGCTGCCCGTTCGCTATTTCACGGAGCTGCTGGCTGAAGCGCTCGGCGTGAAGTAAGGAGGGAACGAAGATGCACGATACCAATAAGGATATGGCCGAACAGGTCATCCGGATGAGCGGCGTCAATCCCCGCAAGTGCATGAAGTGCGGCAAGTGCTCCGGCACCTGTCCCGCTTATGATGAGATGGAATATCATCCGCATCAGTTCGTTGCGATGGTAGAAAAAGGACGCATTGAAGAACTGATGGCTTCCAAGTCGCTGTACAAGTGCCTGTCCTGCTTTGCCTGCGTTGAGCGTTGCCCGCGCAACGTCGAGCCGGCCAAGCTGGTTGAAGCGGTTCGTCTGCTGGTCATCCGTCAGCAGGGCAAGAACTACCTGAAGGCCGAAGATCTGCCGGCGCTGCTCGACGAGAAGATTCCGCAGCAGGCGCTGGTCAGTGCGATGAGAAAGTACAGCAAGTAATCATCTATTCCGATTACAGAAAAGGGAGAAGTGAGTTCATTGCAGAGAATAGGCGTATTTGTTTGCTGGTGCGGCAGCAATATTGCTGCGACGGTTGACGTAGCCGCGGTTGCGGAGGCCATGAAGAATGAGCCCGGCGTTGTCTACACGACTGATTACCAGTACATGTGCTCCGAAGGTGGCCAGAGCCGTATCAAGCAGGCCATCAAGGACTATAACCTGACCGGCATCGTGGTTTGCTCCTGCTCTCCGCGTATGCATGAGGCGACCTTCAGAAAGACTGCCGTCGCCGCCGGTCTGAACCCCTACATGGTAGAAATTGCCAACATCCGCGAGCATTGCTCCTGGATTCATAAGGATAAGGAAGAAGCGACCGAAAAGGCCGTCATCCTGGCCCGCACTGCGGTTGCCAAGCTGATGCTGAACGCTCCGCTGACCTCCGGCACCAGCCCGGTCATCAAGCGCGCTCTGGTCATCGGCGGCGGTATCGCCGGCATCCAGACGGCTCTGGACATCGCTGATGCCGGCTACGAGGTAGACATCGTTGAGAAGCGTCCGACCATCGGCGGCCGTATGGCTCAGCTGGACAAGACCTTCCCGACGCTGGACTGCGCGGCCTGCATTCTGACTCCCAAGATGGTAGACGCGGCTTCCAACGAGAAGATCACGCTCTACACCTACAGCGAAGTTGAGTCCGTAAAGGGCTTCGTCGGCAACTTCTCTGCGAAGATCCGCAAGAAGGCCCGCTTCGTTGACGCCACCAAGTGCACCGGCTGCGCGGTCTGCACCGAAAAGTGTCCGTCCCGCAAGGCCAAGAACGAGTTCAACATGGGCCTGAACAACCGCGGCGCGATCTATATCCCGTTCGCTCAGGCCATTCCGAACGTAGCGACGATCGATCCTGAGTACTGCATCCACGCCAAGACCGGTAAGTGCGGTATCTGCCAGAAGAACTGCTCCGCCGGCGCGATCGACTTCGATCAGAAGGACGAGATCATCGAGCGCGAGTATGGCGCAATCGTCATGGCGACCGGCTTCCAGCCCATCAAGCTGGACAACTTCGAGGAATTCGGCTATGCCCAGTATCCGGACGTAGTTACTTCTCTCGAGTTCGAGCGCCTGATGAACGCTGCCGGCCCGACCAAGGGCACCTTGCTGCGCCCCTCCGATCTGAGCCATCCCAAGACGCTGGTCTTCGTACAGTGCGTCGGCTCCCGTTGCTCTGCGGACGCCAAGGACGGCAAGCCCTACTGCTCCAAGATCTGCTGCATGTACACTGCCAAGCACGCCATGCTGGTTCGTGAGAAGTATCCGGACACCGATGTCCATGTATTCTACATCGACGTACGTACCCCCGGCAAGAACTTCGACGAGTTCCAGCGCCGCGCGGTTGAGCAGTACGGCGTAGACTACATCAAGGGCATGGTCGGCAAGGTCACCAAGAAGGGCGACAAGCTGATGGTTCAGGGCAGCGACCTGCTGAACAACGAGCAGATCACCATCGCCGCGGATATGGTCATTCTGGCCACCGCCATCGAGCCCGATCCTTCCGCCAAGCAGATCGCCTCGCTGCTGACCGCGAGCATCGACACCAACAACTGGATGACCGAAGCTCACGCCAAGCTCCGTCCCGTTGAGAGCCCGACTGCCGGCGTATTCCTCTCCGGCGTATGCCAGGGCCCGAAGGACGTTCCGGAAACCGTTGCTCAGGCCAGCGCCGCCGCCTCCAAGGTTATCGGCCTGCTGAGCAAGGATCATATGGTTACCAATCCCTGCGTCGCGCAGAGCAACGAACTGCTGTGCAACGGCTGCACGACCTGCGAAAAGGTCTGCCCGTACGGCGCGATCGAATATAAGGACAAGCCCATCGTTGGCCCGGGCGTACCGCGCGGAACCATCCGCCGTGTTGCCGAGGTCAATCCTGCGATCTGCCAGGGCTGCGGCGCCTGCACGGTTGCCTGCCCGTCCGGCGCTATGGACCTGAAGGGCTTCACCAACAGACAAATCATGGCGGAGGTTGACGCAATATGCAAGTAAACGAGAAGAAGGGCGAATTCAAGCCCACAATCGTCGCCTTCTGCTGCAACTGGTGCAGCTACGCCGGCGCTGACCTGGCCGGTACCAGCCGTCTGTCCTATCCGGCGAACGTGAAGATCATCCGCGTTCCTTGCTCCTGCCGAGTGAACCCGATGTTCATCCTGCGCGCTTTCCAGCGCGGCGCCGACGGCGTTATCCTGTGCGGCTGCCATCCCGGAGACTGCCATTACAGCACCGGTAACTACTATGCCCGCCGCCGTATGACCATGCTGTTCAGCATGCTGGACTATCTGGGCATCGACCGCAAGCGCACCCGCGTTGAGTGGGTTTCCGCTGCGGAGGGTACCAAGTTTGCTGCGGTCATGAACGACTTCGCTCAGACGATCACCGAGCTGGGCGAAAATGTGAAGCTGGGGGATCTGAGATGCAAAGAGTAGCTGAAATGATGCTCGAAAGAGCAAAGGCCCTGCTGGCTGACGGCACGGTCAACCGTGTGGTCGGCTGGGAAATGGGTGAATTCTTCTATGACCTGACGCCCGCCGTATTCACGGCTGACGGTCTGGATAAGTTCGTATACAATGGATTCTCCGGCGCGAACCTGAGCAAGTACATGATCAAGGAGTGCGCTAAGGATGGCAAGGCGCTTGTCTTCCTGAAGCCCTGCGATACGTACAGCTTCAATCAGCTGATCAACGAGCATCGCGTCGACCGCGAGAAGGTTTACATCATCGGCGTTGAGTGCCGCGGCATGATCGACATCCGCAAGATCCGCGACATGGGCATCAAGGGCGTAACCGCCATCCGTGAAGAGGGCGAAGAGCTGATCATCGACACGATTTACGGCGAGAAGAAGTGCGCCCGCAAGGATGCGCTGCTCGAGAAGTGCCTGTGCTGCAAGGGTCAGGAGTTTGTCGTTTACGACGAGCTGCTGACCACCGGCGAGGCGTTCACCGTTGGCGGAAACAACCGCTTTGCCAAGGTTGCCGAGCTGGAAGCCATGACGCCCGGCGAGCGATTCGCTTTCTGGCGCAATGAGCTGAGCAAGTGCATCCGCTGCAACGCCTGCCGAAATGTATGTCCTGCCTGCTCCTGCCTGCAGTGCGTATTCGACAACCCGAAGTCGGGCATCGCTTCCAAGGCCAATGCCGACGATTTCGAGGAGAATATGTTCCATATTATCCGCGCGTTCCACGTAGCCGGCCGCTGCACCGACTGCGGCGAGTGCAGCCGCGTATGCCCGCAGGGTATCCCGCTGCACCTGCTGAACCGCAAGTTCATCAAGGATGTTAACGAGTTCTACGGCGAATTCCAGGCCGGCGCGGACAACACCACGAAGTACCCGCTGACCAACTTCACCAAGGAAGACGTCGAGCCGAGCATCGTCACGAACAGGGGAGGCGAAAACTGATGCTGAAACTTTCTCTGAATCGTGTGGGCGACCTGTTTGCCAAGATTGCCGAGGCGCAGGCGCTGTATCTGCCGGTTGAAAAGGCCGGTCAGGTGGATTATGACAAGTGGACCGCTGACGCGAAGGTATCTATGGATCACCTGAACACCGCCAAGTCCGCGAAGGATCTGTTCTTCCCGCAGGTCGAGCGCATGGTCGACTTCAAGATGGAAGGCAAGAACATCGAAATCAAGCCGCATGCACTGTCAGATGAGAAGTTCGTTCTCTTCGGCGTCCGCGCGTGCGATATGAAGAGCATGGAAGTCCTTGATAAGGTCTTTCTGGCCGAGCCGGTTGACAGCTTCTACGCTGCCCGCCGCATGAACGGCACGGTCGTTACCATGGCCTGCTCCGAGCCGGAAGAAAGCTGCTTCTGCAATGTCTTCGGCGTTGACGCGGCCGAGCCGGCCGGCGACGTCGTCACCTGGAAGGTTGACGGCGAGCTGTACTGGAAGGCGCTGACCGAAAAGGGCGAGGCGCTGACCGAGCAGATCAAGGCTCTGATGGAAGATGGCGACGAAGCGAAGGTAGAGGAGAGCAAGGCGGCTGTTCGCGAGATCATGGGCAAGCTCCCGCTGGCGAACCTGAATCTGGCTCCCTTCCAGCCCGAGAAGCTGAACGAGATGTTCAACTCTCCGAAGTGGGCGAAGCTCTCCGAGGCTTGCCTGGGCTGCGGCACCTGCACGTTTGTCTGCCCGACCTGCCAGTGCTACGATATCCGCGACTACGACACCGGTCACGGCATTCAGCGCTTCCGCTGCTGGGACTCCTGCATGTATTCCGACTTCACCATGATGGCTCATGGCACCAACCGTCCGGACCAGATGCAGCGTTTCCGTCAGCGCTTCATGCACAAGCTGATCTACTTCCCGTCCAACAACGACGGCATGTACTCCTGCGTGGGCTGCGGCCGCTGCGTCAGCAAGTGCCCGATTTCCATGAATATTGCCAAGGTGATTAAGGCGTTGGGAGAAGATAAAGATGAATAATATCGAAATGCAGATTCCGATGCTGGGCGTCGTTACCGACATCCGCCGGGATACGCCGGACATCAAGACCTTCCGCGTGAACACCATCACCGGCGAGGGCAAGTGCTTCGAGCACAAGCCGGGTCAGTGTGCGATGCTGTCCATCCCGGGCGTCGGCGAGGCAATGTTCTCGATCACCTCGTCGCCCACGGAGACTCGCTTCCAGGAGTTCTCCATCAAGAAGTGCGGCTGCCTGACCGACTGGCTCCATCAGATGGAGGTCGGCCAGCAGGTGACCATCCGCGGTCCGTACGGCAATGGCTTCCCGGTTGACACGGTTCTCAAGGGCGAGAACCTGCTGTTTATCGCCGGCGGCGTCGGCCTGGCTCCGCTGCACTCTGTGATCAATTACGTTCTGGACAACCGCGCCGATTACGGCCGTGTTGACATCGTTTACGGTGCTCGTTCCGCCGACGACCTGCTGGACCTCAAGGAGATTCAGGAGCGTTGGATGCATGAGGAGAACGTAAATGTTCATCTGACCATCGACCGTCCTCAGGAAGGCTGGGACGGTAAGGTCGCGTTCGTTCCTGCGTTTGTTGAGGAACTGGGCTTTGACCCCGATTGCAAAGTTCTCGTCTGCGGACCGCCCATCATGATCAAGTTCGTTCTGCAGTCTCTGACGAAGCTGGGCTTCGAGAAGACTCAGATTTTCACCACGATGGAACTGAGAATGAAGTGCGGTATCGGCAAGTGCGGCCGCTGCAACATCGGCGACAAGTACGTCTGCAAGGACGGCCCGGTATTCCGCTTTGACAAGCTGAACGAACTGCCGAACGAATATTGATGTCCTGCGAAGTGGAGGATAGAAATAAAATGGAAAATATGGTCAATGTCTATCTGTACGGTAAAAAGTACGAAGTTCCCGCTGATCTGACGATCATGGAAGCGTTCGAATATGCCGGCTACAAGCTGGTTCGCGGCGTCGGATGCCGCAACGGCTTCTGCGGCGCCTGCGCCACCGTTTACCGCATCAAGGGAGACCGTGAGCTGAAGGCCTGCCTGTCCTGTTCCACCAAGGTTGAGGACAATATGTATGTCGCCACGCTGCCTTTCTTCCCGCTGATCAAGGAAGGCTATGATATCGAGAAGGTCAAGCCCGACGAACAGATCATGATGCAGCTGTATCCTGAGATCTATTCCTGCGTCGGCTGCAACGCCTGCACCAAGGCTTGCTCTCAGGGCCTGAACGTCATGCAGTACATCGCTCATGCGCAGCGCGGCGAGTACCTCAAGTGCGCCGAGCTGAGCTTTGACTGCGTCATGTGCGGCATCTGCTCTTCCCGCTGCCCGGCCGGCATCTCTCATCCGCAGGTTGCCATGCTGGCGCGCCGCCTGAACGGCAAGTACCTGGCTCCCGAGTCTGTTCACCTGACCGAGCGCGTTAAGGAGATCGAGGACGGTCTGTGCGCTCAGGCGATGGAAACCATCATGGGCAAGTCCATCGAGGAGCTCAAGGAACTCTACAACAACCGCGACATCGAGAAGTAAGATGGGGGTAGAGAACATGATTTTCACTCAGGAAATGCTTGAGTCCATGAAGAAGGTCGAGGCTGCCCGCGAAGCGAATATCGCGCTCGAGCCCCGTCGTCTGACTGCCGAGGAGAAGGAAAAGCTGCTGGCTGAGTACCATCCGGATTATCGCGAAGATGCGTTCGGCAAGATTACCGTCGGCCCCAACAAGGGCGAGAAGGCTCCCAAAGAGCTGATCGAAATGCTGCAGGCTCACAGCCGCATCTCCGGCAAGAACATCGACCTGAACAAGGTTGATTACGAGGCGGACGTGCTGGTTATCGGCGGCGGCGGCGCGGGTTCTTCCGCGGCGATCGAAGCTCATGCCGCCGGCGCGAAGGTTATGATCGTGACCAAGCTGCGTATCGGCGACGCCAACACCATGATGGCTGAGGGCGGTATTCAGGCTGCCGACAAGCCCGGCGACTCTCCCGCTCAGCACTACCTCGACGTCATGGGCGGCGGCCACTACTGCAATCGCCCCGAGCTGGTAGAAAAGCTGGTTATGGACGGCCCGATCGCCATCAAGTGGCTGAACGAGCTGGGCGTTGAGTTTGACAAGGCCGAAGACGGCACCATGATCACCACCCATGGCGGCGGCACCTCCCGCAAGCGTATGCATGCGGCAGCCGACTACTCCGGCGCCGAGATCATGCGTACCCTGCGCGACGAGGTTCTGAACCGTCAGATCCCCGTTATCGACTTCACCGCGGCCATCGAAATCATCAAGGACGAGGACGGCAAGGCGGCCGGCGCTGTTCTGATGAACATGGAGACCGGCGAACTGAAGGTTGCCCGTGCGAAGACCGTTGTTATCGCCACCGGCGGCGCCGGCCGTATGCACTATCAGGGCTTCCCGACCTCCAACCATTACGGCGCTACCGCCGACGGTCTGGTACTGGGCTACCGTGCCGGCGCGAAGCTGCTGTATCAGGATACTCTGCAGTATCATCCCACCGGCGTTGCGTATCCGGCGCAGATCTTCGGCGCGCTGGTTACCGAGAAGGTTCGCTCCATGGGCGCGAAGCTGATCAACTCCGAGGGTGAAGCTTATATCCATCCGCTGGAAACCCGTGACGTAAACGCTGCCGGCGTTATCCGCGAGTGCACCACCAATGGCAAGGGCGTCAATACCGGCATGGGCAAGGCTGTATGGCTGGATACTCCCATGATCGACATGATCCACGGCAAGGGCACTCTGGAGAAGCGTCTCCCGGCCATGCTGCGCATGTATCTGAAGTTCGGTATCGACATGCGCGAGACGCCCATCCTGATCTATCCGACCCTGCACTATCAGAACGGCGGTCTGGAGATCAACAAGTTCGGCGAGACTTGCGTTGAGAACCTGTTTGTTGCCGGCGAAGCGGTTGGCGGTATCCATGGCCGCAACCGTCTGATGGGCAACAGCCTCCTCGACATCATCGTATTCGGCCGCAACGCCGGTCAGCAGGCTGCTGCCCGCGCGAAGACCACTACGACTGGCGCGCTGACTCTGAAGCATGTCTGCGAGTATGAGCAGGAGATGAAGGAAGCCGGCATCGAAACCGAAGCTGTTTCTCCGAAGCTGCTGCCCGACTACACTCGTAAGGTTGAGCGTATCTGATTAACTGCATAATGAAGCGGTGTTCTCAGCGTCTGGTTCCGGACGATCGATGAACGGAAACACGGAGCAGGCGGGGAGGAAATCTCCTCGCCTCGCGCCGCGATTTGGATACCGCTCAAATCATCCGGGATAAGACAAAAGTTGATGAACACAGCGTTTTGATTAACTGGAGGTTTATCCCATGAATCTTGGTGGCGTAATCACGGTTTCAGGCGTTTCTTTCATGATGCTCTGCCTGTTTATCGTCGCGGCTCTGGGTTATGCGCTGGGCCGTATCACGATCAAGGGCGTTAATCTGGGCACTGCGGGCGTATTTGTTGTCGCGCTGCTGTTTGGCTGCTTTTTCTATCCCCAGCTTGATGCCCAGCTGCAGACTGCCGGCGTAAGCTATACTGGAAATGCGCTGAAGATCATTGAAAATCTGGGCCTGATCCTGTTCGTGTCCGCGGTTGGCTTCATTGCCGGCCCGAACTTCTTCGCGGGCTTGAAGAAGAACTTTAAATCCTACATTGTACTGGGCGCGATCATCATCCTATCCGGCGGTTTTGTCTGCGCGCTGTGCATCCTGCTCCTCGGCTGTGATCCCGCGATGGCGACCGGCCTGCTGGCGGGGGCTCTGACCAGTACTCCTGCGTTCTCTGCTGCGAAGGAAACCGTTGCGGTTGTCTATGCTGCCGACGCTGTAAAGGCGGCGGAAGTAGAGAGTATGGTAACTGTTGGCTACGGCATCGCGTATCTGTTCGGCGTTGTAGGCGTTGTTCTGTTTGTACAGCTGATTCCGAAAATCACCAAGGCCAATATGGATGAGGAGCGCAAGCTGATCTCCATAGCCAGCAACGGCGGTCGCGTGATGAAGGAAAAGAAGGGCTTGATTAAGCTGGACGATATGGGCTTCGGCGCCTATGCGATTGCGGTTGCGATCGGCATTATTGTTGGCAGCATCAAGATCCCGATGGGCAATTCTGCTTTCTCGCTGGGAACGACCGGCGGTATTCTGCTGACTTCGCTGGTTATCGCACATTTCGGCCAGATCTGGAAGCTTGACATGAAGGTTGAAAAGCGCATTCTGGAAATTTTCCGTGAACTGGGCCTGATGTTCTTCCTGATGGGCGCGGGCATTCCCGGCGGCGCGAAGTTTGTTCAGTATTTCAACCCGCTGTATCTGCTGTACGGCGCGCTGATGACCACGATCCCGATGTTTGCGGGCTATCTCTTCGCCAAGAAGGTACTGAAGCTCAGCCTGTTCAACAATCTGGGCTCTATCACCGGCGGTATGACGAGCACTCCGGCGCTGGGCACGCTGATTAACGTTGCCGGCACAGATGACGTTGCTTCCGCCTATGCGGCGACCTATCCGGTCGCATTGGTTCTGGTTGTTCTGGTCAGCCAGTTCCTGATTATGCTGTTCTGATCCGAAAGGATTCATTTGATCATTGGAGGCTTGAAAAACATGATGAAGGTTACGATTTGCATTGGCAGCTCCTGCCATCTGAAGGGCTCGAAGCAGATCATCGAAAAGCTGCAGGCGCTGGTTGCCGAGAACAATCTGAAGGATAAGGTTGATCTGGCCGGTAAGTTCTGCATGGGCAACTGCGCAGAAGGCGTTTGCGTTTCCATCGGCGAGCAGGTTTTCTCTGTTCAGCCCGACACTGTTCAGACGTTCTTCAACGACGAAATCCTGGCCAAAGCCTGAAGGCCCGGAAGAATAACCTGAAGGAGGCGCACAATGCGGATTTTTGATACCGACGTTCAAAAACTCAAGTACCAGGTACTCCGGGAAGTAGCGCGTCATGCATACGACGATAAGCTCGCTGAGTGCTATCTGGATATTCCTAAGACGATCGCGCCCGGCCCTCAGGCCACGATGCGTTGCTGCATTTACAAGGAGCGTGCGATTGCTGCCGAGCGTGTACGCATTGCTATGGGCGGCGATAAGACGAATCCTCATATCATCGAAGTTATTGATATCGCCTGCGATGAGTGCCCCGTCAGCGCTTACGAAGTAGGTTCTGCCTGCCGCGGCTGTCTGGCGCATCGCTGCCAGGCTGCCTGCCCGCGCGGCGCGATCAGCTTCGACGAGACCAAGAAGGCTCACATCGATCCTGACAAATGCATTCAGTGCGGTAAGTGCGCGTCTGTATGCCCCTACAGCGCCATCACCAGCCGCAAGCGTCCCTGCGAGATGGCCTGCAAGGTCAAGGCAATCAGCATGGGCAAGAACAAGGTTGCTGAGATCAACTACAGCAAGTGCATTTCCTGCGGCTCTTGTGTTTACATGTGCCCGTTCGGCGCTGTTGTTGATAAGAGCTTCATCCTGGATGCGGTTAAGCTGATCCGTGAGAGCGAGAACAATACCAAGTATCATGTGTACGCGGTTGTTGCTCCGTCCATTTCGAGCCAGTTCCGCTATGCCAAGATCGGCCAGGTCATCACTGCGCTGAAGAAGCTGGGCTTCTACAACGTCATCGAAGCTGCGCTGGGTGCTGATATGGTTGCTTACAGCGAAGCGCGTGAGCTCGTTGAGAAAGGCTTCCTGACCAGCTCCTGCTGTCCCGCCTTTGTAGACTTCATTAAGAAGAACTTCCCGAAGATGGTTCAGCATATCTCTCACAACTTCTCTCCGATGGTTGCGATGGGCGAGTACATCAAGAAGACCGATCCGGATGGCAAGGTCGTCTTTATCGGCCCGTGCACTGCCAAGAAGGCTGAAGCACAGCTTGAGAAAGCCAAGCCGTTTGTTGACTGCGTTCTGACGTTCGAAGAACTGCAGGCTCTGATCGACAGCCGTGATTTCGATATCACTCAGCTGGAAGAGGATGTCCTGGACAACGCTTCCTACTATGGACGCATTTTCGCCCGCAGCGGCGGTTTGTCCGAGTCTGTTGCTCAGGCTCTGAAGGAACAGGGACTGGATCACTTCGAGGTTCGTCCGCTGGTCTGCGATGGCATCGAAGCCTGCAAGGCTGCGCTGCTTAAGGCAAATGTCGGCAAGCTGACCGAGAACTTTATTGAGGGTATGTCCTGCACCGGCGGCTGCATCGGCGGCGCTGGCTGCTTGACTCATGGCGCGAAGGATAAGACCGAGGTTGATAAGTATGGCATGGAAGCCTACGAGAAGACCATCGGCGATGCGCTGAAGATGCTGCCCTAACTGAATAAGGAAAAAGAGCGTTTCTCAAACAAGGAGAAGCGCTCTTTTGCTATGCAGAAAAGTAAGATATGCAATGGAATGTTGATCGGTGACAGAATTCGGTCGGTATTGATGGCGTGATTAGTGTAAGCGAGGAGTGAAGCTAAATTGATAGATACCAGACCGAAGTCTTCTGGCGAAAATGGGCAGATGAGACTATATGATGCTATTCTCGGATTGATTCTTCTGATCGTGAAACGGTTTTACGAAGCAGGTCGGCAAAGACGTCGGGAGGCATAGGGTTATCCTCATTAAGCCATCTGATAATGGAGGACATGAAGGCGTCGGTGTAAAAGGACACAAAGAATTCAAGATTTTCGGTATCTGAGAAAATATCCCGGATGAATACGAAGAGCAGGGGCCGAAGGATTTCGATGAAATAATCCTGAAAGCTATTCTGACCGCTGACGCTCAGAGCGTTCCGGTAAAACGATTGTTCCTGATAAAAGTAATTACAGATGCTCAGAAGAAGCTGCCAGTCATCAGAGGGATCAGGCGATTGAAGGGTTGCTATGAACTCGGTGTAGAACACCCAATTCATCAGGTCATATTTATCCTGAAAATGGTAATAGAAGCTTTTGCGGCTCATTTTGCAATACTCGCATATGTCGCTGACACTGATTTTTGCAAAAGAACGCTGAACCATGAGCGTTTTGAGCGCATGAGCTAATATGTTCTTGGTGTTTTTAGTATCCGGCATAATGACAGATCCCTTCCAGGAAAATGCTATCGCAATCAATGGAAGTTTATCATACCATAAATCAACGGAAAGGGCAAGTGGTGGGTTGAGAGATAGCGTTCGCGGATTTATTGAGGGTTTACAATACGAAGGCATTCTGCTAAAATAAGCATGATGGGTTCGGGTTACTCAAATAACCTTTCTGTACAGGAGGAAATATGAAAATTAAGGTTATGTCGTTCTGGGCAATCAACGCCCCCTTGGAGGTGCAACAGCTCAATAAGCAAATGGATGAAATGAAAAGCCTTGGGCTGGACGGCGTCGTGTTTCACCCCAGATTCTACCCGGGAAAGCCTCAGTATCTGTCTCAGGAGTACATGGATATTGTGTCGGATGTGATCCTGCAT
The DNA here is from genome assembly GCA_017410445.1 of Clostridia bacterium. Lineage (GTDB taxonomy): Bacteria > Bacillota > Clostridia > Christensenellales > Aristaeellaceae > RGIG2066. Next base: position 6,462 of record JAFQQU010000225.1, on the reverse strand, counting down.
GCGAAAGCGACCGGCATGGAATTCTGGCTGTATGATGAGGACGGATGGCCGAGCGGCGCGGCGGGCGGACAGGTGATGGCGAAACATCCCGAATTCAGGATCAGAATGCTGCACGATGATCTGACTGTTACTGAAATCCCCGGTATAAGCTCAATTGAAGTAGGGCCGGTTGAAGCGTTTATTGAACTGACGCATGAGCGCTATGCTAAAATGCTCAAGCCTGAAGCTTTTGAGTATGTGACCGGATTTTTTACGGATGAAGTTGGTTTCGGCGGACATGGAAGCGCGAGCACAACCGGACATGTGCCTTGGTGTGCCGATATGCCGGAGAGATTCAAAACGAAAGCACTGTTTGAGAATGAGACGGGATGCGAAAAGATCCGTATTGAATATTGGGAGCATCTGATTGATCTCCTTCAGGAGCGATTCTATGAACCCATTCGACGCTGGTGTGATGTGCACGGGAAGAAATATACGGGGCATCTGAAGGCCGAAGAAAACCCATATTTTCAGGTGTGCTATTCAGGAAGCGCTATTTCTTCCTTGAAAGGATTTTCTCTGCCGGGAATCGATGCGCTTGAACGGTATATTCCGCACAGTTTCTTTACGAGACTTCCGGCCAGCGTATCGCTTCAGTTCGGAGACGGCCATGCCATGTGCGAGGCGATGGGCGGAAGCGGATGGGGCACAAACCCTCAGGATGAGGAAAAGTATCTGCTGGACCTGGCCAAGCAGGGTGTTGACACCTTTGTTATGCACATTCAGCAGTTCAAGCTCGACGAAAAGAGTCTGAAGGATTGGCCGCCTTCCAGACCGTGCGATCTGACCTGGCGGGATGCGTATGCCGAAATGCTTAAACGGGTTCGCAGGAAGGCGGAAAACATTGATCCGATGAAGCCTGCCGATGCGCTGGTTGTTATTCCGGCGAGAGGCGCGATGGCTGGATTCCGCCCGGCCGACGCGCTTACAATGAATGATCACAACGGCGAAGAATTGCCGGATATTCCTGTAACCCGTGACAGCCTTGCGCTGCAGGCGATGACGGATGTTCTGAATGACGCCGGCTGGTGCTATGATCTGACGGATGAAGCAACCTTCGAGGCGGAAGCTGCTCAGACAAACGAAGGCGTGAAGATTGGAAACAGGACATATTCGCAGGTGCTGATTGCTCATGGAGCGGTTGTTAATACGGCTACAAAAGCGACTCCGGAGCAGTCTGACTGGCGGTTGACAGGATATGAGGGTGAGATCAAAGTACCCTCTTCGTGCTGCAAAAAGGATGAAAAGCATTTCCTGTGTACATTTGACGAGCCGAAGGAGCAGCTTTCTGCGGTTGACAGCGGAAACCTCATTTCGTCCGGCTATGGGTTCTGCAGAAGCGTGATGCTTGAAAAGACCGTAGTCGTTGAAGAGAAAACAGCTGGACAGGTTCTGATGCTGACGGGTGTAGAAGCGGCAGCTGCTGAAATTTGTCTGGATGGTGTGTCTCTTGGGTATACCTACGGACCGGACTGGACAATTGAACTGCCTGATCTTGACGCAGGGAACCATCGCATTGGAGTAAAACTGTTTAACAACGGCTTTAATGTATACGGCCCGCATCACTACTACCTGGGTGATTTCAAGCTGGTCAGTCCGCTTCACATCAAGGGCACAAAGCATTTCGGAGATTTGCCGGATGCGCCCGAATGTACGCATATACCGGAGTGGCATTTTGTAAATTACAGGCTGTTCGGAAATGTGCATATTCTGAATCGGAAAATCCGCGAGGCATAACCGAGAGACGTTTGAAGGTCTGATATGCCGTGCGGCAATATAAGAGAGAGCTGTATCGCTGTGAGAACAGCAGATTAACAGCTCTCTGTTATGGAGGAGAGTTCATGGAGCGATCAAAGCGGCTGCAGATGACCGGTTTTACTGCCTTTTTCCTGAGCGGCATCTGTGCGATATCCAGCGGAGTTATCGTCAGTATTCTTCAGGAAATACACCAGTTCTCGTACGGAACGACCGGCACGCTCTTGTCTCTGATGAGCGTTGGCAACATGGCGGCTTCGTTTGCAGCAGGCATACTGCCTGCAAAGATCGGCACAAGGGCTACAGTTCTGAGCTTGTGTGCCGGATATTGCATCGGATATCTGATGATGTCTTCCGCGGGGCTGGTCGGGCTGCTGATGGCGGCGTTCTTAATCGTTGGGCTGGCAAAGGGATGCGCTCTGAACACATGCACTGTGCTGGTGGGCAGCAACAGCCCTGATCGTACACGAGGACTGAGCATAATGCATGCCTGTTATGCGAGCGGCGCACTGATCTGTCCGTTTGTGATTGCAGGATTGCTTAAGTTTAATAATCGTCTGCCGATGATAGCGCTGTCTGTCGCGGGCGTCGTTCTGTGGATTGTACTCATGATGGCGAAGCTGCCCGGAAAGGCGTCGGCAGGCGGATCTGGAAAAAGGATTCAACAGAGTTTTCTGAAGGATAAGAAATTCTGGCTGATCACGGCGCTGATCTTCTGTCAGAACGCGGCGGAAACCAGCGTTACAGGATGGCTGGTCACATATTATAACAATCAGCAGATTCTGAGCGGAATGATGAGTTCCTATACCGTTACGATTATGTGGGGAGGAACGCTGATTGCCCGGCTTCTGATCGCCTTCGTCTTCCCGGTCAGAGATACATTCAAAGCGCTGACTATCATGGGACTGGGATGCACACTGCTTTACGCTGCGATGATTATTTCTGCGACGCCGCTCAGCGCGATTCTCATGCTGTTTGCATTTGCGTTTGCCATGGCGGGCGTAAACCCGGTGGCAGTAGCGGGAACCGGCAAGATCTTAAGTGCGGAAAGCATGGGGATTATGCTCCCTGTAGCGGGAACCGGAGCAATCATCATGCCGTGGCTGATTGGCATTGTGGCGGACAATGTGAGCCTCCAAGCGGGTATGAGGCTGAATTTGCTTCCGTGTGTGGGAATCATGGTGCTCAGTCTGATCATCAGTAAATTGAAATAACGACGAAAACAGCGTCTGCTGAAGCCGGATTCCCGGCGGCGGACGCTGTTTCGATATCAGTAAAACGGCTCCGTCCGGAAAGGGCGAAGCCGTTCTTTATACGTGAGCAGTTTACTTTTTGAGCAGGCTGCAGTACTTTTCGACATCCTCCGCCAGAACAGCCAGCGAAGAGCGCCAGAAATCAACGGAATGTACGTCGATACCAACGCTTGCCGCTACGTCCGCTACACTTCCGGTTGCGGTCGCACGGAGCAGCTGATCGTATTCGGGGACAAAAGACTCGCCGCGCTCCTTGTAACGCGCGTAGATGCCCTTTCCGAAGAGCAGACCGAAGGCATAGGGGAAATTGTAGAAGTGGAGGTCGGCACGGTAATAATGGCTCTTGCAGGCCCACATGTAGGGGTGCAGGTACTGCTCGTCCAGACCTTCGCCATAAGTCTGGCGCTGGGCATCGAGCATGATTTCCTTCAGCTCGCGCGGAGAGAGCGCGTGCGTCTTGCGGCGCTCGACCACTTCGGTTTCAAACAGATATCGGGACATGATGTCAACGATTACCTGACATGCGTCGGCCAGCTCAAGTTCGAGCAGCATGATCTGCTCTTCTTCGTCGGCGCCTTCAAGCATCTTCGAGGAGAGGAGTGTTTCGTTGAAGATCGAAGCGGTTTCAGCAAGAGGCATGGGATATCCGCAGTTCATCATGGAAAGCCCGTCCATGCAGCGGTTGTGATAGGCATGACCGAGCTCATGGGCCAGCGTTGATACAGAAGAAAGGCTTCCGTCGAAATTGGTCAGAACGTAGCTGATGCCGAGCGGATGGACGCCGGAGCAGAATGCGCCGCCGCGCTTGCCGGCATGGGGATATGCGTCGATCCAACGTTCGTCGAACGCCTGCCGGATATGATCGCCCATTTTCTTGCTGAATTTGCCCAGCACGTCAACCAGCACATCGCGCGCTTCTTCCAGTGTGTAGGAGGCGTTGGCCTTGCCCATGGGCGCAAAAAGATCATAGAACGGGAGGCCTTTTTCGTGTCCGAGCGCCTCGGCCTTGGCACGCAGATAGCGGCGGAAAACAGGGAAGGATTCCTTCATCGCGGTCAGCAAGGCGTCGAGCGTCTCCTGATCCATGCGGGACTGCTCCAGCGTCTGCTCAAGAAGGCTGGAATAATTTCTGAGCGGCAGCATGGTCAGCGCTTCGCCCTTCATGCTGCTCAGGCAGGCAGCCATCGGGATTTCGATTTTCGGATATGCAGCCAGCTCGGCTTCATAAGCGCGCTTGCGGACGGCGGGATCGGGAGAATAGGCCAGATTTCTTGCGGCGGCCAGAGGAAGCTGCTTTACCTCGCCGTTTTCCTCGTAATCGACCATGAGTGTGCTTTCGAGCGTTCCGCGCATCTGACTCCAGGCGCTCGAACCGGTGATCCGGAGCTTGAGGACGGTCTCTTCCAGAGCGGGGTCGATGGTGTGCTTGGCTTCCTGAGCCGTTTCGCGCAGCGTAAAGGCATGCTCGCGGATCAGATCATCCTTTTCGATCAGCGCTTCAAGATCGTCGAGGCTTCCGATATATCGGTTGAAGGCGCTGTAGAGCTGACGGATTTTGACGAAGAAGGACTGCATCTTGTCGTTCGTGGCGAGCGCTTCTTCGTTTTCGGCCTCGGTAGCCAGGGTCAGGGAGACGAACGAGCGCAGGCGGGCTGTGATGGCCTGAAGGCTGTTGAAGGCGTTCAGCAGAGCAACGACCTGTTCTGCATGATCCGCTTTAGGGGCGGCAAACATCCCGGCGATATCACCTGCGATTTTGTCGGCAGACGCCATGTCGGCAGCGAACTGCGGGTCGGAAAAGCTCTGATACAGTCTGGTCAGATCCCATTTCATGAATATCACTCCCAAGAAGTATGGTTTGATGAATCAAGTATACCGATTGATGAGAGATAAGTCAATGAGAAAATGCTATATATGAAAAACAGACTGTAATGTGCTTGATCTTTGTGATATAATTGAAAAAAGAGACATGTTCAGAGGAGGCTGTAAAATGGATCGTTCTTTTCATGCGCAAAACCGCGCGCGGCTGTATGAAATGATGAAGCTGAATTCATTGCTTGTAATCTTTTCGGGAGAAGAAATCCGGAAAACGAACGACGAATACTATCCTTTCTTTGCCGACAGGAATTTCTTTTATCTCACGGGTCTTGAAGGAAAGAATTTTATTCTGATGGCAGCGAAAGATACCGCCGGAAAATGCGATGAGCGGATATACATCCTTCCGCCTGATCTGATGGCGGAGCGGTGGACGGGGCGGAGAATCAAGCCTGATGAGGCCGAAAATCTGTCCGGCATTGCGGATGTCCGGTTTGTTGACGGATTTGAAAAAGATTTTCATTTTCTGGCCTCGAACGGACAATATGAATCGGTGTATCTGGATATGTACAAGGTGAGCCTGAAGGATATTGACAGGCCGGCGCATCATATGAAGCGGCTGATTCAGAACGAGTATCCGTATCTGCACATCGAAAATGCAAACCCGATGATCAGGCGGCTTCGGACGATCAAACTGCCCTGCGAGATTGAGGCAACGAGAACGGCGGTCCGCATTACCGGAGAGGGCATTCTGGCGATGATGAAGGCTTCGCGCCCCGGAATGTACGAATACCAGTATAAAGCGGAGTTTGATCATGTGCTCGGGCAATACGGTCCGCAGATGGCCGGATTTCCGCCGATCATTTCAGCGGGTAAAAATAACTTCTGCATCCACTATTACGACTATACCGGTAGGGCGGAGGACGGAGATATGGTCCTCAATGACGTCGGAGCGATTTATGACGGGCATATCAACGATGTATCCCGGGGATGGCCGGTCAACGGAAGATTCACGGACAGGCAGAAGCTGCTGTACGAGTGCGCGCTGGCGACATCTGACTACATGTTTTCCATCATCCGACCGGGGATGAAAATGAAAGACGTCGATGCGACGATCAGGCAGTATAACGCTGAACGGATGGTTGATGTGGGCGTTATGAAAACAGTGGATGAAGTCGGCAAATACATGTGGCATGGCGGCGCGCATCATATCGGATATGATGTTCACGACGTCATAGAGACGCCTGAAATCATTGCGCCGAATATGATGTTCTGCGTTGACGTGGGTATTTACCATGAGGAGTGGGGCATTGGATTCCGTCTGGAAGATAACTGTCTCGTAACAGAACAGGGATGCGAGAATCTGTCCGCCGGCATTCCGCGGACGATCTATGATATTGAAAGTGTAATGAAGAAGCGGTAAGGGAGCCGGCCGAATCGCTGTTTATCCATTATAAGCCTATACCGCCGGACGGAAAGAGCAGAATTGAAAGCTCGTTCTGTCCGGCGGTATATTAGGTATGAGGATAAAGAAAAAATCCAGTCATTTCTGACTGGATTATGGAGCTGATGGCCGGATTTGAACCGGCGACCTCATCCT
>JAFQQU010000224.1 GCA_017410445.1 Clostridia bacterium | reverse complement strand
GGGTACTGCTTAACAGTAACCGTCAGCGAGGCTTTAACAGCGCCGGAGCGCTCGGATTTACAGGTGATCGTCGCAGTACCAGCCTTTTTCGCGGTGAGCTTTCCGGCATCAGAAACTGATACCACTGACGAATTGGACGATTTCCATTCAACGCGCTGATCGGCAAAGGACGGCTCGACAACCGGCATGAGCGTGACTGTCTGATACCTGTCCATGGTCAGCGTTTCATCCGCGTTTTCAAAGGAGATGGATTCAGGAATTCTCGTATCGATCACCGTAACAAGGCATTCCGCATAAACCTTCGAGCTTTCCTCGGAGATCGCTTTAACGGTCGCCGTACCGACTTTCCGCGCAGTCAGAACGCCCTTCGAACTGACGCGGACAACAGAGGAGGAGCTGGAATCCCATTCGATGTCCTGATTGGCAAAGGGCGGATAAGCAACCGCATCAAGATCAAAAGAAGTATTGTTTCTCAGGTCCAGAGTAATGTTCGTCTGATTCAAACCGATGTATTCCGGAATGTCGCTGTCAATAACCGTAACGATACATTCGGCATATACCTTGGAGCTTTCCTTGGAATAAGCTGTGATAACGGCGGTTCCGGTTCTGCGGGCCGTGACGACACCGCTGGAACTGACCTTGGCAATAGAGGAAGAACTCGTTTTCCAGGAGACTCTCTGATTTGCTCCGGCAGGCAGAGCGGAAGCCGAGAGCGTCAGTTTTGTATTACCGGCCAGATCGAGTTCTGCGCTGTACTGACTCAAGACAACAGACTCAGGAATATCGCTGTCGATCACGACGATCTGGCAGACGGCTGAAACCGACGGATCTTCCTCAGAAGTCGCCGTAATATATGTTGTGCCAATCTCTCTGCCGCGGATCTTTCCGCTGCTGTATCTGGCAATGTCTCTGTCATTGGTTTTCCAGTCGATGTCCTGTTCGGCCTCTGCGGGCAGAATATAGCCGGTAAGTTTTGCCTCATCATCCTCTGCCAGATCAATAACGATTGTCTCTGCAGACAAGACAACCTTTTCGGGCTCCGTTTCAGCCAGAGCAATGACGGGCAGCAGCAAGGCGGTAATCAGTATGATCAAAACAGCCTGTATTCTGAACAAACAGTATTTTTTCATAACAAGGCTCCTTTCACTTTCGTATTATAAGTCATTGTAATTATACCATTTTTCATTCCCGACAGCAAGTGTGCAATTCATTTCTAACACATGTGACACGATTTCTGATTATTCCCGTATCCAACAAAAACCTTCCGATACCATAAATGAACCGTGGCATAAAATCGCTCATGAAAATGATATACCGGACATGTTACCGAACGGTATCTTGCTGGAAATGCGCACCTCACGCAGCCTCGCATATGCATAAACAGGCCGCGCCGGAAGCGCAGCCTATGAACCGTAACACTCATTGCTCCATTTGACGACCGACAATTCCTGCCGTAGTTTCTGCAACCTTCAGGTCGGCGTCGCTCATCTTCACGCCGCTTTCCCTGCTGAGCAAGGCAAGCGCTCCGATAATCTCGCCGTCCGCAATGATCGGAACCACAATCTGTGCGGTATAGGAATTCGGATCGTCCTCGTTCGTAATCGGGATCATGCGGGCATTCGAAGCGGCATTGAGATGGAGCGTCTGCCGGTTGGAGATGGCAGCTTCCATTTCATGGCTGAGCGGCTTCTCCCACAGATCTTTTTTTGATGCTCCCGAAGCGGAAACAACCATGTCGCGATCACAAATACAGCTGATGTGGCCGAGCGACCGATACAGAGAATCCGTATAGTCCCGTGCAATTGTTGCAATTTCTCCAATGGGCGAATACTTCTTCAATACAACTTCGCCGTCATGGTCTGTGTAGATTTCAAGCGGGTCGCCTTCACGGATGCGAAGCGTGCGGCGGATTTCTTTCGGAATGACAACCCGCCCCAGTTCATCTATGCGCCGTACGATGCCTGTTGCTCTCATATTGGATCTCTCCTCAAAAATAACTCATGCCTGTGTTTTCAGACGCAGGTATTGTTTGCAGAAGAGGGCGAATTATGCAAATGCGCCGAAGCAGATGAATAGACCGGTTTTCATTTGACAGCGAAAAAAGAATCGGAAATACTCTCTGACAATTGCCGGACATCTCAGCCTGATTCAATCAATCCCGGCCTGATTACCTGAAATGAAAAAGCTCATTCTGTCTCAGATTGACATTCCATCCGCCTTCATATATAATTGATAAGATAAAACATCACTGCAGGATGGTGAACCATGGAACAGATTTGGATTCTCGGCGTCGGATGGCGGGAAGATGAGCTTACGCTGGGGGCGGTAAAGCTGCTTGGGGCGGGGCATAAGGTGATTCTGCGCACCGACCGATGCGAGTGCGCCGAGTGGCTGAAAAGAGAAGGAATCCCTTATGAATCGCTCGACAGCCTATATGAAGAATGCTATGATTTCGACGAACTGATCGAACAGAGTGCAGAAGCCGTACTTGCTGCCGCCGAAACCAGTTCTGTTGTTTATTGCGTGAACGATTTGTCGGATAAAACCTGTTCCTGTATCTGTGAAAAAGCAGCCGGTCAGATTCAGCTGATCCCCGGAGTATCGGAAGGCAGTTCTCTGCTTCCGTATGCCTCGGAAGACCTCCGCATTATTTCCGCAATCGATTCGGATCGGTTTGTACCGGACGCTCATACAACTACGCTTGTCCGTGAACTCGACAATCAGATGCTGGCAAGCGATATGAAGCTGAAGCTGGCAGAAGCCTATCCTGATGAAATGGAAATATATCTCTGCGACGCCGACAGGCGCATCCGGAAAATCCCGCTGTGCGATCTGGACCGTCAGGAGCATTATGACCACCGCATGTGCGCGCTGATTCCGGCAGTATCCGATCTCGCCAGTCTTGAACGGTATAACGTGCGTCATCTTGAGGAAATCATGTCTCGTCTGCGCGATTTTGACGGCTGCCCCTGGGACAGAGAGCAGACTCATGAGTCCCTCCGCCAGTATCTTGTCGAAGAAGCATACGAGGCGGTCGACGCCATCAACAGAGATGATACGGACGATCTGTTTGATGAACTCGGTGATGTGCTGCTGCAGATCATTTTCCATTCGGACATTGCCCGTCAGTACGGGGAATTCGAATTCACAGATGTCACTACTGCAATTTGTCAGAAAATGATCCGCCGTCATCCGCATGTGTTCGCCAATAATACTGCCGGCAATACGGACGAGATAAATGCGCTCTGGGATCATATCAAGAAACAGGAAAAGGGAATTAAAACCCTTTCCGAAACGCTTCACGCAGTCGCAGGCAGCCTGCCCGCTCTGATGAGGGCCGAGAAAATCGTTAAGCGCCTCATTGCGCACGGACAGTCTGTTCCCGAAGTCCGCGAAAGCTGGACAGCGTGGGTTAACGAACCGACCGAAGAAACAACCGGTCAGCTGCTGCTCGCATTGGCCGGATATGCGCAGCAAGCAGGCATCGAAACCGAATTGTGTCTGAACGCTGCGCTCGACAAGATGATCAGGCGCATCGAAGCAGACGAAGCAAAAGAATAAACGGCATATTCCCATCAGAACATGC
>JAFQQU010000223.1 GCA_017410445.1 Clostridia bacterium | reverse complement strand
GACGTCGCAGGGACGGATGTGAGCACCGTTCTGCGCGCCCTTTTTCGATTCGCAGATGAACGGGCCTTCGGAGTTGACGCCCAGAATGATCGCGCCGTTGGGATTGTTCTTCATGGCGACGCGGATGGAATCAAACGCCTTGTACAGCGCTTCGTAGGAGATGGTCATGGTGGTGGGCAGCCAGGCGGTGACGCCGTTCTTGGCCAGACCCTCGGCCATGCGGACGACGGCTTCGGCGTCTCCGTCGGAGGCGTCCGCGCCCTGATAGCCGTGAATGTGCATATCAATCAGACCGGGCACAACATACTTGCCCTCGGCGTCGATCACTTCGGCGTCGCCGATTTCTGCGGGCGAGACAATGCCGCGGATCTTTTCATCAAACAGAAGAGCTTTTCCTTCGAGCGTGCCGGTAGGCGTTACGATACGACCGTTGATAATCGCTTTCATAGCGGAAGTCTCCTTTCGAATCATGTCTATTTGATATTGATGGGAGCGGAGTGACGCGTTTCGTCATTGTTTATTATATCAGTTATTGCCGTCCGGCGCAATCTCTGCCGCCGCCAAATTCTTCGTTTTTTCCGGCGGACTCAGGCGCCGCTTACAGGCCGGATTCCTTCGCCCAGCTGTCGAGCACCGCGACCGGATCGAAGTTGGTTCCGTCCGGATTTCTGCCCAGCTCGAACAGCCACGGACCTTCGTATCCGGCGGCGGTGAGCCTGTCGTAAACCAGCTTCCACGGAACGACGCCCGCGCCGGGCATCCAGTGCCGCTCGTCCACAGCGTCGTAGTCGGAAAGGTGGGTGGTGATGATCTCGGGCGCGGCCTGCTCGAGGAAGGATTCATGGCTCTGCATGAGCAGATGATTGACGTCGAAGCAGATGCCGGCGCAGTTTTTCGACAGGGGAACGGTCTCACCGCTGTTTCTTGCGATGCAGGTGCGGGGCAGGTTCTCAAGCGCCACGCGGATGGAGCCGGCTTCCTTCTGAAGGGCCTTCAGGCTCTGAGCGCAGGCGATGATGCGCGCGCCGCGGGAGGCGTCTTCGTTGGGCTCGGAGCTTCCGTGAACGACGATGACCTCCGCGCCCCATTCCTTCGCAAGGCCGATGGAGGGCTTGAGCAGCTCGAGGGCGAGGAGGCGCTTCTCTTCGTCGGGGTTGGAGATGTCCAGCTCGCGGCCGAAGGGGATATGAACCGACCACAGCGCGACGCCGGCTTCCTTCGCAAGAGCCATCGCGCGCCCGCCGAATTCGCGCAGGCTGTCCGCCGGCTCGTTGGGCAGGGAGATCTCCATGACCTCAAAGCCCGCGGCGGCGTAATCGGGGATCATGTCGATGTTGGTCCGGTTGATGGAAATGCCCAGTTTATTCATGCGCGACAAACCATCCTTTCATGTTGGTTAATTTAATTATAACACAGCAGACCGTGAAATGAAACAGGAATTCATCCTGCAGCCATTTAATAAGGAGGAATCGGAATGAGAATTCATGCGGAAAGACTGCTTACGCCGGGCGGCTGGCGGGAAAATCAGGTGGTTGAGGTTCAGAACGGACTGATTGAGCGGATTTACCCGGGTACAGACGGCGATCTGCACTGCGAGATGCTGACGCCCGGCCTGTTTGACGTCCATGCGCACGGCGGCGAAGGGTTTTACTACTATCAGCCCGATCAGGAGACGTACGAGCGGTATCTTACAAGGGTTTCGAAGCTGGGCGTGACGGACGTATTGTTCACGACCGGCACGCAGGAGTCGTATGAGGGGTCTTTGAATCTGGCGAAGGAATCCATGCAGGCGCAGGCCGAGGGCAGGCTGGGCGGCGCGAGAATCCGCGGCGTTCATCTGGAGGGGCCGTTTCTCAGCCCGAAACGCCCGGGCGCGATGAAGGGCGAAATGATGCCCGCGCCCTCTCCCGAGGCGTTCGACGAGCGGTTTGCGGCCTATGAGGACATCATCCGCATGGTGACGGTGGCAGCGGAGCGCGAGGGAGCGAAGGAGCTGGTCATGCACCTTCTGAAGAAGGGAATCAAGGTTCAGTCCGGCCATACGGACGCGACCTACGAAGAAGCCGAGCGCGCGTTCGGCTGGGGCGTGGATTCCCAGTGCCATACCTTCAACGCGGCGCGGGGCATTCACCACCGGGAGCCGGGCGTGGTTGCGGCGGCGCTGCTGAATGAGAATGTATACTGCGAGACGATCTGTGATTTCAAGCATCTGCATCCGGCGGCGGTTCAGCTGATTTACCGGATGAAGGGCCCGGAGCGGATGGAGATCATCTCCGATTCGGTCGCCGTGACCGGCCTTCCGGACGGCGAGCACATCATCAATGGACGGAATACCTGATTGTGGACGGCACGCAGCGGGTCAACGGCGGCGAAACGCTGTCCGGCGGCGCATGCCATCTGGACGGGTCGGTGCGCAATCTGGCGTCCATCGGCATTCCGACCGAGCATGTGTTCCGCATGGCGTCGCGCACGCCGGCCGAGCGCATCGGCATTCATACCATCGGCCGGATTCAGGCCGGGTTTGAGGCCAATCTGGCCGCGTGGGACGGGACGCTTCGCTGCCGGTTCACGCTGGTCGGCGGGAAGGTATGCGAGTGAGGATATTTGCGGAATTCCGCTGATGCCGGGCGGCGCTGCGGTCATTGATGAACAAATCTATGAATAAAGGCGGGGTACGGACAATGAACAAATATATCGCGGGTGTGGACGTCGGCGGAACGTCCATCAAATTCGGCGTATTCGATGAGGAGGGCAATCTGCTTCATTCGGCGCGGGTTTCTTCGGTTGTCGGCGATCCGGCGGCGATGGTCGGGCTGATCGCGAAGCTGATTGAGCAGGCTCCCTATCCCATCTCGATGGTGGGCGTGGGCGCGCCGGGCGCGGTCCTGATGCCGGAGAGTCTGGTTACGTCAGGAAATCTGAAGTGGAAGAGCGTGCCCCTTCGCGCCATGCTGGCCGAACGGCTGAAGCTGCCGGTATGGGTTGACAACGACGCTCAGGCGCAGATGGCCGCCGAATGGTGGAGCGGCGCATGCAGGGGGCTGAACAGCGTGGTGTATCTGACCTTCGGAACGGGCATCGGCGGAGCGCTGCTGATCAACGGAAAGCCCTGGCGCGGCCATCTGAATACTGCGGGCGAGCTGGGCCACATCATTACGCATGCGGGCGGCGAAATGTGCGCCTGCGGAGCCAGAGGCTGCTACGAGTCGTATGCATCTGCGTCCGCGCTGGTGCGCATGGGCGGCGGAAAGAAGTCGGCCAAGGAGATCATCGACATGGCCCGCGCAGGCGACGGGAAGATGAAGAAGGTGTTCGACGAGTATCTTTACGAGGTTGCGCTGGGCGTCGCCGGCTTTTATATGGTATTCCGCCCCGAGGCGATCGTTCTGGGCGGCGGCATCAGCGCGGCGGGCGATATTTTCCTGGACGGCGTTATAAAGGCAGTCAAGGAAATTCAGCCCCGCTATGACGAGAGCGTCTGTAAGATTTGTCTGGCCGTGCACCGCAACGAGGCGGGCATGAGGGGCGCGGCTGCGCTGGCGAAGATCAATCTGGAGTGACGAGACGGCGGAGAGGTTTGCTCCCGAACCCGCCGCGCATGTCGCCAGGCTCGGGGAAACATGAAGGGACTGCGGCTTCTTCTGACTTTCCGCAGGAGACACAGATATGAAACGCGATGCTTATCGAAGGAGAAGCGCTGATCTTTCACACGAGCTGATCAGACGTCAGTATATGAGAGTGGCCATTGCTGTTTTGAACTTAATGGTCGCTCTGTTTCGGGAGCGATGCGCGATTCTTTCCAAGGCTGTGCTGGTGATTGACACAGCTGCTCTCTTGTATGAAGTGATTTGGTATTTCCGCATCCGGGGTTTGCCTGACGATGACGAAATCGAATAGACGGCATCAGGAAATGCTTAGTATAATCAGTCTGTCATGATCAGAGGTCAAAAACTAATCTGCATAAAAATGAGCCTGTGGATATACATCCGCGGGCTCATTTTTATGTATATTCAGTATTGGTATGTCGGCGCGGTGAGGAAAAACTGCGTTTCGAGGAAGGGCAGCTGTTCGTGAATCCACTTTGCGAGATAGTCCATGCCGAACTGCTCGGATTCGCAGTGGCCGAGAACGAGCAGGTTTTTATTCTGGCCAAGGGCGGCGGCTTCGTTTGCATAGAAGGCGCAGCTCAGCTCGTCCGTCTCGCCGGTGATGAACAGCTCGGTGTCGGTGGAGCTGAGAATGTCATAGGCGAGGCTGCCCGTGCCGCCGAGGGCGAGGGTCACGCGGGTAATTGGCGCGTCCGGGTCTCCGGCCATGCGGGGATGGGGCATATCGACATAGCGGGCCGACAGCTCCGCGATTTCCCGCATGGTGTAGGCGCGGGCGAGGCCGTACTGCGTGAAGCCCAGCCGGTAAGGCGGATTTGCGAACTGAATGGGCAGGCCGAGGCGCTCGATATATCCCCGGTGGATGAAATCGAAGGTGTGAATGTGGATGTGGTCGTGAAGCCGGAGAACTGCCATGCCGGTTTCTTTCAGCCTGTCATGCAGGGCGAGGGCGACGGGGTCGGTCTCGTCCTGCGCAATACAGCCGTCATAGCGGGGATAGAGCGGCTCGTGGGTGATGATGAGATTGGCGCCGGCGGCGGCTGCAAGGCCGAGGTTGTGAAGCGTGATTTTGAAGACGACGGCGATTTTCGAAATTTCGGTTTCCGGGTCGCCGTAGTGCAGATGGTCGCAGGTGTTTTCCCAGCCGTGCGGCACGGTTTCATGCCAGAACCGGATAAACTCGGAGATTTTCATGGAAAACGGGGCCTCCTTGATGGGGATGGAGAATTACCACTTGTCAAAGTGTACCCGGTCGGGCTGATAGCGGTCAACAGGCTCGGCGCGCATGGCGGGATGACCCACGGCGATGACGCCCAGCGGCATGACCTGATCGGGAAGGTTCAGGAGTTCTTTGGTCTTGTCGGTCCAGCGCTTGATGGGATGAAGGCCCATCCAGACCGCACCAAGGCCCAGATACTCGGCCTCGAGCAGGAGATTCTGAGTCGCCGCCGAGCAGTCCTGCACCCAGAAGCCGTCGAACTGCTGACGCTTCGTGTCTCCGCAGACGACGATGGCCAGGTCGGCGGTGTCCAGCGGGGCGGAAAAACGCTGGTATGTACGGATTTGCTTCATTATATCTCTGTCTTTGATGACGACAAATTCCCACGGCTGCTCGTTGCAGGCGGAGGGCGCGTTCATGGCGGCGCGCAGCAGCTTTTCAAGATGCGCATCGCTGACCGGCTCGCCGGTGAATTTCCGGTTGCTCCGGCGGGAGAAGATTTCTTTCATGAGGGATCGCTCCTTTCTTTGAGATTATGGTATCAGAAGCAGCGGCGGATTGCAAGGGATATTTTCGGGAAGCGGGAATGCAGTTGACATGCGCGAAAAATTCATGATATACTCGGAGCAAACAGGGGAATGTATATTCACCGATGAAAGAATATTCAGATATGAAGGGAGATATTACGCATGAGAGGAAAGCTATACCGCGGCGATTTCCGCAGGGAGATCTCCTTCCCGGTGGGCGGCATCGGAGCAGGCTGCATCGGTCTGGACGGATACGGCCGCCTGCGCGACTGGGAAATCTTCAACCGCCCCAACAAGCAGAGCCTGAACGGCTATTCCCACTTTGCCGTGCGCGCCGAGAAGGACGGAAAGGTGATCGACGCGCGCATCATGAATGCCGATCTTCCGCCGACCTATATGGGCGAGGCGCTGGCCGCTCCGGCCAATTTCGGCAATCAGGACGGTCATTCCCTTCGCTCCAATTATGGCTTCGGCCCGGGCCGGGCGCTGCTGACCGGCATGCCGCACTTCAGGGACTGCGCTTTTGAGGGCGCGTTCCCGTTTGCGAAGGTGACGTTTGAGGATGCGGCGTTCCCGGGAGAGGTGTCCCTTTCGGCGTTCAACCCGTTCATTCCCCAGGATGAGGACGCGTCCAGCATGCCCGCGGGTTTCTACACCGTGACCATCACCAACACGCAGGACAGCGAAATCGAATACACCGCCGCGCTGTCGCTGGGCAATCCCTACGGCGGAACGCACGACACAGAGCTCATTCAGAACAACACCCTGACCGCCGTTCAGATGATCGATCTGGACGTCGCCGACGTGGACGACCCGGCGTTCAGCCGCCTTCTGATGGCGGTTGAGGCGGGAGAAGAGGTCTCCGTTCAGCAGAACTGGTTCCGCGGCTCGTGGTTCGACGATCTGAGCATGTACTGGCACGACTTCACCACGCCCGGCCCGCTGAAGAGCCGCGTATATGAGCCCCGCGCCGACTGGAAGGGCCGGATGGACACTTCGACGCTGGCGGTTCATGCAAAGCTCCGGCCCGGCGAGACGCGTGCGATCCGGTTCGTCATCGCGTGGTACATGCCCACCTGCGTCAATTACTGGAAGCCGGTCCGCGAGGAAGAGGGCATTCAGGGCTCCTGGAAGACCTTCTACGTGTCGATGTTCGGGTCGGCACAGGAAGTGGCCGAATGTGCGCTGAAGCGCTGGGACGAGCTCCTGAAGCGCACAGAGCAGTTTGCCGACGCGCTGTACGGAAGCGATCTGCCGGAGAGCGCGCTGGACGCGGTCTGCGCCAACATTGCGGTGCTGAAGAGTCCGACCTGCCTGCGCCTGACGAACGGCGAGTTCTACGGCTGGGAGGGCTGCCGCATGACCGAGGGCAGCTGCGAGGGCAGCTGTACGCACGTATGGAACTATGCGTTTGCGCTGCCGTTTCTCTTTCCGAGGCTGGAAAGGTCCATGCGCGAGCTGGATTTCACTTACAATCAGCGCGACGACGGCGGCATGGCGTTCCGCCTTCAGCTGCCGCTGGGCCGCACGCGCTCGACCTTCCCGCCCTGCGTGGACGGCGAGATGGGCGGCGTGATCAAGAGTTACCGCGAATGGAAGATCATGGGCGACGACGAATGGCTGAAGACGTGGTGGCCGAAGATCAAGAAATCGCTGGAATTCGCGTGGAGCGATCATAACGAGCACAAGTGGGACCCCGGAAAGACCGGCGTCATCACCGGACGGCAGCATCATACGCTCGACATGGAGCTCTTCGGCCCGAATGCATGGCTCAACACCTTCTATCTGGCGGCGCTCAAGGCGGCGGCGGAGATGGCCGAGCGCGTGGGCGACAGCGACTCGGAGACCTACCGCGAGCTGTATAAGAAGGGCCGCGAATTCACCGAGCGGGAGCTGTTCAACGGCGAATACTTCATCCAGCGGATCGACCTCAACGACGAGCATGTGCTCGATCCCTATGAGGGCGGCTCGATGGTGGGCTCGGCGCGGGATTCCTACTGGAACGAGGAGACGCAGGAGCTCAAGTATCAGATCGGCGAGGGCTGCGGCATCGATCAGGTGCTGGCTCAGTGGATGAGCGACATGAGCGGCCTGGGCGAGGTGCTGGACGGGGAGAAGGTGGCCTCGGCGCTTCAGGCGATCTATAAGCACAACTTCTATCCCGAGCTGCGCGCGCACGCCAACCCCTGCCGCATTTACGGCCTGAACGACGAGGCGGGCACGGTCATCTGCGAGTGGCCGGACTATGTGAGAAAGCCGATCGTGCCGGTTCCGTACGCAGAGGAGACCATGCACGGCTTTGAGTATCAGGCGGCGACGCATCTGATCGCGCGCGGCTTTGAGAAGGAAGGCCTTGAGATGGTCAAAGCGGTGCGCGACCGCTACGACGGATACCGCAGAAACCCGTGGAACGAGATGGAATGCGGCTCGAACTATGCGCGCAGCATGGCCAGCTTTGCGCTGATGCTGATCTATTCGGGCATCCGCTACGACATGCCCGACAAGAAGATGGGCTTTATGCCGCTGAAGGGCACGGGCAAGTTCTTCTGGTCGCTGGAAGGCGCATGGGGCACTGTAGAGATTGATAAGGACCGGGCCAGGCTGACGGTCGTCGAGGGAGAAATCGGGCTGAAGGAATTCGTAACGGCGGTGGACGTCAAAGAGGCCGAGATCGACGGAGAGGCTGTCTCCTTCACGAAGACGGCGGACGGCGTGAGGTTTGAACAGGAAGCGGTCATCGGCGTGGGCGGAAGCCTGTATGTAGGCGCTTAATCGCAAAACAGAAAATGAAAAACGGCGCGGACGGGAAGCATTTGCCTCCTGTCCGCGCCGTGCGCGTATGGGGATTATTCGGCGTCTTCGCCCGCTTCTTCCTTCTCTTCGGCAGCGGATTCTTCAGCCGCTTCGGTCTTGGCCTCGGGCCAGTTGATGAATACGCTCTTGACGATGTCTTCGGAAGTTTCTTCCGCGGGGGCTTCGGTCTCCTCGGCGGGAGTTTCTTCGGGCTCTTCCGTGGGAGCAACGCGCTCTTCCAGCTTGGCTCCGCAGTTGGCGCAGAACTTGCTTTCGTTGTTCTGAACGCTGCCGCAGGCAGTGCAGCGGCGGATCTGCTTGATGTCGTCCAGCTTGAGCTTCAGGCCTTCGATTTCGGCAGCCAGGCTGTCTACCTTGGCGCACTTGCCGTCCATTTCCTCGCCCGGCTGCTCGCCGCGCTTGTGGCAGGTGTAGTAGAGCTGACCGATCTCCTTGAAGAGATCGTCGAACTCCTCCTGCTTCAGATTAACCTGGCGCTGAAGCCGCGCGATCTCGGCGGCCTTCTGTGCGCCGGCTGCTACGCCCGACATCTGCTTTTTGAGTTCATCAAAAAACGCCATGGGATCACTCCTTCTTTTGATATGATATCGTATTCTAAAGCGGCCAGCGGTATGCGCGGCCGCTGCCTGTGGATCAGTCCACATCTCTAGTATAGCCAAGACCGGACGATTTATCAAGCGCATCAGTATGCTTTTCCTTAAAATGCACACAATACTAATCCTTTTCTAAGGAAAAAGGAGGCATTTTCAAAGTGACGAGCATCCTGATCCGGGCGATCATCCTGTATTTTCTGCTGGTTGTCACCATGCGCGCGATGGGCAAGCGGCAGCTGGGGCAGTTTCAGCCCTATGAGTTTGTCATGGTGATGCTGATTGCAAACCTCGTCGCCACGCCCATGAGCGACGTCTCCACGCCGCTTCTGCACGGCGTTCTGCCGGTGGCGGCGCTGTATATCGTCCATGCGCTGATCACGCTTCTGAGCCTGCGCTCGGACCGTCTGCGCGCGCTGATTTCGGGCAAGCCGTCGGTCATCATCTCGCGGGGCGTCATCCAGCAGAAGGAGCTGAAGCGGCTGTGTCTGACCGTGTCCGACCTCATGGAGGGGCTGAGGATGGCGGGCATTCTCGATCCGGCTGAGGCGGGCACGGCGGTGATGGAGGCCAACGGAACGATCACCGCATTTCCGGATTCCAGGCGCCGGCCGCCCACGGCGGAGGAGATGAACCTCGCGCCGGGCTACGAGGGCATGCCGATGATTCTGATTATGGACGGGCGCGTGCAGATTCATAACCTGACGACGGCGCAGCTGGAGGAGAAGTGGCTCGACCGGACGCTGGCCGATCGGGGAACGGACAGAAAAAACGTGTTTCTCTGCAGCATCGACACGCAGGGGCGGATGACCCTTCAGGACCGGGAGGGGAATATCATGCAGTTTCAGGCAATCGCCGCGGGGGAGGTGAAGTGGTGAATGAGGATGACGCTCGTTTCCATGCTGGCGGTGGCGCTCCTGGCCGGCTGCATCTGCTGTTTCTCGCTGACCCGCATCGAGCGGGCGACGGTTGAAATCGACGGCATGCGGATGGAAGTGCTGGAGCTGATCGATGCGGACCGACCGCATGAGGCGCGGGAGCGGCTGCGCGGGATGGCGGAGGCGTGGAGCCGGTGGGAGCAGGAGCTGGCCGTGCTTGTGCCGCACGACATGCTTCATGAGATCGCCGGGCTGATCATCGAGGGGGATGCAAATCTCGAAGCCGGGGATCTGGACGACTTCAATCGCTCCATGGCGATGCTGGGCGAGGCGATCCGGCATCTGTACGAAGAGGAGCGGCCCCAGCTCAACAATATTTTGTAGCTATGTTAGATTTCTACAAAAGTTCCGGGAGGGCATTGACAGAAGCCGCTTGCTGCAATACAATAGTTAGCGGTTTCTGCTGCGCGCTCAGGCGCGCATAGAACAAAGTGTAAAATGTCCAATGGACACTATGAATTGTATTGACAAAACCGCGGAACCACAATATAATGTGGTCTGTACTCGATTTTAGCGGAGCGGGCGCATCGGGGCGCCTGCTCTTTTCATGTGATAGCGGAATTGTCCGGCGCAGCATCGTACGGGCGGCGGACGGCACAGACAGAGAAAACACGAAAGACACGACCGGAGGTGCTTTTCATCATGACGGATACCATCATCAAGCGCGACGGGCGGGAGGTCAGCTTTGACGAGGCGAAGATTACCGCGGCGATCATGAAAGCGTTTCAGGCGAGCGGCAGCGCGAAGTCCGAAGCGACGGCCCGGAAGCTGACGGAGCAGGTTGTAGAGGAGCTGAACAAGAACGAGGCGCTGGACATTCCGAATGTTGAGGATATTCAGGATACGGTTGAGCGCGTTCTGATCGAGCACGGCTATGTGCGCACGGCCAAGAGCTATATTCTCTACCGCGCCGAGCGCAGCCGCGTCCGCGAGATGAACACGCGCCTCATGCGCATCTACGACGACATCACCAACACCGCGGCCAAGGAAAGCGACATCAAGCGCGAGAACGCCAACATCGACGGCGACACCGCCATGGGCGCGATGCTGAAGTACGGCTCCGAGGGCGCGAAGCAGTTCAATCAGATGTTCATCATCAAGCCGGATCATGCCGACGCGCATCGCCGGGGCGATATCCACATCCACGACATGGACTTCCTGACCCTGACCACCACCTGCTGCCAGATCGACCTGCTCGACCTGTTCCACGGCGGCTTCTCCACCGGCAAGGGCTACCTGCGCGAGCCGATGGACATCAGCAGCTATTCCGCGCTGGCCTGCATCGCCATTCAGGCCAACCAGAACGACCAGCACGGCGGCCAGTCGGTCGTGAACTTCGACTACTCGATGGCCGAGGGCGTCAAGAAGACCTTCATCAAGCGCTATCGCGACAACATGATCCGCGCGGTCGAGCTGACCTGCGGCATCGACGAGGCGGACAAGCTGGTCGCGGCCTACACGGACGAGCTGAAGGCGCAGGGAATTACCTCCACGCTGGTTCAGAACGAGGCGTATCAGGCGGCCGAGCGCGGCAAGCTGATCGAGCTGGGCGTTCAGGAGAGCGATATCGAGCGCGTTCAGGCATTCGCTCACAAGAAGGCGGTTGCCGAAACCGATCGCGCCACCTTCCAGGCCATGGAAGCGCTGGTTCATAACCTCAACACCATGAACTCCCGCGCCGGCGCTCAGGTTCCCTTCTCTTCGATCAACTACGGCATGGACGTTTCTCCCGAGGGCCGCATGGTCATGCGCAACCTGCTGCTGTCCACCGAGCAGGGCCTGGGCCACGGTGAGACGCCGATTTTCCCGATTCAGATCTTCCGCGTGAAGGAAGGCATCAACTACAATCCGGGCGATCCGAACTACGATCTGTTCAAGCTGGCCATGCGCGTTTCCGCGAAGCGCCTGTTCCCGAACTTCTCGTTCCAGGATGCGCCGTTCAACCTGAAGTATTACAAGCCCGGTCATCCCGAGACCGAAATTGCCTACATGGGCTGCCGCACCCGCGTCATTGGCAACACCCATGACAAGAGCAAGGAGATCACCAACCGCCGCGGCAATCTGAGCTTCACCTCGATCAACCTGCCGCGCATCGCCATCAATGCAAACGGCGATATCGACCTGTTCTTCAAGGAGCTGGACCGCATGATCGACCTGACGGCGGATCAGCTGCTGGAGCGCTTTGAGATTCAGGCGCACAAGAAGGTGTACAACTTCCCCTTCCTGATGGGTCAGGGCGTCTGGCTGGACAGCGAGAAACTGGGCTGGGACGACGAGGTCCGCGAGGTGCTCAAGCACGGCACGCTGTCCGTCGGCTTCATCGGCCTTGCCGAGACGCTGAAGGCGCTGATCGGCGAGCATCACGGCGAGAGCGAGCGCGCGCAGAACCTGGGTCTGGAGATCGTGGGCCATATGCGCCGCCGCATGGACGAATACAGCGAGAAGACCGGCATGAACTTCTCCCTGCTGGCGACCCCGGCGGAAGGCCTGTCCGGCCGCTTCGTCAAGATCGACCGCGAGAAGTACGGCAAGATCGAGGGCGTTACCAACCACGAGTTCTACACCAACAGCTTCCACATCCCGGTATACTACAACATCTCCGCGGCTGAGAAGATCCGTCTGGAGGCTCCCTATCATGAGCTGACCAACGCGGGCCACATTACCTACGTTGAGCTGGACGGCGACACCGCGCAGAACCTGGAGGCGTTTGAGCGCGTCGTACGCCACATGAAGGAGTGCGGCATCGGCTACGGCTCGATCAACCACCCGGTTGACCGCGACCCGGTCTGCGGCTACAACGGCATCATCGGCGACCACTGCCCGCAGTGCGGCCGCGCTGAGGAGAACCACAAGTTTGAGCGCATCCGCCGCATCACCGGCTATCTGGTCGGCACGCTGGACCGCTTCAACAACGCCAAGCGCGCCGAGGAGAGCGAGCGCGTGAAGCACGGCCTGAATACGCTCAAGGGCGAATAACAGCATAAAA
The DNA here is from genome assembly GCA_017410445.1 of Clostridia bacterium. GTDB lineage: Bacteria > Bacillota > Clostridia > Christensenellales > Aristaeellaceae > RGIG2066. The sequence goes on along the minus strand of JAFQQU010000223.1, from coordinate 443 downwards.
GACATAATAAACCGGCCTGCCCGGCGGATCCATTCCGTCAGACAGGCCGGTTTTTTTGCTGAGCATGCGCGCAGGGGATGGAAAAAGGCCGTCCGGCGGTGAACCGGGCGGCCCTGAGGGTTAGAGCACCTTGCGCAGGAAGTCCTGCGTGCGCTGATTCTGGGGGTTGGAGAAGAGCTGCTCGGGGGTGTTTTCCTCGAGGATGATGCCCTCGTCCATGAAGAGCACGCGGTCGCTGACCTCGCGCGCGAAGCCCATCTCATGGGTGACGACGATCATCGTCATGCCCTCGCGGGCCAGCTGCTTCATGACGTCCAGAACCTCGCCGACCATTTCAGGGTCGAGCGCGGAGGTGGGCTCGTCGAAGAGCATGACCTGCGGATTCATCGCCAGCGCGCGCACGATGGCGATGCCCAGCTTCTGTCCGCCGGAGAGCTGGGAGG